>NZ_CP032405.1:0-342500 GCF_016806065.1 Rhizobium rosettiformans
GAGCCTGGCCGTCAAGATTTCCCCAAGAATCTCCACTTCCCAGCCGTCGATTTCGTCCGCGATCTCCTTCGGAACATAGCCGATCGCGACCGAGACTCCGCTCGGATGGGCAAAGCCACCCGACGTCACCCAGCCGCGCACCTCCCCCTTGTAGGAGATCGGCTCGTCGCCGATGACGTCGGCATCCTTCGCATCGATGATGAAGGTCCGCAGCCGGAGCGTGCCGCCGGATAGCTTCTCCTCCATTGCCGCCTGCTTGCCGATGAAGCTCGCCTCTTTCTTGAGCGCGACGAAGCGCGACAGCCCCGCTTCCAGCGGTCCGTAGAGCGGACGATATTCCCGCGACCAGCTGCCGAAGCTCTTCTCAAGGCGAAGAGCATTGAGGGCACGAAGGCCGAAGAGCGTGATGCCGAACTCCGCCCCCGCCTCCATCAGCGTATCGAAGACGTAGCGCTGATATTCGGGCCGCATCCAGATCTCATAGCCGAGATCGCCGGTATAGCTGACGCGACCGAGCATGACCGGCGCCATGCCGAGATCCATCTCGCGGATCGCCATGAACGGCAAAGCCTCGTCCGAGACATCGAGATGGGTCAGCTTGGCGAGCACCTCGCGCGACTTCGGCCCGGCAATCGACAAGCCCACGAGGCTGAGGTTGAGGGCCTCGACATCGACGGAACCATCCTCCGGCAGATGGCTCTCGAACCAACGCATGTGATAGTCCTCGGCAATCCCGGAACCGATGATCAGGAAATCCTCGTCATCGAGATTGGCGACCGTGAAGTCACCGATCAGCTTGCCGGCCTCGTTCAGCATCGGTGCCAGCGCCATGCGCCCGACTTCGGGCAGCTTGCAGGCGAGCATGTGATCGAGCCAGGCGCGTGAGCCCTCCCCGCTCACCATATATTTGGCAAAGCCAGAGGTCTCCATGAGCCCGACGCCGTCGCGCACGGCCTTGGCTTCCCGCCCGACGGCCTCGAAATCGGTCGAGCGGCGCCAGGAGAAGGCATCCTCGACACCCTCAGGCGCAAACCAGAGCGGCGTTTCCAGACCATAGGAGGCACCGAAGACGGCACCGGCGCTCTTGAGCTTGTCGTATATGGGCGTCGTCAGCAGCGGGCGTGCGCCTGGAAGCTCTTCGTTCGGATAGCGGATCGAGAAGCGGCGCGAGTAGTTTTCGCGCACCTTGGCATTGGTATAGGCAAGCGTCGCGTAGTCGCCGTAGCGGCAGACATCCATGGCAAAGACGTCGAAGCCCGGATCGCCCTCGATGATCCAGTTGGCCAGTGCCAAGCCCACGCCGCCGCCCTGAGAGAAGCCGGCCATGACCGCACAGGCCGACCAGTAATTGGTCATGCCGCGTACGGGACCGACAAGCGGGTTACCATCCGGCGAGAAGGTGAAGGGGCCATTGATGATCTTCTTGATGCCGGCATTGTTGAAGGCCGGGAAATGCCGGAAGCCTATTTCAAGCTCGTTGGTGATACGCTCCAGGTCTTCGGCGAGAAGCTCATGCCCGAAGGTCCAGGGCGTCTCGATCGGCGACCACGGACGGCAGTCCTTTTCATAGGTGCCCATCAGCATGCCGTTGCGCTCCTGGCGGATATAGATCTCGCCGTCGAAATCGACGCAATGCATCAGCTCTTTGCCGGTCGTCTTGTTGAATTCGATGACCTCCGGCATGTCCTCGGTGATCAGATACATGTGCTCCATGGCGAGAACCGGCAGTTCCAGCCCGACCATGCGGCCGACTTCGCGCGCCCAGAGACCGGCTGCATTCACGACATGCTCGGCCCGGATCTCGCCCTTATTCGTAATGACGCGCCAGGTACCGTCTTCCAGCTGCACCAGATCCTCCACCTTGGTGTGCAGATAGATTTCCGCGCCGTTCTTCTTGGCCGATTTCGCATAGGCATGCGTCGTGCCATAGGGGTCGAGATGGCCCTCATGCGGATCAAAGACCGCGCCGACGAACTGCTTCGGGTCAAGAAGCGGCATCATCTCATAGGCTTCCTGCGCCGAAATCAGCGTCGCCTCGCCGCCCGCATATTTGCCCTTCGCAAGCAGCGACTTCATCCAGTCGAAGCGCTCCTTGGTGGCCGCCAGCATCAGGCCCGAGGTCATGTGCAAGCCGATATCCTGGCCGGAATATTCCTCGATCTCCTTGTAGAGCTCGACCGTGTATTTCTGCAGCTTGGCAACGTTCGGGTCGCCATTGATCGTGTGCATGCCGCCGGCCGCATGCCAGGTCGAGCCGGAGGTCAGCTCAGAGCGCTCCAGTAGCACGACATCGGTCCAGCCGAACTTGGTCAGGTGATACAGCACCGAACACCCGACGACACCCCCGCCGATGACGACGACACGTGCATGGCTCTTCATGGAAAACGCTCCCTTAGCGGCAAAGAATGATCCGACAAAGCTAGATTGCCCGCATGAAAGCCAGAAGACCATGCTGCGACGAAACATGTCGCATCGGTAGCACCCAGTGTTCTCAGGGCGGCGTTGTGATTAGCGACAAAAGTGTCAACCCAACACGACAGCGGTCGCCCTTTTTAAGGCTTCAGTAAGTTAGCAGATATAATCGTTTCAAGGCGGCAGGTTTGCGTAGCCGCTCCAAAAATTAGAGATCTGCATGTCCCTTTTCGCCTTTGGCAGCGATGCCCGATCCATCCTCAACGCCCTCGAAAAATCCCAGGCCATCATCGAATTCGATCTCGAAGGCCGCATTCTCCACGCCAATGATAACTTCCTGAAGGCGATCGGTTATCAGTTGAGCGAAATCGTCGGTCAGCATCACCGGATATTCGTCACGCAGGCGGAGGCCGGTTCCGCTGAATACAAACAGTTCTGGCGCAATTTGGCGGCCGGCAATTTTGATCAGCGCCAATACAAGCGGGTCGCCAAGGGCGGCCGTGAAATCTGGATCGAGGCGACCTATAATCCGGTCCTCAAGGGCGGCCGCCCGCACAAGGTCGTCAAGTTTGCGACCGACATTACAGCGATGAAGTTGAAGTCGCTGGACGCCGAAGGCAAGCTTGCAGCCCTTGATCGCGCCCAGGCGATCATCGAATTCACGCCGAAGGGCGAGATCCTGCATGCCAACGAGAACTTTCTCGGCGCCATGGGCTACACCTTGTCCGAAATCGTCGGACGCCATCATTCGATTTTCTGCGATGCGAATTACGCAGGCTCCGGTGAATATCGCGACTTCTGGCGCGGCCTCGGGGAGGGCCGGTTCGTCGCCGACCAGTTCACCCGTTTCGGCAAGGGCGGAAAGAAGATCCATATCCAGGCCTCCTACAACCCAATCATGGATGTCGACGGCAAGGTGCTGAAAGTGGTCAAATTCGCCACCGACGTGACGGAACGCACCCGCGTAATCGAGGAGCTTGGCGCGGGTCTCGGTCGTCTTGCCGATAGCAATATCCGCATCACCCTCGACCAACCCTTCAGCACCGAATTCGAACCGCTGAGGCGTGACTTCAACGCATCCATCAGCGCCTTCCAGCAGACGCTATCCGGTGTGCTCGACCAGACCCACGAACTGGCCCGCAACGGCAGCACGATGAAGAACTCAGCCGAAGAGTTGTCCGACCGAACCCATCAGCAGGTCGCCGCCCTCGAGCAGACGGCAGCGGCCCTGTCGGAAGCGACAGTCAAACTGAGGACGGCGACCGAACAGACGCGGGAGACCCGCCAGATCGCAACGGAAGCGCGCGCCGCCGCCACGTCATCGGTCGCCGTGGTAGGCGACACCGTGAGCGCGATGCAACGGATCGAGGATGCGTCCAACGAGATCGGCAAGATCATCGGCGTGATCGACGAGATCGCCTTCCAGACAAATCTGCTTGCGCTCAATGCGGGCGTTGAGGCCGCCCGTGCCGGTGAAGCCGGCAAGGGATTTGCCGTCGTCGCCCAGGAAGTGCGCGAACTCGCCCAGCGCTCGGCCAATGCGGCGAAGGAAATCAAGACGCTGGTCAGCACCTCGGCCAACGAGGTCCAGGAAGGTGTGCGCCTCGTCGGCGAGACGGGCCGCGTGCTTCAGGAGATCGAGAAATTCGTCTCGGCCATCGGCAAGAACGTCGATCGCATCGCCACCTCTGCGGCAGAAGAGACGGCCGCCCTTGAAGCAATCAACGGTGCCGTCAGCGACGTCGACGGCATGACTAAGGCGAACGCCGCCATGGTCGCCCAGTCGACCGAGATCAGCCGAGCGGTGTCGGATGGAGCCTCGGTGCTTGCCGAACTCGTCAACCGCTTCAAGCTCAACCGCCGCAGCGAGATCCGCGACGGTGGCAAGGAGGTCTGGACACCGGCCGAACGGGCAGCCCGTCTGCGGACCACCTCCTACCGCGCTGCATCCTGACCGAGTGACTTCAGAGCCGGCCTGGCGACAGACAGCCCGGCCGGCTCTGCGCTGTCACATGCGCGGCGCCGCCCGCAGTGTGAATTCCGTAAGCTCAGCCGGGACGCCGATGCGGAGCGCAAAGCCAGGCCACAGGCCCGTGCCATTGTTGACGTAGAGCTGCATGTCACCCACCTGGTAGAAACCGGAAACGAAGCCATTGTTCGCCCGCGCGACGATCTGGTCGAGACCTCTTATCATGCCGCCATGGGTATGGCCGGAAAGCTGGAGTGCAACACCCTGCTCTGCCGCTCGATGCGCTAGTCGCGGCTGATGATCGAGCAAGATAACCGGTGCTTTTGCGGGCGCACCGGACAAGGCCTTACCAAGATCAGGCTCCACCGCGCCGGTGAACCGGGCCGAAAGGTCGGTGACACCAGCCACAACCAACTGCCCTTCGCCCCGTTCGATCACCGCATGATCATTGGCAAGGATGCGCATGTTGATTTCAGGGAAATGGCCGAGCCACCGGTCGATGTCGAAGAAGTATTCGTGATTACCGGGGACGGTAAGTACACCGTCCCGAGCCGTCAGCCCGCCAAGCGGTGCAATGTCTTCGCGCCGGATATCGAGACTGCCGTCGATCAGGTCACCGGTGATGACGATCAGGTCGGCATCAAGCGCATTGGTCTTCTCGACGACAGCGGCAGCCCAGCTCCCCGTGAATAGGCGGCTGATATGCATGTCGGTGAGCTGCACCATGCGATAGCCGTCGAATTCAGGCGCAAGTCCCGGGATCACGACTTCGATCTGCTTGAGCGGCGGCACGCGGATCGCCTGGGAGATACCGAAACTGGCAAGCAGGACAGCGGCGATGCCCATCGTGTAACGCACTTCCGGCGGAACGGCCGGAAACGACCATTTGACGGCAAAGATCAGGAGACTGACCAGATCGAGAGCCACCTGCATCATGGCCAGCAACACGATGGCGCCGAAGAACAGGTTGAAGCCGATGACCAGTGGCCGCGGAAACTCCGGCGCGAAAACCGAGCCTGAGGTGAAGCGGCTGAACAGATGGTATTGCGACGCCACAAGCAGGAAAGCGGCGAGCAAGACTTTGACCATCAGCGGCCACGGCAAGGGCGCTATGAAGCGGGTTGCCACGATCAGCCATGGCAGAGAGAACATCAGATGAAACATGCGGGGGCGGGATCCTTTGTGCCGTAAACGCCGGGAGAGCGTCGGCGGATCACCGAGAGATAGGATCGTTCAGTCCCTTACGCAAACCCAGCCGTCAGCGCAAATTCGCGGCCCATCTCGCGCACCTCATCGAACACAAATCCCGCAAAGCTGCGCATGACGATGATCTCGAAGCTATCCCGGCTTGTGCGGGCGAGATTCGCGGCGACATGGCAGATCTGGCAGTTGGTCGACTGGCCGATTTCGAAGAGGTCTGAATGCAGGTCAACAGCCGTGCATTTGGCAAGGATGGCTCGAACTTTTGGACCGTGAATCTGCAGTACCACACGCCCGTCGCTCTGGTCGAGGAACGACGCGCGGTTTGCACCTAGGTCTGCCAGTTGCCGCGCGATCGTATCGGCGGCGACGGTCTCGCTGACGACAAGCCATTCGCCGGGGCCGCAGACGCGGACATGAACATCTTCAAGCGTGGTCAACGCCTCGTCGATATCGGCCTCATGGCCCTGGTGGGCTAGCACGGAAAAGACGGAGACGGCCCGCAGGATGGCGAGATGATGGGGGTTCGGTGTCGCCTCGAAACCGGAAATGTGGTCCTCGAGCACGTGACTGATGGCATAGGTCACCGGCATGATCGGATCCTCACAGTTTCAGTTTCTTGTTGTCGGGATCGTAAAAGACGGGGCTGACAACCTCCGCCAGCACTTCCGAACCACGCAAGCCGTCCCAGACGACGATCTTCTCGCCGAGCCGCTCACGGCCAGACTTGAGGAAGGCAAGCCCGATCGTATGCCCGAGCGTCGGCGAATGGCAGACGGAGGACACCCAGCCCTGGTCGTTCAGCGTCGATGGCTTGACGTTTTCCTTCAAGAGATGCGCGCCAGCGGCAAAACTCTTGTCGCGATCGACGGGCTTCAGGCCCACGAGCTGCGGACGATCGGCAGCGGTCAGGCCGAAACGGCTGGACAGCCGCTTGCCGATAAAATCGGCCTTCTGCGTCGAGAACATCTTGCCCAAGCCCACATCGTCGGGCGTCGTGCGACCGTCGATTTCGCTGTGGGTGATGAAGCCCTTTTCGATGCGCAGCACGTTGAGCGCCTCGACGCCGTAAGCGCAGATGCCATGCGGCTTGCCGGCTGCCATGATCGCATCGGCGACCGCCTCGCCGTAATTGGCGGGGACTGCCACTTCGAAAGCGAGCTCACCGGAAAACGAGATGCGGAAGAGCCGCGCCTTCAAGCCACCCTTGAGCAGCACTTCGCGCGCCGAGAGGAAGGGGAAGGCCTCGTCGGAGATGTCGTCTTCGATGATCTGCTCGAGGATGATCCGCGCCTTCGGCCCCGCGACCGACATCTGCGCCCACTGATCGCTGGAGGAGACGAAACGCACATGGAGATCCGGCCAGAGAACCTGGGAGCAGAATTCCAGATGCGTCATCACCTCGCCCGCATAGGCCGTCGTCGTCGTCATGAAGAAATGCTCGTCCGAGAAGCGGCTCGTCGTGCCGTCGTCGAAGATCATGCCGTCTTCGCGCAGCATCAGCCCGTAGCGCGCCCTGCCGACGGGAAGCTTCAGGAAGGCGTTGGAATAGATCCGGTTGAGGAATTCCGCCGCATCCTTGCCGAAGATCTCGATCTTGCCAAGCGTGGAGACATCGCAAATGCCGGCATTGGCCCTGACATTCAGGACTTCGCGATCAACCGCGTCCCGCCAGGTCTTCTCGCCATCACGCGGGAACCAGGAGGAGCGATACCAGAGGCCGGATTCGACGAAGACGGCACCGTTTTTCTTCGCCCAGCCGTGCAGCGGCGAGGTGCGCACGGGCCGCGAATGTTCACCCCGCGAGGTGCCCGCCATAGCGCCGAAGGCTACGGGGGTGTAGAAGGGCCGGAAGGTGGTGGTGCCGATTTCGGCAGGGGAAACGCCACGCATGCCGGCCATGATGCCGATCGTTGCGACATTGCCGAGCTTGCCCTGATCGGTCGCCATGCCGCCGGTCGTGTAGCGCTTGGTGTGCTCGACATGCCCCATCGCCTCGCGCTGGGCAAGGCTCAGGTCCTTCACATGCACGTCGTTCTGGAAGTCGACGAAGGCCTTGGACTTGGCACCCGGCACATACCAGAGCGGCGCGAATGAAGCGTCATATTCACCTTCGACCTCGGGCACGTCGACCGTGCCGACAAGACGACCGAGATCGCCGATCGCCTCGTGCGCCTTGTCAGCGCCATCGCGCAGAACAGCGGCAAGCGAGGCATGACCGGCAGCGGAGCCTGCAATCCGCAATCCATGGCCGACATCGGGTGCCAGAAAGGCCTGGTGGTCCTCCGACCAGTATGGCTTGGCGCCGCGCTGGCAGGCGAGATGCACGATCGGGCTGTAGCCGCCGCTCATCGCCAGCGCATCGCAGGCGATCTCTTCCTGATGGCCGACGCGTTCGGCAAGCAGGCTTTTGAGACGAAGATGGCCTGATGTGTCGACAACGGAGCCGCCCCTGATCACCCGCACCCCTGATGGACCAACATCAGAAGAGTGTGTCCGCCCGTCGATGATGGCCGCGACGCCAACACCGGCAGCGACCAGATCAGCCGCCGTGCGATAGCCTGCGCCGCCATTGGTGAAGATCGCGACGTTCTGCCCGGCAGCGACGCCGTAGCGATTGAGATAAGTGCGCACGGCACCCGAGGTCATCACGCCAGGCTTGTCATTGCCGCCGAAGACCAGCGGCCGCTCCTCAGCACCGGAAGCCAGGATCGCCCGCTTGGCAACGATGCGCCAGACCCGCTCGACCGGCAGATCGCCCGACGGCTGCGCCACATGTTTCTGCACCTTTTCGACGGCGCCGAAGACATTGTCGTCATACCAGCCGAAGACGGTGGTACGCGGCATCAGCGTGACATTGGCAAGGCTCTTCAACTCCTCGACGACGGAGGCCGCATATTCGGCCGCCGGCACACCGCCGACGGTGACACGCTCGGAAAGCAGCGAACCACCAAGCCTAAAACCTTCATCCGCCAGAATGACGCGAAGCCCCGCACGCGTCGCAGCCCGCGCCGCCATCAGCCCCGCCGGACCGGAGCCGATCACCAGCAGGTCGCAATGCGCCCAGGCTTTCTCATAGCGATCCGGATCGGCGATGAACGGCGTCTTGCCGAGGCCGGCCGCTTTCCGGATGATCGGCTCGTAGAGCTTTTCCCAGAAGGCCTTCGGCCACATGAAGGTCTTGTAGTAGAAGCCGGCGGACAGGAACGGCGACAACAGGCTGTTGACCGCGCCGATATCGTATTTCAGCGACGGCCAGCGGTTCTGACTATTGGCCTCGAGCCCCTGATAGAGCTCGGCGACGGTCGCCCGTGTATTCGGCTCGGAGCGCCCCTCGCTCCCGATCGTGACCAGCGCATTCGGTTCGGCAGAGCCTGCCGTCACAATGCCGCGCGGGCGGTGATATTTGAAGGAGCGACCGACCAGCAGCTGGTCGTTGGCGATCAGCGCAGAGGCCAGCGTATCGCCCTCATAGCCCGTATAGGTCTCACCATCGAAGGTGAAGGAGAGCGTGCGGGCACGGTTGACGAGTCCGCCGGAAGAAAGCCGGTAACCACTCATCGCGCGGCCTCCTTCGCGTATTCGCTCGCATCGGTCACGCTATGGACCTCGTGACTGCCAGCATTGTCGCGCTCGACCACCAGCCAGCGCCGGCAACCGGCCGAATGGTGCCAGTGCTCGATGATCCGGCCCTTCGGGTTGTCGCGGAGGAAGACGTAAGCGTTCCAGGCGTCGTCAGTCGCTGTGGGCGCCGGGCGCACCGGGCTCGCATCGCCGCGAATGCTGAACTCTTCCTTGGGACGGACGCCGCAATGCGGACAGGTGATCAGGCTTGCCATGGCGATGTCTCAATGCAGGTTCGGTTGGGGGCCCTTGCCGCCTTCGTCGACGGCAAAGCCGCGTTCGAAGCGATCAAGGCGCAAGAGGCGGGCCACGGGATGGGCCTCGTTCTTGGCGATCAGATGGGCAAAGCAGAAGCCGGACGCCGGCGTCGCCTTGAAGCCGCCGTAACACCAGCCGCAATTCAGGTAGAGATTGTCGATTGGCGTGCGGTCGATGATCGGCGAGCCATCCATCGACATGTCCATGGCACCACCCCAGGACCGAAGCACCCGGACCCGGGAGAGGCCGGGGATCAGAGACACACCCTCCTCGATCGTATGCTCGACAGTCGCGAGATTGCCGCGCTGGGCATAGGACGAATAGTAGTCGATGTCGGCGCCGAAGACCAAGCCGCCCTTGTCGGACTGTGAGATGTAGAAGTGTCCGGCACCATAGGTGATGACATTGTCGATCACGGGCTTGATGCCTTCCGACACGAATGCCTGCAGCACATGCGTCTCGATCGGCAGGTCGAGCCCGGCCATCTTGCCGGTGACGGAGGTATGGCCGGCGGTCGCCAGCGCCAGCTTGTTGCAGCCGATGAAACCCTTGGTCGTTTCGACGCCGGTCACCTGGCCGAGCTCGTCACGGCGGATGCCGGTGACTTCACAATGCTGGATGAGATCGACGCCCCGCTCGTCTGCACCGCGCCCGTAACCCCAAGCGACCGCATCATGACGGGCCGTGCCACCACGCTTCTGCAAGAGACCACCGAGGATCGGGAAGCGCGCATGATCGAAATTGAGATAGGGCATCATCGAGCGCACCTGCTCGCGGTCGAGCAGTTCGGCAGCCACCCCATGCATCATCATCGCATTGCCGCGCCGCGCATAGGCATCGCGCTGACCGTCGGTGTGGAAGAGATTGACGATGCCGCGCTGCGAGACCATGGCATTGTAATTGAAGTCCTGCTCGAGGCCTTCCCACAGCTTCATCGAGAGCTCGTAGAAGGGCTCGTTGCCTTCGAGCATGTAGTTGGAGCGGATGATCGTCGTGTTGCGCCCGACATTGCCGCCGCCGAGATAGCCCTTCTCGATGACAGCGACATTGGTGATGCCGAATTCCTTCGCGAGGTAATAGGCCGTGGAAAGACCATGCCCGCCGCCGCCGACGATGATGACGTCGTAATGCGGTTTCGGCTGCGGCTCGCGCCACATCGGCGCCCAGTTCCGGTTGCCGGAAAGCGCCTGGCGGAAGATCGAAAGGGCGGAATAACGCATCGAACAACCTCTGCAAATGTCGCGTCACATTCGCATAGGCGTCACAAAGAGCAAGCGCGATCAGGACAAAATCTATGCTGTTTGAGACATGGAACACAGGTTTGATCGCAGTGCAGCACAGAAACATCAGCCGGCATTCCCATGCTGCGGCAAGGCGCACTTCCAAACGACGGGCCATGGCAGTAAACCGGAGTGTGACATGATCGGGAGCCCGGTTCAGGTGCATCAGACGACAGACATTCTGAGACTGTTCGAGGAAAGCGCGATTGCCGCTGGCCGCGTGATTCTCGACATCTACCGCGCCGGCGCGAAGGTGCGCATCAAGGGCGACAAGTCTCCGGTGACGGAAGCCGACGAGGCCGCAGAACGACTGATCCTCGAAGCGCTCGCCCGCGATTTGCCTGATGTGCCCGTGGTCGCCGAAGAAGAAGTCGCCGCCGGCCGCATCCCCGATGTCAGCGGCGGGCGCTTCATCCTGGTCGATCCGCTCGACGGCACACGGGAATTCATCGGCGGCCATGACGACTTCACGGTCAACATCGCGCTGATCGAAAACGGCACGCCCACCCTCGGCGTGGTTCATGCGCCCGCGCTCTCCACGCTCTATCTTGGAGGAGCCGGCAAGGCCGAGAAACTGGTGATAGACGAGCTGGACCGCGTCACCGCCCGCTATCCCATTGCGGTGAGGCAAAAGCACGCCTCGCCCTCGGCACTCGTTTCCCGCTCCCACAATTGCGATGCGACCGACGCCTACATCAAGAAGGCAGAGATCCTGGAGCGCAAGGCGGTTGGATCCTCGCTCAAGTTCTGCCTCGTCGCCGAAGGCGTGGCCGACATCTACCCCCGCTTCAGCCCCACCATGGAATGGGATACGGCAGCCGGCGATGCCGTCTTGCGGGCTGCAGGTGGGATGGTAGCGACCGAGGACGGCGCACCGCTCACCTATGGCAAGCGCCTGATGGGCCTGCGCCCCTTCGAGAATCCGGCCTTCATTGCGACAGGACGCCCGCAAGAGCGGGGATGACTTCCAAGAAAGAGTGAGCAAATTCAACGGGGGCCTGCGATTTTCATCCCCCGCCTTCAGGCATGCCCGAGAATTCTCCCTTCGAACCCGCGCTGCATCTGGCAGCCAAACGAGAAGGAGAGACCATGTCCGATACGACCACCAAGCTCGCTTTGCCCTTCATCATGCCTGCACAGGCGCAGAAGCATGTGACCCACAATGAAGCGCTTCAGCGGCTGGACGCGCTGGTACAACTGGTTGTCGTCGGCAATTCGAGCAGTCCGCCTGCCGATCCAGAGGAAGGTGAAATCCACTGGGTGGCCGCACCGGAAACCGGTCTGTGGACAGGGCATGCCGGGCAACTCGCGCTGTTTCAGGACGGCGCCTGGGTCTTCGTGACACCGAGAGCCGGCTGGACTGCCGTTTTCCTCGACGAGCAGAGGTTGAAGATTTTCCAGGGTACCGAGTGGATTGTCCCGCCGCTGGCGGAGGAAGCACGCTTCGAGCGTCTGGGGATCGCCGCCGATGCCGATGGCTTCAACAGGCTCTCCCTTTCTTCGCCGGCAGCCCTGTTCAATCACGCCGGCGACAGCCATCGGCTGGCGATCAATAAGGCGGGAACCGCGGATACCGCGAGCATGATCTTCCAGTCCAACTGGCAGGGTCGTGCAGAAATGGGCCTTGCCGGAGAGGATCGCTTCTCGCTGAAGGTGAACGGCGACCTGACAGGTTGGCGCCAGGCCGTAAGCGTCACCCCGGAAGGCTACGTCCGCCACGACCAGCGGCCGCTGGCCCGCGCCGCTCTTGCCGCAACAACGCTGACACCAGCGGCCGGCAGCTTTACCGGCTTTGACGATCTGCACCTCTCCGGTGGCGACATGTCCCTCGGCGCCCCGCTTGCCTCCGGCCATGGCCGGCCACTCGTGGTCGCGGCATCCGGTTACTATCTGCTGTCGCTCAGCGTCTCCGCCGTCAGCACGGGCACCCACACCGTTCATGTCAGCCGCAACGGATCTACCGATATCGCAAGCCATGTCGGCGGTGCCGGGACATCGAGCACGGTCGCCCTGGTCTGGCTCGATGCCGGCGACACGCTGGCACTTCGCCATCAAGGCACGATCCAGTACCAGTTCGGCTACGGCAAGACCGAGCTCAGCCTCGCCTTTCTCTGAAGGCCAGAACGACGAAGGGCGCCGCTTGAAAGGCCGGCGCCCTTTTCGTTTGCAAAGATACTGCTGTCAGAGCAGCCGATAGCGACAGGCGCGCGCCACGGCCTGCATGCGGTTCACCGCCTCAAGCTTGCGCATTGCGCTCTTCAGATAGCTGACGACGGTATGGCTCGAAATGTCGAGGATGATGGCGATTTCATCGCTGCTCTTGCCCGCAGCCGACCAGCGAAGACATTCGATCTCGCGCGCAGACAGCTTTTCCTTCGGCCCAAGCCGCGGCACCAATGCCTCGACGCCCGAATCCAGCAGCTCCATCGCACTCAGCTGCAGGGCAGCGATTTCCGGACGCTCGGGCGCATGGTTACGCCCCGAAAAGACGAGCACATACTGGGTCTGATTGCGGTCGTTCAAGTTGAAGACCAGAGAACCGCCCAGCTCAAACTGCTGAAAAAGCGGGGCAAGCGGCTGGCGCGCCTCCGATCCCGGCGTGCCGAGGAACAGGTTGTCATGCGTGAAGAGCGGAAGGATAGACTGCTTGATCCGTGTGATCAGCAGGCTGCCGGCATAGACTTCTGCCGCCTCATAACCGAGGCGCAATTCGTCAGGCCAGGTGCAGAGGATCAGATTGGCCGAAAACTCCGGACTATCCGCCTTTGGAACGCGCGCAAGCAGCGTGTTTCGGAAGCCATGGCTGCGACCGAGCGCAGAAAACTCGCGTCCCAATGGGCCGGTGGAGAGCGCTTCGCTCTGAAAAACGGCATCACCGTCACCAAGACCGTGACTGCCCGTCACATCAGTTGGCCTGAACATAAAACTCCTTTCGACCGGACGGTCGTCCGATCGGGATTTCGAATGTTTATGGACATTGAATCGTTCCATGCGGAACGAGTATCAGCTGGGCCTGTCGCCGGTCTTGCGGCCCCCGAGGGGAAACGCGATGCTCGACATCTGCCCTTCCGATCGACATATCGATCGAGACATCAGTATTGCTGCGGAGCCAATGCCACAGATTGCTAATGGGCACCAGTCGCAGTCCTCGCATAACTCCTATGCATTTGCCGCAAGTTTAATCAACTTGCCCGCAACGCGACGACTCTTGCTCCGGCCTGATCGGGAAAATTATTATCAAATGCTTACAATGGGCTTAGGCAAATTTTAAAGCATCGGTCCTAGTATGAGGGTGTGTGGTCTTGAGTTTGTATAGAGAGTCCAATGACCGAAATGATCCGCCCACGAGTGAAATATGTCATCGGCCCCGATGGCAGCCCCCTTACGATTGCCGATCTTCCGCCGGCCAATACGCGCCGCTGGGTGATCCGCCGCAAGGCTGAGGTTGTCGCGGCTGTGCGTGGTGGCCTGTTGAGCCTGGAAGAAGCCTGCGAACGCTACACCCTGACGGTCGAGGAATTCCTGTCCTGGCAGTCGTCGATCAACGACCACGGCCTGCCGGGCCTGCGCACCACCCGAATTCAGCAGTATCGCCATTAGTCCATTTTCGTACCGGCTCGCCCGGTACACTTCCATTTGCATCAGACCCATACATGAAACCGGCAAGGCCCAGCCTGCCGGTTTCATGCTTTTCGGGCGAAGCGTCCTGCGTTCAAGCCGCTCAGCGCCGCAACCGCCAGGCTGGAGGCGGCATAGAACCAGAGGCCCGGCTGCGTGAAGGCCTGAGCGAGCCCGCTGGATTTCGTCGCGAAGATGACGATGGCGACCAGCAACACATCCATCATCGACCATTTCGACAGCACCGGGACCAACCGCATCAGCGCCCCCTGCCCCGGTTGCGCCTCGCCGGCAATTTCCTCGACCGTCAGAAGCACCAGCTTGATCAGCGGAAAGACGATGGAAACGAGCCCGACCAGCAGCGCAAGCACGCCGTCACCGTCAGCATAGAGCGAAACGATCACCTCGATGAGCGAGGCATCGGTGGAAAAGACGTAAAAGCTTTCGAACCGCATCAGCGGCAGGCTGACGCCAAGCGCAAACGAGATCGAGGCTCCGACGAGGAGGAGCGCCTTCAACCAGACGACCACGATGGCTTCCTTCCCGACATCGAACACTGCGTATCCGGCAGTTGCGTTGCCGGCCGGCTCTGCCCGATGTTAAGCAGAACCATCGAAACGCGGCAACAGGAGGCGGCAATGCAGATCACCAGTGAGGAAGCAGGATCGGGCGGACGTTACGTCGGCCGTATCGAGGGCATCAGCGAACCCGCCGTGATGACCTATTCCCGTGCCTCTGCAAGCCTGATCATCATCGACCACACGGAAGTTCCGGGCACCATGCGCGGACAGGGCGCCGGTCAGGCTCTCGCCGAACACGCCGTGGCTGCCGCGCGCACCGGCGGCTGGAAGATCATCCCGCTTTGCCCGTTCATGAAGGCGCAGATGGACCGGCACCCGGATTGGAACGACGTGCGCAAGTGAGCACCGACCATCCGGTGCCCAAGACGAACAAAGGCGGACGCCGGATAACCCGCGCCCGCCTTCTTGTTTGAAATCTCAACCAGACTGAATAGCGTTATTCAGGCCCGGACACGCATCTGGCCATCGCGCTCTTCGAGAGCGGCTGCCTTCTGGTATTCCGCTTCAGCCTCTTCCAACGCCAGTTCTGCCGCTTCCTGCTGGACCTTCAGTTCCCGAATCGAAACCTGAAGATTGTCCGCGCGCTGGCGTGCCGCCTTGGCAAAGGTGGGATAGGCGAAATGATTGGGATCGGTGATGCCCGATTTCTTTTCCTCGATGCCGATCTGAGCTTCTAGCTCCTTCGCCATCCGTTCGAATTCAGCCATCATAGACTGCAACTGCTGCAATTGCCGACGCTTTTCGGTAACCTGAAATCCCTTCAGGCGTACCAGGCTCTCACGCGACTTCATACGCAATACTCCCGTGATGCGAGACCCCCCGCCACACTTGCTACTCAACACGCCCGCCACCGATTCGTCCAAAAAAAGTCCGCGGCGTTAACAAAAAGCTACCTTTGGTAACCTTTCGTTTACGGGCATCGTTAATGATAAGCCCGATCACTTAAGGGTCAGTAAATGCCAGAGCCCGAAAAGAGCTCGTGACAATGATGAGTCAAATGAATCGGTTACGGGGTTTCCCTGAGGCGCAGATTCAAGTGTGGCGATGACCGAAAACACATGAAGAATCAGGAGGCTAAAATCTTTGCTTAATAAATTCGATACACCTTGCCAGAGGGAATCAGAATTTGTTAACCAATTGGTGGCAGCCTTCAAATCAGGCAACGACTGGATCCGTATCGCGTAGGGGGCCATCTTGACCTTTCGGCGGCGGTAAAGGGGATAAATATGCGGGTTCTACTCATTGAAGACGATAGCGCGACGGCGCAGAGCATCGAACTGATGCTCAAGTCGGAAAGCTTCAACGTCTACACCACCGATCTCGGCGAAGAAGGTGTCGACCTCGGTAAGCTCTACGATTACGACATCATTCTGCTCGACCTGAACCTGCCTGACATGTCCGGCTATGAGGTGCTGCGTACCCTTCGCCTGTCCAAGGTGAAGACGCCGATCCTGATCCTTTCCGGTATGGCGGGCATCGAAGACAAGGTACGTGGTCTGGGCTTCGGCGCCGACGACTACATGACCAAGCCGTTCCACAAGGACGAGCTGGTTGCCCGCATCCACGCGATCGTCCGTCGCTCGAAGGGCCATGCCCAGTCGATCATCATCACCGGCGAACTGATCGTGAACCTGGACGCCAAGACGGTCGAAGTCGGCGGTCAGCGCGTTCACCTGACGGGCAAGGAATACCAGATGCTGGAGCTTCTTTCGCTCCGCAAGGGCACCACGCTCACCAAGGAAATGTTCCTCAACCACCTCTATGGTGGCATGGACGAGCCGGAACTGAAGATCATCGACGTCTTCATCTGCAAGCTGCGCAAGAAGCTCGCAAATGCGGCCGGTGGCGCCAACTACATCGAAACCGTCTGGGGTCGTGGCTATGTGCTGCGCGAGCCGGACGGCGCGGAATACCAGGAAACGGCGTGAGCCTTTTCCCACTTCTTCAAAGAGGCCCGCGTCGGTGACGCGGGCTTCTTGCATTTTAGAGCCACGAAACGATGGCTTCCCTGACCTCGGACAGCAGAAACACAAAAGGCGGCGCCCTGGGCACCGCCTTGTCAGATGTCGTTCTTCAAGTCCCCGGGAGGGAAATCAGGCGGCGATCGCCTTGTCGCCGAATGTCTTGGTGAGGATCTCGCGATCGAACGGCTTCAGCAGGAAGTCGCTGGCCCCGGCCCGCTTGCCGGCCATCATCACCTTCAGCTCGGCTTCGACCACGCAGTAATAGATCTTGACCGCCTTGCCTTCCGGCAGCGCACGGACATTCGAGATCAGATCGAGGGCGTCATCCATGCCGGCATCGACGATCATCACGTCGGGAAGCTCACGCTCGCAACGCGATAGCGCCTCGCGGCCGGAAGCGGCCTCCATCACCTGGTAGCCGAGCTCCGACAGGATCTTCTTGCCGACCTTGCGAACGATATCGGATCCATCTGCGATCATCAGGCGCTTCATGGTGGCCTCCCTCCCCAGAGACGGGGATCTGAAATATGATTGATACCTTAACGGGCCGCGCCTAAGGAAAGGTTACCGGTTGTAGCCACTGCGCGTCCCACATCAGGACGGTTAGCCTGCCACCTCGGCGGTGAACGCGATCTCGCCTTCGCTCGGCACGCATTTCAGCTCCATGCCGCACTCATCCGCGAGCAGCACCGTGTAATAGGGCTGGATGGTATGGGCATCGACGGCTTCTTCGAGATGGCCGGACAGGATTTCCTGATACTTCGGCGGCACCCGCAGCATGCGCCCCTTTGCGACGATCTTGAACTTCGCGTCCGTCTCGGGGTTTTCGAGAGAAATGTCGAGCGAGCCCCCACGCGGAATGGCGCCGTAGGCGACAAGGAAGAGGTTGAGCAGCAGTTTCACCCGGTTCTTCGCGATGATCGCGCGCGGGCCGCTCCAGGTCACCTCGGTCTTCTTCTCGGCCTGCGCAAAGTCCTTGGCAGCCTTTTCTGCCTCGCCGGTATCGATCGAAGCACCGACCGAGCCGGATGCGCCGAAGGCAAGGCGGGCAAATTTCAGGCGGACCGAGGCGTTGAGCGCGCTGGTCCGGATCAGGTCCATCGCATCGGCATCGGCGCCGCCTTCGTCAAGCAGTTCCAGGCCGTTGTTGATCGCTCCGACAGGCGAGATCACGTCGTGGCAGACACGGCTGCAAAGCAGTGCAGCAAGATCGGGGCCTGCAAGCGTGAGGTTGGGGTTCTTCGCCATGGTCTTCTCCAGAAGATGTGGACCCTCGAAGCAACAGTCGGACATACGTCCGCTGGCCGCGACTTGGTCGGATGCCGTTCGGTCATAATGACACCATATTTGGTAAACCGATTATTAAGACGATGCCCGCTAGGTTTAATTACCCCCAAGGAAGACGCCGAATCCGTCGGCTTCGCATTTAGGAGGCACTATGCGTCACCTGCCCTACCGCTCCCTGCCGTTGCTGCGGTCGCTTGCAATCGCCGTTCTGGCAACGATCAGCCTCGTTTCGGTACTCCGCCCAGCCCAGGCTGCCGGCGAATATTCGATCCAGGAAGTGGTCGACGCAGGCCATGGCTTCTTCGGCGAGACCAGCGGAGCGCTCGCCAAGGTGATCGAGCAGGCCTTCGAACAGTATGGCCTCCCGAACGGCTATATTCTCGGCCAGGAAGGCTCCGGCGCCCTGATTGCCGGTCTGACCTATGGCGAAGGCACGCTCTACACCAAGAATGTCGGCCAGCACGACGTCTTCTGGCAGGGCCCTTCCCTCGGGATCGACTACGGCGGCAACGGCACCCGCACCATGATGCTGGTCTATGACCTGCCGGATGTCGACACGCTCTATGCCCGCTATGGCGGCGTGAGCGGCTCGGCTTACATCGTTGCCGGCGTCGGCATGACGGTATTGAAGAGCCGCGACGTGATCCTGGTGCCGATTCGCACCGGCATCGGCGCACGCCTCGGGGTCAATGTCGGCTATCTGAAGCTGACGCGCACGCCGACCTGGAACCCGTTCTGAATCGCCTCGCCTTAATCCTTAAGGCTGAAGCAAGCTCGATCTGCTCTGTCGTTAGCCATATTGGTCGAAGGACGTCGCGCGTCAGGCTGTTCTGCTTGCCGGGCGGCACCGTGCATGCTTAACTATCTGCTAATGCTTCCCTAGTGCTGTGGCGCCGTCGTGATTGAATATACCCTGATATTCGCAATGGGATTTATGGCAGCAGCGCTGCTGGTAATGCTCGTTGCCCCGACCGTACACCAGCGCGTGGTGCGCTATACGGAAAACCGTCTGAAGGCCACCATGCCGCTCAGCCCGCAGGAGATCCGGGCCCAAAAGGACATGGTGCGCGCACTCTATGCGGCCGAAAATGCCAAAACCCAACATGACCTGAGCCGCGAACGTGAAAAGTCCCTTGGCCTGACGCTGAAGAACGAGACGCTGAGCAGCGAAGCGGCACGCCTCGTCACCGAGACGAAGGAACTCAAGGTCCAGATCGAGGACATGAGCACGGAAGCCGCCGATCTGCGCTCGCGTCTGCGCCGCAGCGATGTGGAAATGTCGACGATCCGCGAGACGTTGAAGCGCGTGGAGATTTCCGCCGCTGCTAAAGATGTCGAGCTCGAGGAACGCGCCCATCGAATGGCCCGCCTGATCAGCGACATGGACACCATGCGCATCGAAGCCATGAGCCGCGACACCGAGATCGACACGCTGAAGACCCGCATTCAGGGCATGCGCGACGAACGCGAAGACTTGCGGCGGGAAAACAAGCTGCTCGGCAAACGCGCCAAGGATGCGGAACTGCGCCTCGCCCAGGAAGAACACAAGGTATTGCGGCTCGAAGATGTGCTGGCCCGGGATGCTGCCGAAAGAGCCGACGCAAGTTCGCTCGTCGAGCGCCGCACACGCGAACTTCGCGATCTTCGCGCCAAGCTGAAGACGGCCAATGCCCAGCTCCGCGAGGCCCAGCGCGCCCTTCGGGAGGCCGGCATCGCGCTACCCGACGCCAAGGACACGCCGATGCCCGAAGACGAGATCGCCAATTCAAACCTCGCAACCGATACGACCGCCCTGGAAAACGACATCCGCCGAAGCCAGACGGCCCTGACCGAGCGCCTGTTGAAGGCGAAAGCGTCGACGGAAGACGATGCCCTGCGCGAAGAACTCGGCGATATCGCCGCCAAGATGATCGTTCTGACGGCCGCCCGCGAAGGCGAGCAGAGCGTCATCACCGAATTCGTCTCACCGCAATCAAAAAGCGGCGACAAGCCGAAGAGCCTGGTCGACCGAGTGCTCGCCATGGACCCATCGATCGGTCGCGGCGCCGGCATGGCGACACCGGCCGAATAAGACGACGGCCTCAGTGATCTGAAACGCTTCCTTGACGTGAGATTTAGCCGAGACGTCCCATGGCGCGCGCAATAGCATAGAGCGCAATCCCGCTCGCCGTGCCGACATTTAGGCTGTCCAGCCCCGGGGCCTGGGCGATGCGGGCCGATCGGAAACGGTCGAGGATTGCAGCCGGAAGCCCCTCCCCTTCCGTGCCCATCACCAGCGCCACGCGTCGGCCTGGCGCAATCGCACCGATCTCGACCACACCGCCAGGCGACAGAGCCCAGATCTCGAACCCGGCGGTTGCAAGTGCCCCGAGCACCTCTTCTGCGCTCCCCTGCCGAGCATAGGGAACCGTCAGCACCGATCCGACGGAAACACGCAGAGCCTTGCGATAGAGCGGATCGCAGCAAGTCTCGTCGAGGAAGACGGCATCTGCGGTAAAGCCCGCCGCATTACGGAACAGGGCGCCGACATTGTCGTGATTGGAAATGCCGCAGCCAACCAGCACCAGAGAGCTTTCAGGCAGGCGTGCGACCAGATCGTTCAGTTCAGGTGGCGCAGCACGGCTGCCGAGCGCAAGGACGCCACGATGCAGGTGAAAGCCGGCGATCGCGTCCAAAACCGCAGCCTCGGCGACATAGATCGGAATATCAGCCGCAAATTGACCGATCAGATCGGAAAGGCCAGCGACCCGGTTCTTCAGTAGTAGCAGCTTTTCTGCCCGCACCGATCCGCCACCAGCATGCGCCTTGGCCAGCATCGAGAGCACCACCGTGCCCTCGGCAACGAATTGCCCGTGCCGTCCGGTCAGGTCCCTTTCGCGGATCGAGGTGAACTCGGCGATCCTCAAATCGCCGGGATCGATGATCTCGATGAGGCGCCCCGGCTCCACACCTGCCTCAGTTGCTGCCAAGTGTGACGTCGGCAATGATGCGGCCGAGCGAAAGATCGAAGACGAAGGCCTTGCGCGCGCCATCAGCCGTTTCGCCGTAGATCAGCATCTGGCTGCCGGACAGCGAGGTCTGCACGACGCGGAAGCCGGCCGGCAGGTTGGCGGTCAGGCTCAGCGGCTGATCGGATGGGACCGCGAAAGGTTGCGATGTCGTGGCAACCGGGGCTGTGGCGCCTTCGTCACGCGTCAGCTTGTAGAAGATCGACACCAGCACGGCGAGGAAGAGCACCGCCATGATGCCGCCCGAGATGAGCTGCAGCTTGACCATCTTGCGGCGCACACCTTCCATGACGGGATCAAGCGGCTTGTCTTCCGGGTTCTCGTCGTCGATATGAGCCATGGCAGCAGTCGTTTCCAATCCGAGTTCGCGCTGATTTGCATGCCTTCTCCGATGCGAACGAGCCGGAGAAAATTGCCGGGCAGACCGGCTGTCGATTGTCGAAGACCCCGGTCTGTGCCAAATGGCTGCGACAAAGGCCGAGACCCTGGCCGCCGTAAGACGGGATGACATGATGACCGACCCCTTTAACGAAGCCGCCGCATCAAGGAAAGAGCTGATTGCCGAAGACGATGCCTCGGGCCGCATCGACGCCTGGCTGACGGCGGCGCTCGGTCAAGAGTTTTCCCGCAACCGGGTAAAGGCGCTGATCGAACAGGGGGCGGTCCAGCTCAACGGCAATCTGCTCGACAGTCCAAACCGCAAGATCAAGCCGGGCGACAGCGTCGTCATCGACCTGCCGGAGCCGGAGGATCCGCAGCCGAAAGGTGAGAACATCCCGTTGGAAGTCCTCTACGAGGACAAGGACCTGATCGTGATTGCCAAGCCGCCGGGTCTCGTCGTCCATCCCGGCGCCGGCAACTGGCATGGCACATTGGTCAATGCGCTGATCTATCACTGCGGCGACACGCTCTCGGGCATCGGCGGCGTCAAGCGCCCCGGCATCGTCCACCGCCTCGACAAGGACACGTCGGGCGTGATGGTCGTGGCCAAGAACGATATTGCCCATCGTCATCTTGCCGATCAGTTCGCCGACCATGGCCGCACCGGCCCGCTGGAGCGCGCCTACCGCGCCGTCGTCTGGGGCCGCCCTCGTACGCTTGCCGGTACGATCGATGCGGCGCTGGGCCGCTCCGGCGCCGATCGCACCAAGCGCACGGTGAAGCGTGAGGACACCGACGACGCCCGCGAGGCGATCACCCACTATACCGTGCTGGAGCGCTACGGCGAAAAGCCGGATGCCACCTGCCTCGCCTCGCTGGTCGAATGCCGTCTGGAAACGGGCCGCACTCATCAGATCCGCGTGCACATGGCCCATATCGGCAATCCGCTGATCGGCGACCAGGAATACGGCGCCGCCTTCAAGACCAAGGCGAACCTCCTGCCCGAAGACGCCAAGCGCGCGGTGAACAAGTTCCACCGCCAGGCGCTGCATGCCTACCTGCTCGCCTTCGAGCATCCGACCACAGGCAAGACCATGCGCTTCGAAGCCCCGATCCCGGCGGACCTGCAGAAGGTGATCGATGCGCTGAAGGCGATGTGAGACCCTGACGCTCTGAGCCTGGCCGTTCTTTATCGGTTGACACTCCGTCACGCTCTCGTGACGGAACGCAAATCTTGTATCGCCGTTTTGCCATACTTATCTGTCATACGGATTTCTGTGGGATAGAGAGATCCACGGAGATAGGGCTCGCCGGATTTTGGGAGCCCGCGAAGAAAGAGGGGTGCTATATGGCCCGCAGCAGTTTGCCATCGATCACAGCCGGAGAAGCCGGCCTCAACCGTTACCTGGACGAGATCCGCAAGTTCCCAATGCTGGAACCCCAGGAAGAATACATGCTTGCCAAGCGTTATGCCGAGCACGGCGACCGTGACGCGGCGCACCGGATGGTCACGAGCCACCTGCGTCTGGTTGCGAAGATTGCCATGGGCTATCGCGGCTACGGCCTGCCGATCGGAGAAGTCGTCTCTGAAGGCAATGTCGGCCTGATGCAGGCCGTCAAGAAGTTCGACCCCGAGCGTGGCTTCCGCCTGGCGACCTATGCCATGTGGTGGATCAAGGCCTCGATCCAGGAATACATCCTGCGCTCCTGGTCGCTGGTGAAGATGGGCACGACCGCCAATCAGAAACGCCTGTTCTTCAACCTGCGCCGCCTCAAGGGGAAGATCCAGGCGATCGAGGAAGGCGACCTGAAGCCCGACCAGGTCACCGAGATCGCGACCAAGCTGAAGGTGTCCGAGGAAGAGGTCATTTCGATGAACCGCCGCCTCTCCGGCGACGCATCGTTGAATGCACCCTTGCGCGCCGCGGAAGGCGAAAGCGGCCAGTGGCAGGATTGGCTCGTCGACGACCACGAGAGCCAGGAAGCCGTCCTGATCGAACAGGACGAGCTCGAAACCCGCCGCAGCATGCTGAAACGGGCCATGAGCGTGTTGAACGACCGCGAACGTCGCATCTTCGAGGCTCGCCGCCTTGCAGAGGATCCGGTCACGCTGGAAGAACTCTCCACCGAGTTCGACATCAGCCGCGAACGCGTTCGCCAGATCGAGGTCCGCGCCTTCGAAAAGGTCCAGGAAGCCGTCCAGAAGGACGCCCTGGAGCGCGCCAAGGCCTTGCGGGTGGTCGAGGCTTAAAGAGCCTGCAGCCCCTGCAATAGCTGTTCAAGCCGTCCGGGCAACCGGGCGGCTTTTCTTTGGCGGGTGGCCGCTTGTTACTCCGATGCCAGTTGCTGCCGCGAGAAGACTGCAAGCCCAAGCCCCGTCAGGACGCAGAACCAGCCGAAAAGCACTGCGGCGCCGATCATCGCCGCAACGGGCGTCCCTCCCGCCAGCAACCAGTCTCGCAAGTCCTGAGCCGCATAGCTCGGCAATGGCAGCCGGTCGGCATCCGCCCCCAAGTAGAGCTGGAGCAGTGTCGAACCGATCGCCAAGAGAAAGGCTGGGATAACGGCCGCAATCATCGACCGAAAGGCAACCACGAGCAGGGCAGCGAGCGACGCCAGAACCGCAAGTTCAAGAAATGCGATCCCGAATGCCGCCACCAGCGCAATGAGCGAGGACGCCGTGATGTCGAGACCTTGCCCCTGCAAGACACCAAACAGCATGGTCAGCACAATATCGCCGACAGCAGCCAGCAACAGAGCGAATGCGAGCCACGCGAGGCAAACGAGCAGCTTGGCGGCGAAGAGCTGCACGCGCGGATGCCTGGGCACCAGCAGCCGCCAGGTGGAATAGCGATATTCGAGAAAGAAGACGGTGGCGATCCCGAGCGCAAAGAGCAGGTGACCCAGCGAGTTTCCAGAGAGACTGAGGCTCTTCGCCGCCGACAGGAACACATCGACATCGCCGGACTGCCGCCCCAGACGCAGATGGATGAAGCCTGCGATGACCAGCTTGACCAGAAGTGCCGCGATCGGCACGGCCAGGAATCCCCAGAACAGGGTCCCCGGCTGACGGACAAGCTTCAGCATTTCGGCAGACAAAAGCGGGTTCACGAGCGCACCTCCCGCGTCTCTGACAGGAATACGGTTTCCAGATCCGGCTTGATCCACTTGGCCTCGTGAATGCGAACGCCAGAATTGGCAAGCGACAGGATGAGCTCCGGGACCTCCGCCCGCTCGATCCGGACGTAAACGCCTCCGTCAGCCTCCTCACCCACGTCACCGAGACGGGCAAGCACCGCATCCGGCGCGTCCACTTTCAGCCAGAAGCGACCGTCACGATCAAGGAGGTCGGCAACCGCACCTTCGGCAACCAGTGTCCCCCGCTGGAGGATCGCCACCCGGTCACAGACCCGCTCCACCTCGTCCAGCAGATGACTGGAAAGAAGCACAGTCAAGCCATCGCGATGCGCCAGATCGTCGATAAGAGCCCGCATCTCCAATATGCCATCGGGATCGAGCCCGTTGGTTGGTTCGTCGAGGACGAGCGCATCCGGCTGCCCGATCAGCGCACAGCCGATACCGAGCCGCTGCTTCATACCAAGCGAGAAACCGGAAACGGCCTTGTCAGCCGCCTTTCCAAGTCCAATGCGGCGCAAGATCGGCTCCACAAGCGTCGCGGTACCCATGGCCCGCGCCAACATTTGCAAATGTTCTCGGGCCGTCAGGAAGGGGTAGAAGCTTGGGGTTTCGATCAGCATGCCGAGACGGCGGCGCTGGGCGGGTCCAGCGGGCTCACCATAGATCCGGATCTCGCCGCGATCGGGCCTCAACAATCCGGCGAGGATGCGCAGGAGCGTGCTTTTGCCCGCGCCGTTCGGACCGAGCAGGCCATAAACGACACCTCGGGAGATGGAAAGGCTCAAATCATCGAGCGCCTGAACGACGCCGCTGCCGCGCCCGAAACTCTTGCTGACGGACAGGAAGGCAATCGCTGGATCATTGCCGGGATCGGCAGAGGGAATCGTGGATGATCGCTGCGCCTGTGATGACATCACGTCGTCCCTGCGTTGGTCGTTAGGGAAAAAGACTTCGCTGCCCTGCCCTCAACTCGAAAACAAAAATCCGCCGGGGCATGCCCGGCGGATCCGTAGAAAGCGATAGGGACGAGCCTCAGTTCGCTGGCGCGGCGGGCGTCAATGCCGCCCACTCGCGGATGACCTGATCGAAGACATTTCCACCGGTCGTTCCCTTGTCGAGGGTGATCAGCGCGCGTCGACCATTGCGGTAGGTGACGGGAATATCGATCCAGCCGCGCGTGGATAAAAGATCCATGTTACGCCTTACCACGTCCTCGAAGTCGTTGAGCGCCACGAGATAGGTGTCGTCGGTAACCTTGGCCGTCACGGCCACCAGTGGGTCGCCTCGGTCCTGCTCGGTACGCTTCATGGCAATCCGCTGCAGGTTCTCGACCGCACCACCCTCGAAATCCGCAGGTACGGAGAACACCACTTCGATGATGTGGCTCGCCGGCAGCGAATTGTCGGTGTTGCGCTTGAAGGTCAGGAGCGCCGAGATGCCGCGCTCCGGCACGTTGATACGGCCCTGGATCTGCGGATCGGGTCGGCCGTCCGCACCGTTTTCACGCACAGCCGACCATGTGATCGAACCAGGGACTGCGACCGGCGTTGCCTGGCCGATGCGCTCTTCGTAGAGGAAGAGCTTTTCCCCGCCGGCAACGGCTGACGTATTGGCGGCGGCTCCCGGTGTCTGCGTGGCAGCCGCGCCATTGGCAGCAGCCGGCGCATCGGTCGGCTCGACAGTGGATGCAACGGTCTGGGCCGAGACGGAGCGACCTTCAGCGGGCGCTCCCTCGATCGGCGCCGATCCGGCACCTGCATCGATTTCCGTCCCGTCCGGACGCAGTCGCTGCGTGAATTTCTGGCTGCCGTCGTCAACAGTAGGAGCCGCCTCTTGCGGTGCAGCTGCAGTGTCGGCCGGGGGCTGCGGCTGTTCGGCAGGTGTCGTCTCGGGCGCGTCTGCGGTCTCTTGTGTCGGCGCAACGTCACCCGTCAGATTGGCGACCATGCTGCCGATCTGATCACGCATGCTCCAGGCGAGATAACCGCCGGCGCCGAGAACAACCAGGACCAGCGCAGCGACGATGATCGGGGCCGGATTGCGACGCTTCTTCGGCTCGAGGCGATAGGAGGGCTGCTGGCCGTAACCGCCGACAAGCGCTTCCATGCCATCGGCCTGGCCCGCAACCTCGACCTGCGCACCCTTCGCGCTGGGTGCAAAACTGTCGATATGCTCATCCCATTCGCTCGCCGCAGGAACGGCAGAAGCAGATGCCGGATCGCCATTACCCTTCTGGGTTTCGCCCTGGTCGACATTCTCCTGGAACCACTGGCTGAAGTCATCGGCGTCGATTGCCGGTGCAGCGGAGCTGGAGGCGATCTTGTCGAGCACGACCGGGTCGGCATCGGGAAGGCTCAGGCCCTCCGGCGCGACATAGTCGCCGCTTGCCTCGACATGCACGGGTTCCTCATAGGCGGGGAACTCGTCGGTCGGTGTATAGGAGACGGCCGGCGGCGCGGTGTCGATTTCCGGCAGTTCGGGGACGCGATTGGCGGCCGTTTCGGTCGCAGCCGGCAGGTCCCAGCTTGCCGAGGGTACGGTCGGTGCCGGATCGAGCGCGCGGCTCTGCAGCCAATCCTCGACCGAATCCACTCGGACGCCCACCTCCGGCGCCTGCGGCTGGTGATAAGGTTCGGCCTCGACGGACGCATCCGCCGGCTGAAACGCTTCGGCCACCGGCTCGGCCTCGACGGCAGGCACGGCATCCCAGGCGGGTGCAGACGTTTCCGGCTCGTCACTCCTAGACCAGGTCTCTTCGGCGGTCGGAACGTCGCCATAGGTCGCAGCAGCTGCGACGGTTTCGACCTCGTGCCGGACCTCTGGCGTCGGTTCGTATTGCGGCTCAGGCTCGACAGCCGGAGCCTCGTCCTCGCGATGCTCGTAAAGACGCGTGTAGTCGGTTTCGGGCTCGCGGGCCGAAACCGGTTCGTCCTGCCAGGCGGTTTGCGCAGGCGACGTTGGTTCGACGGGCTCTGCCGGAAGTGCCTCTTCAACGGGCGGAACGGTTTCTTCGGCGAGGTAGGCAGGCTCCTCCGCCACCGCAGGGGCAGCAGGCTCTGCCATATGGGCATCCGCCCAGTCATCGCCGCTCACTTCCTGAGGAGGCTCGACCGGCTCGGCTGCCGGAGCAACCTCTTCTACCGGCTCCTGCGCCGCGACGTCCTGATGGGAAGATTGCGCATGTTCCGGCTGCTGCTCGGCCCAGGCGGGCGCAGAAGCAGCTGTTGCCGCGGCCGCACCTGCAACGGCAGGCATGGAAGGCTCAGGCGCCTCGTCGAGCGGCGGCAAGGCATCCGCATGTTCCGCTTCGACTTCACGGATAGCCGCATCGAGCTTGTCGAGCTGACGCTGCAGCATATGCTCGGGCGGGCGCGGTGACATGTTCTCGAGCTGCCGAACGACAGCGGCGCGAGCCTTTTCGTACACTCGCGCGCGCATCTCCGGAGTATTGTTCGACAGGCCATCCACGGCCCGTCGAATCACAGCGATAAAGTCAGCCATCAGCACTTTCTCTTGAGAGCCGGGCCGCCGCGCCGGCAAAATTTCATTAAAATCCTAGATTAGTCCTCGAAAGGGTCCGTCACAAGTATGGTGTCGTCGCGTTCCGGACTTGTCGACAGAAGGGCGACCGGCGCACCGATCAGTTCTTCGACCTGACGGACATATTTGATCGCCTGAGCCGGCAAATCCGCCCATTTGCGGGCTCCGACGGTCGATTCCTTCCAGCCTTCAAGCGTGATGTAGATCGGCTCGACACGCGCCTGAGCCGCTTGAGCTGCCGGCAGATAGTCGATTTCCTGGCCGTCAAGCTTGTAGCCGACGCAGATCTTCAGCTCTTCAAGACCATCGAGAACATCGAGTTTGGTCAATGCAATACCGGTGATTCCATTGGTGGCGACCGACTGGCGCACGAGCGCTGCGTCGAACCAGCCGCAACGGCGCTTGCGGCCCGTGACCGTGCCGAATTCATGGCCCTTCTCGCCGAGAAACTGGCCGATCTCGTCGTGCAGCTCGGTCGGGAACGGACCTTCCCCGACGCGGGTCGTGTAGGCCTTCGTGATCCCGAGGATATAGCCGAGCGAGCCCGGGCCCATGCCGGAACCGGCAGCGGCCTGGCCGGCAACCGTGTTCGACGAGGTGACGAAAGGATAGGTGCCGTGATCGATATCGAGCAGGGAGCCTTGCGCACCTTCGAACAGGATGCGCGAGCCCTTGCGGCGCTCCTTGTCCAGGAGCACCCAGACCGAATCCATGAAGGGCAGAACGCGATCGGCGATCGAGGTCAGCTCGTCCATGATCGTCTTGTGCTCGATTTCGGCAACGCCGAAACCGCGACGCAGCGCGTTGTGATGGGTCAGGATCCGTTCGACCTTGCCGTCCAGCGCGTCGAGGTCGGCGAGATCCATGACGCGGATCGCGCGACGGCCGACCTTGTCTTCATAGGCCGGGCCGATGCCGCGACGGGTCGTGCCGATCTTGGTACCGCTGTTGGAGGCCGCATCTTCGCGCATGCCGTCGAGTTCGCGGTGCAGCGAGAGAATCAGCGTGGCGTTTTCGGCAATGCGCAGATTGTCCGGCGTCACTTCGACGCCCTGATCCTTCAGCCGGCCGATTTCAGCGATCAGCGCATGCGGATCGACGACGACGCCGTTACCAATCACGGCCTTCTTGCCGGGACGCACGACGCCTGACGGAAGCAGGGATAGCTTGTAGGAAACGCCGTCGATGACGAGCGTGTGGCCGGCATTGTGTCCGCCCTGGAAGCGGACCACGATGTCCGCACGTTCGGAGAGCCAGTCGACAATCTTGCCCTTGCCCTCGTCACCCCATTGCGAACCAATCACCACGACATTCGTCATCACATAATCCTGTATATTGCGCAGTGCCTGCGCCTACCCAAACCCGCGCATCTATACTGTGTTGTTTTTGGGAAATCGACCCGTCTTGACCGGCGATTTGGCTTTTTACGTGACAAACAATCCCCTCTGGCCTATTTCGGAGGCAATTCGCGCCGTGACAGACCGGGGGCACACGGGTTCGTCACGCGGCGTCCGCATGCAGGGAATGACGTCTTGCCCATCCGCGCCTATAGTTTTCTCGTCATCACGACCTTGCTCTGGGGCGGCAACACGATTGCCGGCAAGCTGGCGCTTGGCCATGTGAGCCCGATGGTGCTGAGCTTCGGCCGCTGGGCACTCGCGACCCTGGTGATCGCCTCCATCGCAGTCCCGCAGATCCGCAAGGACTGGGCGGTGCTGAAGGCCAACTGGAAGCTGCTGATTTTCTACGGCGCCGTCGGCTATGCTGCCTTCAATGGCTTCCTCTACACAGCGCTGAAATACACGAGTGCGGTGAACGGTGCGATCGAACAGGGCGCGATCCCGGTTCTGATCTTCGTCATCAACTTTCTGCTGTTTCGTATCGCCGTCTCGGCGGTCCAGATCCTCGGCTTCATGATCAGCTTCATCGGCGCGGCGGTCACCGCCTCTCATGGCGATCTCCAGACCTTGCTGACCCTGACGCTGAACTATGGCGATCTTCTGATGCTGTTTGCCGGCATCGCTTACGCGATCTACACCGTGTCATTGCGCTGGAAGCCACCTGTCCACTGGAAGAGCCTGATGGCGGTGCCGGCACTTGCCGCCGCAATCACCTGTCTGCCGCTTCTCTGGTGGGAAGCGGGCCGAGGCGAGCTGATCCTGCCCGATACGCGCGGCTGGCTGATCATTCTCTATGCCGGACTGTTCCCCTCGCTGATCTCGCAGATCCTCTATATCAAGGGTGTCGAAGGCATTGGCGCAAACCGTGCCGGTCTCTTCATCAATCTGGTGCCGGTCTTCGGTACGCTGCTATCGGTCACCATCCTCGGCGAAAAGCTGGAAGTCTTTCATGTGGTAGCGCTGGTGCTCGTTCTCGGTGGCATCGCGATTGCCGAATGGGGCAAGCCCGCGCCTAACAAAGCTCCGCGCTGAAACGCTCCAATGAGGTCACCCGACCGAGAGGATGGACACGTCTCCAGCAACAACACGCGCGGCCGTCAACCGTCCGGTGCGATAGCAATGCGTGTCGAGACTGACCCGATCCGGCCCAACATGGGCTTCCCGCATCGGCGTATGCCCGTGAAAGACCCGAACAGGCAGCCCAGGACCGAGATCGAGGAAGGATCGCCTGATCCACATGAGATCGTCATCGGTCTGCTCGGAAAGCGGTCGCCCCGGCTTCAGACCGGCATGGGCGAAGACATCCGTACCCATGGTGAGCAGCACCGGCAGCGATCTGATAAATGCCACATGGCTGCTCGGAACTGCATTCCTGATGGCCTCTCTCAAGGCAAAACGGCCCGCAGGCAGGTTAAATTCTTCCACCTCGATACCATAGGACGCGAAGGTCGTCTCCGCACCGTGGTCGAGGACCCAGTCACCGGCCGGGTCACCGTCGAGAAAGGCGAGGAAGGCATCGTCGTGATTGCCGCGCAGGCAAACCCGCTCGAAGCCTGGGGGCGACGATGCCGTGAGATGATAGAGGACGGCAGCGGATTTCGGGCCTCGGTCGACATAGTCGCCGAGCATCACGATCAGCTTGCGCCCATCGATCGACAGGGCGTCCTCGCGGATCATGTCTTCCAGTTCCAGAAGCGCGTCGAGACAGCCGTGAACGTCACCGATCGCATAGACAGCGGCATAGTCGGCGGGATCGATGACGAGACGTGGCGCACGGCCCGGCTCAGTGCTCATCAGCCCCTCATCACCCATTGGACACCTCCTGTCCCGTCGCTGCGCTGCACGCCTCAAGAGAAAAGCGTATCGGCACGAAAAAGGCCAACCCCCACAGGGGCCGGCCTCGCTGTGCATTGGTACACCGATTAAGGTGTCGTGGTTGCCGGCGGCGTATCGGTGGCACCACCAGTCGGAGCCGGTGCGGCCGGAGCCGGATCGGTTGCAGCCGGCGGGGTGACCGGATCAGCAGCGGGGGGCGTTGCAGAACCGGCGGGCGGCGTTGTCGTGTCAGCCGGCGGCGGAGCCGGAGCATCGGCCGGCGGGGCTGCGGGCGTGCTGCTTTCCGTAGCGGGCGTAGCAGGCGTTTCGGCAGTATTCGTACCACCGAAGACGAAGTATGCGCCGGCTGCGATCACCACGATCAGCAGGACTGCGATGCCCCAGGTCGCGCCGCTACCCGCAGTGGTCTGCTGGGTGACGTGCGGACGCTGATCAAGGCGGGGATCAGGACGTTGGTCCATGGTATTTCCTCCTGGTTTCGGTGACCGACCGCCGCGCGGTCGGCCGCTAGCTTGTTTATTTACAAGGCTGGCAATCGGCGCTTACTGGACGACGCCGACCACGACGTAGGTCTGCGGGTCGACGATGACGCGCTGATTGTTGACCACGGCATAGGCATAGGTTGGATCCTCGGGGATCGTGGTCAGGACGACTTCCTGCGGAAGAGGTTCACCAACGACCACCTGCCGCTCGATCACGACCGGCTGGGCCGGGACCGGCTGCTGCTGGACATAGGTGACGACCCGTTCCGGCGGCGGGGCGACTGCGGTACCGGCAATGGCGCCGACGACGCCACCCACAGCGGCACCAACGGGACCGCCGACAATGGCACCGGTCACAGCACCACCGGCAGCACCGGTAACTGTACCTTCCTGCGCCAGAACAGGAGAAGCGACGGCACCAAGTACCACTGCGCCAAGAGCGATAATCTTCGAATTCATGGCTTGATCCTTTCCGTTGACTGCCATTGACGGAAAGAACGGACTTCACAGGAAATTGTTCCGCGAACTTCTCCCAAGCCTTCTACTACAAGCCTTTGGAAAAATTGGCAGAATTTAGGCAGAAGCGTAATATTTGAGGCAGGGATTACTGTAGGTGGCAGTAAGACGGCATTCGTTCGACGGGCACGCCGAGACCGAAGCTGAAGAGCAACAAGACGTGTTTGCGGCAGGAAAGGCAGCGTCATGTCGGTGTGGAAAGCCGCTCAGGCGCCCCAACCGACGATGCCCTTGATCTCGAGAAAGTCGTGGATACCCCAGTCGGCATATTCGCGGCCATTGCCGGATTGTTTGTAGCCACCGAACGGCGCGGACGTGTCCCAATCAGGGTAGTTGAGATAAACGGAGCCGGCGCGCATACGGGCAGCAACCCGCCGCGCATGGTCGATATCCTGCGACTGGACATAGGCGGCGAGGCCATAGACGGTGTCGTTGGCAATCGCGATCGCCTCCTCTTCCGTCTCGTAGGGCATGATTGACAGCACGGGACCAAAGATCTCTTCACGGGCAATCGTCATATCCGGTGTCACATGGCCGAAAACAGTCGGACGGATGTAATAGCCGCGGTTCAGGCCCTCTGGCCGCCCGGGTCCGCCGGTAACCAGCAGCGCGCCCTCTTCGATCCCCACTTCGATCAGCCGCTGGATCTTGTTGTATTGAACGTCGCTGACGACAGGACCGAGGACGGTATCTTCAGCCCGCGGGTCCCCGACCTTGTGAGCGTCCGCAGCCTCGCGCGCGATATGCAGCGCCTCGTCGTGGCGATCAGCTGGCACCAGCATCCGCGTCGGTGCATCGCAAGACTGGCCCGAATTGCCGAAACAGCCCTCCACGCCCTTGCGCACGGCAGTTCCGAAATCGGAGTCAGGAAGAATGATATTGGCTGACTTGCCGCCCAGTTCCTGCGCCACACGCTTGACCGTATCGGCCGCCGTCTTGGCGACGATGATGCCTGCCCGCGTCGAGCCGGTGAACGACACCATGTCGACATCAGGATGGCCTGCCATCACCTGACCAACTTCGGGCCCGCGGCCATTGACGAGGTTGAACACCCCATCAGGCGTTCCCGCCGCCTGCATCACCTCGGCGAAGATCAGCCCCGAGATCGGGGCGATCTCCGAGGGCTTGAGCACGACGGTGCAGCCGGCGGCAATTGCCGGCGCGACTTTGCAGACGATCTGGTTGAGCGGCCAGTTCCAGGGCGTGATCAGCACACAGACGCCGATCGGCTCCTTGACGATGCGGGTTGGGCCGCGCTGCTCGATGAATTCGAAGCTCTTGAAGGCGGCAATCGTTGCCTCGAGATGCGCCCGCCCTGCTCCGGTTTGAGAGTCCCGCGCAAAGCTGAGCGGCGCACCCATTTCCCGGCTGACCGCCTGAGCGATGTCTTCGAAGCGCTCGTTGTAGACGGCAAGGATGCGCTCGAGCAGCGCCAGCCGCTCAGACCGGTCGGTCAGCGAGAAAGTGGCAAAGGCTTTTCGGGCGGCCGCCACGGCGCGGTCGACATCGCCGCGTCCACCGATCGAAATCGTCGTGAAGGGCTCCTCTGTGGATGGATCGATGACATCCAGAACCGCAGGCTCCAGCGGATCGACCCACGCACCGTCTATGAAGAACTTCAGATGGTTGGACATGCGGGCTCCAGCGGAGTGAAAGTAAGGTCTTTGGCACTATTGGTCACATGCCGGATCACGGCAAGCATGCAAGACGGCGTGATCAGGCTTTCCCCAACCTGAATTCGGGGATCAGCGCTCCAGTCCATCGAGCAGTCGATACCAGGCAAGATGAGCAGCGACCCCGAGACGTCGGTAGCGATGCAGCGGAATGGGGACCATGGGCGTAATCGGCAGTGGCAGGGCCTCCCGGCTCCCCTCGGCCAAATACCGCGCGAGAGCCTGACCGAGCGCCACCATCAGCCCGATGCCGCGCCCCTGGCAGCCGGCCGCCATCAAGAGCCCCGGCTGCGGTTCATGCAGATGCGGCAGATGGTCGGGCGTCATCGCGACACGACCGAACCAGCGATGCTCGATCCCCACGGAGCCAAGCATGGGAAAGAGCCGAAGCATCGCCCGCTCCAGATGCAGCCAGTCGTCGGTCGATTGCGGCACGCGCATTGGCCCCCGTCCACCGAGCACCAGACGACCGTCGGCGCTGCGGCGATAGTAAAGGACGATCCGCCGGCTGTCTGAGACCGCCTGTCCGCTCGGCAGGATGAAATCGAAATCGGGCGGCAGCGGCTCCGTGGCGATCTGGAAGGAATGCAGCCAGACGAGGCTCTGGGCAAGGTTCGGCACCAGCCCCTCGGAATAGGCGTTGGTCGCAACAAGGACTTTCCGCGCCCGGAACGAGCGACCGGACCGCGTGGAGACTTGCCAGAAGGTCCCTTCCCTCTGCAGCGACGTGGCGGCATCATTCAGCACCAGCGCTGTGCCGGCTTCCGTTGCGATACGCGCGAGTTCATGCGCCAGCGCCAGCGGATTGACGACACCGGCGCGCCGATCGAGAAAACCACCGCGATAGCCTTCGGCACCGGTCAGAAGCGCAATCTCTGCCGGATTGAGAAGCGCGACATCCGCGCCTTGCGCCCGCCATTGCCGGTTGCGCTGTGCCGCCGCCTGCATGGCGGTCTCGGTATGCGCCGCCTGGATCCAGCCGGAGCGCATATGCTCGACATCCAGCCCTTCGCGGGCGATGAGATCGAAGACAAGATCTGCCGTCCCCGCCGAGAACTCGACCAGCCTTCGACCGGCCTCCTCACCGAAAAGCGCAAGCAGCGTTTCCGGATCCTGCTTCAATCCCGGAATCACCTGGCCGCCATTCACCCCGGATGCCCCGTCACCGATCCCGCCGGCTTCGATGACCTGGACCGAAAGCCCGGCACGCGCCGCATGCAGCGCTGTCGAGAGACCCTGATACCCGGCACCAATGACAACGAGGTCGAGATCGCCCTCTTCACAGCGACAGGCAAGCGGGGAAACGGGCCGTCGCCAAACGGACGAAACCGGAATTGCGGGCTGCATAAAGGGAAGACCTGAACACGATTGAAAAAGCGCCGCCAATTTGCCCGCCCCCAATAAATCGCACAATAAACGTCAGGCTGTATTTTGGCGGATGGGTAGAATGAAGAATTACTACTTAAGCTGCAATATATAATGGAACATCAGAACATTCTCATGCTTCGCTCGGCAGCTGCCAATCAATCGCGTTTCTGCCCTTGGAGAGAAGATACGCATTGGCCTGCGAGAAATGCCGACAGCCGAAGAAACCGGTATGCGCCGAAAGCGGCGACGGATGCGGCGCCTTCAAGACCAGATGGCGGGACCCGTCGACAAAGGCGGCCTTCTTCTGCGCATAGGAGCCCCACAGCATGAAGACGACATGCTCGCAGTCCTCGTTCACAGCGCGGATCACAGCATCGGTGAACTGCTCCCAGCCCTTCCCCTGATGCGAGGCCGCGCGCGCTTCTTCGACCGTCAGCACGCTGTTGAGCAGGAGCACACCCTGTTGTGCCCAGTGCTCCAGAAAGCCGTGCCGCGCCGGCGCAATGCCGAGATCGCTTTGCAGCTCCTTGTAGATGTTGACGAGCGACGGCGGGATGCGGACACCCGGTTGGACACTGAAGCAGAGCCCGTGCGCCTGCCCTGCCCCGTGATAGGGATCCTGGCCGAGGATCACCACCCGGACGTTGTTAAGCGGCGTCAGATCGAGCGCCCGGAAATACTCCGCCCCCTTGGGGAAGATCTGCTTACCGGCCGCCTTTTCGGATTGCAGGAAATCCTTGAGGTTGCGCATGTAAGGCTGCACAAACTCGTCTCCCAGCACCGCTTTCCAGCTATCTTCGAGCCTGACACCCGCCTCCGCCATTGCCGCCGCTCCTCGTTCTCGCTTACATGCCTTAAGACGATAGAGAGCCGGCAACCGGACCTGTCAACCTCAAGCCGAGCCGAGCACACAAGAGAACCGTGAAGTCACTCCTGAAACTCTGGCGCCGCCAGCCCGTCCTGACCTCGGCATTCCTGCTGGCAATGGCGCTCGCAATCTTCTTTGCCGGGCGGACGATCTTCTTTGTGGCCTACTGGAGCGATCCCGCCCGTCAGGACCTGCCGCCCGAGCCCTGGATGACGATCGGCTATGTCGCCCATTCCTGGCATGTGCCGGTCGAGAAACTCGCCCGCGACCTCGATCTGCCGCCACCGCCAAAAGATGGCCCTCGCCCCTCTCTTGAGCGTCTCGCCAGCGAGCGTGGCCAGAGCTTCGAGACATTCAAAACCGAGATAGAGGCCTCCCTTGCCGAACTGCGCCGGCAGGGACCTGCGCAATGACCCTGACCGAGACGCTGCTCGCATCGCTGCCGTCCTATGGCTTGTTGCTGCTTGCGCTGGTCGTCGGCATCAGTTGCCTTGGTGCCCCCCTGCCCGCCTCGATCGTCATGATGCTGATGGGCGCATTGGCGGCCGCCGGTGACTTCACGCTCGCCTATGTCATTGCCGTGGCACTCGCCTCGGCGGTCGCGGGAGACCAGATCGGCTACATGCTTGGCCGCGTCGCCGGACAGCGCCTTGTCCCGATCGTCAGTCGCGATCCGTCACGCCGCAAGGCGATCGAGCGGGCGCAGCAGGAGATGGATGCCCGCGGCTACCTCGCCGTCTTTCTCACCCGCTGGCTGCTATCCCCGCTCGGCCCTTACCTGAACCTTTTGGCCGGAGCCTCCGGCTTTTCCTGGGCGCGCTTCACGCTGGCAGGCCTCCTTGGAGAGACTGTCTGGGTAGGCCTCTATACCGGCCTCGGCGCGGCCTTCAGCGAGAGCGTCACGGAGATCGCGGAAATCAGCGGCAGCATTAGCGGTTTTCTGGCGGCCGGTGCCGTCGCCGCCTTCCTCGGCTTCAAGCTGCTCCAGAGCCTGCGCAGCAAGGACTGAAACCGCATAGCGCGCCCGACGAAGCTTCGCCGAACTGTCACATAGCGGTGCTATCCGGATACCAAAATCCGGAGACTCGCCATGACTTTTCTGATCTGGTTTGCCGCGATCGCGCTTCTCGCCCAGCTTGCAAGCATCGCCATCGTCCTCTCCGTCAAGCTCCGCCACAAGAACCGAGAGGCTGCGCCAACGCCGCGCCCGCCGGTCACACTTATCCGCCCGATCTGCGGGCTGGAAAACAATCTCGAGCGCTGCCTCGCCTCCTCCTTCCGGCTCGATTGGCCGACATATGAGATCCTCTTTTGTGTCGCGAGAGCCGACGATCCGGCCGCGGCCCTCGCGCGCCGACTGATGGCGGACTATCCCGAAATCCCATCGACACTCCTCGTCGGCGAAGATCCCTTCAGCGCCAATCCCAAGCTGAACAACGTCATCAAGGGCTGGCGCTCCGCCCGCCATGAATGGATCGTCATGACCGACAGCAACGTGCTGATGCCATCTGACACCATCGAGCGCATGATCGCCCGCTGGGACGAGCGGACCGGTCTCGTCTGCTCGCCGCCGGCGGGAACCGAGCCGGAGAACGCTGGTGCCCTTCTCGAAAGCGCCTGGCTCGACAGTTTCCAGGCTCGCTGGCAGCTCTTCGCCGACGCCTGCGGCTTCGGCTTTGCCCAAGGCAAATCGATGCTGTTCAATCGTCATGTGATGACACAGCTCGGCGGCTTCGAGCGACTGGGCGACGAAGTCGCCGAGGATGCCGCCGCAACACTGCTGATCCGCAATGCGGACCTCAAGGTCCGTATCGTTCACGAACCCTTCCCACAGCCGCTCGGTCCCCGCGATATCAAGGCTGTCTGGAAGCGCCAGTTGCGCTGGGCGCGCTTGCGCCGCGCGTCTTTCCCGCTTTACTTCCTGCCGGAGATCCTGACCGGTGCCGCCTTGCCGATGGCGGCCATGATTGCGCTCGCGGCGACAGGCACATTGCCGCTCATCGCCCCGATCGCCTATCTTGCCACCTGGTATGGCGCAGAAGTTCTGCTCGCCAGAAGCTATGGCTGGCCGAGCGGCTGGCGGATCGTTCCGGCCATGCTCGCCCGTGACCTGTTGCTGCCGGGGCTGTTCGTCGCGGCCTGGTTTGGCAGCGGTTTCGAATGGCGCGGCAACGCGATGACAGTCGCCGACAATGACAACAGCCGCACGGCGCGCTTTCGCACCGCAGTCGCCCGAACCCGGGACAGAGCGCGCGAAAAGGCGCGAGCGCTGGTCGCAGCCCGCAACCACTAAGGCGCATCTTCCCACGAAAAAGCGGGCAGGACCGCATAGCGATCGCTGCCCGCAAGAGGGAGGTAGTCCCGCCGCTCAGATGGTGCCTTGGCCCATCTGCTCGGCGATGTAATCCGCCTGGCGGATCGCAAGAGAGACGATCGTCAGGGTCGGATTTTCGGCCGCTCCGGTGGTGAACTGGCTACCATCGGAGACGAAGAGGTTGCTGATGTCGTGTGTCTGGCCCCACTTGTTGACGACCCCGTCCTGCGCCTTCTCGCTCATGCGGTTGGTGCCGAGATTGTGGGTCGACGGATAGGGCGGCGTCGGGAAGGCACGGGTTGCCCCCACTGCCTCATAGAGGGCCACGCCCTGCTTGTAGGCATGGTTGCGCATGGCCTCGTCGTTCGGATGGTCCGTAAACCACACATCCGGGATCGGCATGCCATATTTGTCCTTGAGCTCACCATGCAGTTTCACCGCATTCTGCTCCTGCGGCATGTCCTCGCCGACGATCCAGAGGCCAGCCATATTGGCATACTGGTCCATGGCCGAGGCAAACGACCGGCCCCAGCCACCCGGATCCAGGAAGGCCGCCATGAAGGGCACGCCGAGCGCCAGCGTCTCGAGCTCATAGCCGCCGACGAAGCCGCGCGACGGATCGTGCCTTGCCTCGTCACGGATGATCCCGGCCATGGTCGTGCCGCGGTAGAAATGCACCGGCTTTTCGAAGACGGCATAGACCGAACCGGTGGTGTGGCGCATGTAGTTCTTGCCGACCTGGCCGGACGAATTGGCCAGACCATCGGGAAACTTCGATGAAGCGGAGTTGAGCAGCAGGCGCGGGCTTTCGATCGAATTGCCGGCAACGCAGATGATACGGGCCTTCTGGCTCTGCAGATTGCCATCCTTGTCGGCATAGACGACGGCGGTCACCTTGCCCGTATCGTCATGCTCGATCTTGACGACATGCGAGTTCGGCCGGACTTCGAGCTTGCCCGTCGCCTCGCCCTTGGGGATTTCCGTATAGAGCGTCGACCACTTGGCTCCCCATTTGCAACCCTGGAAGCAGAAGCCCGTCTGCTGACAGCTCATCCGGTCGTCGCGATCGGCCGAATTGATCGCCATATTGCCGGTGTGACAGTCCTTGTAACCGAGCTTGTCGGCACCAGCCTTCAGGATCTTGAAGTTGTTGTTGCCGGGCAACCCCTCGATGCCGTTGGTGCGGGTCACGCCCATCTTGTCTTCGGCCTTGGCATAATAGGGCTCGAGATCGGCCAGCGTGATCGGCCAGTCGAGAAGATTGGCGCCCTCGACCTTGCCATAGTGGGTCAGAGTCTTGAACTCGTGCTCCTGGAAGCGGAGCGACGCGCCCGCCCAATGGGTGGTGGTGCCACCGACCGCCTTGACGATCCAGGCCGGCAGATTGGGGAAGTCTTTTGCCACCCGCCAGCCGCCACCGGTGGTGCGGTGGTCGAGCCAGGCGAGCTGGGCGAAACTGTCCCATTCGTCGTTGATGAAGTCCTCGTGCTCGATACGGGCACCGGCTTCGAGCACGACCACGTCGATACCCTTTTGGGCAAGCTCGTTGGCGAGCGTGCCGCCGCCTGCACCGGAACCGATGATGACGACCACGCTGTCGTCGTTGAGATCATAGGGCGCTGCCATGTTTTCCTCCCGGGAAATCCGTCAATTGGGTAAGCGCCGCCGCTCCCATCCGCGATGGGCCTCCTTCCGGCGACGATGAATGCGTGTCGTTAAGGTCGCTTAGAGCCAGGTGATGTCGTCGAACCCGCGCTCGATATAGCCGCCCTTGGAATAGGACTCGCCCTCGTAGCCGAAGATCGGCCAGATCTCCTTCTGGTTATAGAGGCTGACCACGAGGTCGCCGCGCACCGCCTGGAAGAAGGGCGTCGTCTCGATGTCGCGCAGGATGGCGACCCGATCGTCTTCCCAGCCAAGCCCGCGATAACCGCCGGCACCCGCTCTGCTGTCGAGGTCGGCAATGCCCTCTTCGATCAGCGCCTTGTGCTTCTCATCCTTGGCCGCCATCGTATCCTGGCCCTTGACGGCGGCCGCATAGAAACGATCAGCAAGCTGGTCATGCGGATAGATGTCGCGCGCCATCTTGATCAGCGTCGCGAGCGTGTCCGGCTTCAGGGCTGTCGCCTCCAGGCCCCAGGCCTGGTCGGGACAGATGACAGCCGTGCCGGTTACCATCAGCACGGCGCTTGCCGCACCGGTCTTCAGAAGCTGGCGGCGTGACATGCCGCCGGTCTTGTCGAGTATCGTAACCACGTCATTCTCCTCCCATGAGATGATGCGCAACGGCCAGTCTGCCGTCTGCGGTGGCAGGCGCGATACCGCGCCCACCGGCTGCGAAGCAAAGAAGGCCAGGGCTCCTCTTCCCCGGCCATCCGATCATTTGTACCGACCGTGCCGCTGCAGGACCTCGATCTTGTAGCCGTCGGGGTCGGTGATGAAGAAGAAGCGGGCAAGCAGCACGCCATCGCGGTTGAACTCGACGATCTTGCCCGGGTTCAGGCCGAGATCCGTGAGCCGCTTGTGTTCGGCGTCGAGATCCGAGACGCTGACCGCAAGATGGCCGTAACCGGTCCCAAGGTCATAGGCCTCCTCGCGGCCCTTATTGACCGTGAGCTCGAGCTCGAACTCACTCTCCGCATTGCTGAGATAGACCAGAGTGAAGGTTTCGAAATCGAGACGTTCCGCGACTTCCAGATCGAAGGCCTGAACGTAGAAGGAAACGGATCGGACCTCTTCGAGGACACGGATCATCGAATGGATCATTTTGGCCAATGGGCTGCTCCTTGCATGCTGACAGATGTCATGCAGAGAGGATGTCGCGATTTTCCGGACGGCTGGTAGCAGCCCATTACCGCAGCCGATTTTTTTCGCCGGCAGATGTGTCCATTCTTCCCACCCGGGCGAGGCAGTTTAGAGAATACGGAAATTGACCAGAGCAGCGGCGCACAACATAATGCCCCAAAAGACTTGAGACCGAAAAAGACATCAGGGAGGAGCATGCCATGTGTGAAGTCTTCGCAGGACAGGATCCGGGCCGCTATCGCGCGGTCAACCGCTCCGTCCGCATCGGTGGTCATTCCACCAGCATCCAACTCGAAGCCGCCTTCTGGGTGCTGATCGACGAGATCGCAGCCAGCCAGAATTTCTCGACATCCCGTTTTCTGTCGACGCTCTACGACGAAGCTTTGGAGATCAACGGCTCGGTGTCGAACTTCGCGTCCCTGCTGAGAACGAGCTGTCTCATCTACCTGATGAGCAAGGCGCAGAACCCGGCACAGCCGCCGGAATTCCACATCATCGCCGCCGAGTGAATTCAAGAACGTCGCGCAGCTTGCGTGCCATGCGCTGTTGCCGATGAGCTTGAGCGCAAGCGAACTCGCTCAGGCGATCGCACGGATCGCTGCGACCACCTCGTCATCGATCACGACGCCTTCGGCCTCGGCACTACGGGACAGAGCCTGCCCCCGCCTTCCTGGAATGCGTGCCCCTTCCTGCGCCCCGATTTCATCCGCCAGCAGCGCCAGACGAGAGAAGACGCCAGGCCCGCCCGTCGCCGTGGGATCGATGGCGATGATCGTCTGACCGAGCGCCACGGGCGGCCCCTTGTCGTCGAACAGGGAGGAGGCCTCGAAGGCATAATTGGCACCGATGAGTCCGGCTGAAAGAATCTCGACCATCATTGCAAGCGCTGCCCCTTTCGCACCGCCGAGCGGCGCCATGAAGCCGTCCATTGCACGGTTGGCGTCCGTCGTCGGCTGGCCATCGGCATCGAAGGCCCAATCGTCGGGGATGGCCTCGCCCTTCTGCCGTGCCGCCATGATCTTGCCGCGCGCCACCTTGGAGAGCGCCAGATCGACGACAATCGGCTCGCCATCCTCGATCGGCACGGCAAAGGCGATGGGGTTGGTGCCATAAAGCGCCTTGTTGCCGCCCCAGGGCGCCATGGAGGCCGGCGCATTGGCAAACATCAACGCCGCCAGCCCGCGCTCTGCAAAACGCGCGACCGTCAGCCCCATGACACCGGCATGATGCGAGCGGTGAATGGTGGCGATCGCAATGCCCTGCTCGCGCGCCATGCCGGGCAACATCTCGACGGCAAGATCGAGCGCCGGATAGGCGTAGCCGTTCATCGCATCGATTGTCAGCACGCCCGGCATCGGTCGCGACGCTTGGGGCCTTGCCCGGCCATCCACCTTACCGGCCCGCGCCTGGGCACTGTAGGCCTCGACCCGACGCAGGCCGTGACCGCCCTGCCCGGCAGCTTCGGCGGCAACAAGCGCGCGGGCGACGGATCGCGCATTGGCTTCATCCACGCCGGAACGGTTCAGCGCGTCGACGACCAGCGTCTCGGCTTCTGCAAGTGTGAGCTTCATCGAGGATCCATCAGTGTATCGGGAAAAGCAGGATCAGCCGCGCATTGACGCTGCGAGATTGGCAGCGGCAGCGGAGAGCAGGCTGACATCCGTGGAGGAGGCAAAGAAGCGGATACCGGCCTTGCGCGCCATCGCAAGCATGGCCGGATCGCCGGACATGATGCCGACCGGCTTGCCGGCGGCAACACTCTTGCCGATCACGGTTTCGACGGCCTGCATGACCTCTGGATGCGTGGGGTTGCCGCGGTGGCCCATATCGGCCGCAAGGTCGGCCGGTCCGATGAGGATCGCATCAACACCTGAGGTCGCAATGATCGCATCGGCATTCTCGACGCCAAGCCGGCTTTCAATCTGCGCGATCAGGCAGACTTCGGCATTCGCCGTTTCCGCATAGTCGGCAATACGACCGAAATCAGAGGCACGGCCCAGGCTCGCGCCCATGCCGCGGATGCCCTCCGGCGGATAGCGGAATGCTTTCGCCAATTTCTCGGCCTCTTCCTTGGTCTCGACCATCGGGATCATCACCGTCTGCGCGCCGATATCGAGCGCCTGCTTGATCAGCCAGCTTTCGCCGACCGGCAGGCGCACGACGGGATGTGCCGGATGCCTTGCCACGGCGGCGAGCTGTGCGGCCATCAGCGGAATGTCGTTCGGCCCATGCTCGCCATCGATCAAAATCCAGTCGAAGCCAGCCCCGGCACAAACTTCCGCAACATGCGGGCTCGCTAGAGCCACCCAGAAACCGACCAGCAGGTCGTTGGTGTCGTAAAGGGCGGCCTTGAAGGCATTCTTGGGGGCGGGCATGGGCATTCTCCAACTGCAGGACGTGTCGACACGGTGTGTTCAAGGCGCAAGATGCGCTCTGGCGGACGCAGACCGCAAGGGCCAATCCAACGCCTTTGGTACGGCTGCCGGAGGCCAAGCAGAGTTGAAGCCGAACGGTCCGTCGTGATACGGGCAGCCGAGACCCCAACGCGCAGGAATTGTCCCATGCTCCCCTGGATCCAGCTCGACACGGCCAAGATACCCGGCGGCGGCGAATTGCGCTTGAAGAGCCGCGGCACCGAATTCTCCATCATGCTCGGCACCAACGAGCTGATGAACAGCCGCCTCAGCGGCTCCGAGGAAGCGCTCGCCACGCTGGCCTTCGAGCGGATCGCTACCCACAAGCGCCCGCATATCCTGATCGGCGGCCTCGGTATGGGCTTCACGCTGCGCGCAGCGCTTGCCGTCCTGCCTCAGGATGCGAAGGTGACCGTAGCCGAACTCGTGCCCGCCGTCGTCGACTGGGCGCGCGGCCCCATGGCCGAAATCTATGCCGGCAGCCTCGACGACCCACGCGTGACCATCCATGTCGGCGATGTCGGTGCGCTGATTGCCAAGTCAAAGGGCCAATTCGACGCGATCCTGCTCGACGTCGACAACGGGCCAGATGGCCTCACACGCGAGGCGAATGACGGCCTCTATTCCCATGACGGGATTCGCAAATCCAAGTCGGCGCTAACCCGCGGCGGCGTGCTCGGCGTCTGGTCGCAGGGGCCAGATCCCTACTTCACACGCCGCTTGAAGGACTGCGGCTATGGCGTGGAAGAGATTCCCGTCCGCGCCGGGAGAACCGGTCGCGGCAAGAAGCATGTGATCTGGATGGCGAAGAGCTGAAAGGCTCAATGCGACGGCACTGCTTCGACCTGGCCAGTAGCGCGGCTTCGACCTGGCCGATACCCCCCTCTGCCCTGCCGGGCATCTCCCCCACAAGGGGGAAGACTGGCTACTCCGCTAGCCTGGCGCCCCCTTTGGCGCCGTAAAGGCAGCGGCAAGCGCGACGCCCCGTTCTCCCCCCTTGTGGGGGAGATGCCCGGCAGGGCAGAGGGGGGTGTCGCCACGGCAAACCGCGGCTGAGAATTCTACCCCCACAATCCACGCGGCGGCAGCGGCATCACCGCGCCGTCATAGGCAATGCCCGGCTCGCGGTCCCGCGCCAGAAGCAGCGGCCCGTCGAGATCGACAAAGGCAGCCCCTTGGGCCACCAAGAAGGCCGGGGCCATGGCAAGCGAGGTGCCGACCATGCAGCCCACCATGATCCCGAAGCCGGCTTCAACTGCCGCATCGCGCATCAGAAGCGCCTCGGTCAGCCCACCCGTCTTGTCGAGCTTGATGTTGACGGCGTCATACTTGCCGCGCAACGAAACGAGCGATGCCGTGTCATGGCAGCTCTCGTCGGCACACACGGGCAGGACACGATCAAGGCCAAAAAGCGCATCGTCGCGGCCCGCCGGAAAGGGCTGCTCGACCAGCTTCACCCCGAGATCGAGAAAGACAGGCGCCAGCGCCTTGTATTGCTCAAGGCTCCATCCTTCATTGGCATCGACGATGATGGCGGAGTTCGGCGCACCCGCCCTGACGACCCGAATGCGTTCCACATCCCCCTCGCCGCCGAGCTTGACCTTCAGAAGCGGCCTGTGCGCCTCCTTCTCCGCCGCTGCCTGCATGCTCTCGGGCGTACCGAGCGACAGTGTATAGGTCACCGATAACGGCTTCGGCTCTTGTAACCCAAGAAGTCGCCAGACCGGCTGCCCTGCACGCTTGGCCTCCAGATCCCAGAAAGCGCAGTCGAGCGCGTTGCGCGCTGCCCCCGGCTTCAGCCGGTCCTGCAGCCCAACCCGATCCAACCCTTGCGCCACCTCCGGCACGAGCGCCGTCAGCACCTCGACGACACTCTCGACCGTCTCGCCATAACGCGCATAAGGCACGCATTCGCCCTGCCCCCCATGCACGCCGTCCGTCAGCCTGACCGTGACCACCTTCGCCTCGGTCTTCGAGCCGCGCGAAATCGTGAAGCTCCCGGCAATCGGGAAGCTTTCCGGCGTAACGGTCATCTGGACAGGCATAGGCGTCTCCCTGCGGGACACCCCGCGAATCGCTGCTCTTGCACGAAGAAGCAATCCTTTCTATATCCGTCAACAATCGGACCGGTACCGGCCGCGGGCGAAAAAGCCCGCAATGCCTGAAGCCACATCCCCGCGCATTGCGGGCTGAACGGTCGCATGAAGCACAGAGACGAAGCCCGTGAACACGCTGGATTTTGACAAGAGACCGGAAGATACGCGCGTTGTCGTCGCCATGTCGGGCGGCGTGGATTCCTCCGTCGTCGCCGGCATCCTGAAGCGCGAGGGTTATGACGTCCTCGGCATCACGCTGCAGCTCTACGACCATGGCGCCGCCGTCCACCGCGCCGGCTCCTGCTGCGCCGGCCAGGACATCGACGATGCCCGTCGCGTCTGCGAAACGCTTGGCATTCCCCATTACGTGCTCGACTATGAACAGCGCTTCCGCGACACGGTGATCAACCCGTTCATGGAAAGCTATGTCGCCGGCGAAACGCCGATCCCCTGCGTTGCCTGCAACCAGACGGTCAAGTTCGCCGACTTGCTTGCGACCGCGAAAGAACTCGGCGCCGATGCACTGGCAACCGGCCATTACATCCGCTCGAAATCCGTGCCGCTCGCCAACGATCCAGGCCACCGCGCCCTCTTCCGCCCGATCGATAGCGAACGCGACCAGAGCTATTTCCTCTTTGCCACCACGCAGGAGCAGATCGACTATCTGCGCTTCCCGCTCGGCGCCATGTCGAAGGCGGAAGTCCGTGTGCTCGCCGAAGAGATGGGCCTCGTCGTTGCCCAAAAGGCCGACAGCCAGGACATCTGTTTCGTGCCCCAGGGCAAATATGCCGACGTCATCAACAAGCTGAAGCCGAATGCGGCTCTGGCCGGTGACATCGTGCATCTCGACGGTCGCGTGCTCGGCAATCACGAAGGCATCCTGCATTACACGATCGGCCAGCGGAAGGGTCTCGGCGTCGCTACCGGCGAGCCGCTCTATGTCATCTATCTCGACGCCCGCTCGCGCCGTGTCATCGTCGGCCCGAAGGAAGCGCTGGAAACCCACCGCGTCTATCTGCGCGACATCAACTGGCTCGGCGACCGCACACTGGCGGAAGACGCTGCCGACGGCATGCCCTGCTTCGCCAAGGTGCGCTCCACGCGCCCGCCGACCCCGGCCGTGCTGCATAGCGACGAGCGCGGCATATATGTCGATCTCGAAATCGGCGAAGCCGGCGTCGCGCCGGGCCAGGCCTGCGTGCTCTATTCGGCAACCGGTGCCGACGCCCGCGTCTATGGCGGCGGCTTCATCGAGCGGTCGGAACGCTCAGGCACGGCAGAAAGCGCGCTGAAGGCGCTTCTCGCCAGCCCCGTGGCGGCCTGAGCCCGAGGCTTTCGGGCTTCTCTCAAGCGCTTCGGCCAAGCCGGTGGAAAGCCACACTGTTTTTGCCCAAACCGCGCTTGACTTTGATCGGACCCTCGCCTTATAAGCCGCCCATCGCTTCGGACGGCGACGGCTTCAAGGCCCGAATGTTCGATGTGTGGCGGGGTAGCTCAGGTGGTTAGAGCGTGGGATTCATAACCCCAAGGTCGGCGGTTCAAGTCCGCCCCCCGCTACCAAAATTCTTATTTCCTGTATACTTGAGACAGTCGATTGAATGAGAGCAGCATTTCGGCGTCGCCGATTGTAGCCGGACGCGCGTTTCCGGAATGTAGCTTGACACGCAAATCCGGAAATTTGACACGCAAATCCGGAAAAACCATTTTTTAGTCAGTCTCGTCAGTAGTGCGAATTACGGCTTCCCGCCTGAGACGTGTCCAGTAGCGATAGATAGCCTGGCGCGACGGTGTCCGCGATCCACCAAACTCTCTCCGCACCGCTTTTTCAATCTCTCTCACGGTAAAATGACCGAGCTTCATGGAGATGAAGACTGCAACCTCTGGGTCGCGTTCGATGGTGCTTCGACGGGGCTTCGAAAGCTGCTTGAAGCTGATGCAGCTTTGCTCCAAATCGAGCCGTGCTTTCAGTAGCGCCTGGTAGTCTATCAGAGGGATCGTCACCAATGCCGGATAGCCCGCTTTTTGAAGCGGGCATCCCTTCGGGCACTTGATGGTTTTACGCGGCATCGGAGCTTGTTCTTTTCCGGGGACCGGTCCTGCCCTTTGGTCGTGGTGCGCGACTGAGAAGGCCTGCGTTGCGCAGCCTCATGATGAGCCGTTCCACCCCCGCCTCAGTAATGCGCAGAAGGATCGCGATCTCGCGGTTGCCAAGCCCCTGCTCGAAATAGCGCTGAACAAGAAAAGAACGCGCTAGCGGCATCTTGAGATACCCGCCAGGCGTTTGGGCGGAAAGCTTCCGGAGGCTCTCACGCGATATTGCCCTCAGGAGCGTCATGTTTTCGTGCTCCGGGTTTGAAGGGATGTAGCACCGCAAGCCGCCGAAGTTGACGAATAAGCTGTGAGCTTCATCGTCTCCGATGAGATCGCGGATTTGGTTGACGTTGAGCGACTCGTGGAAGTCGCCGTCGATATCGTCATCATGAAACATGGTCGCTCCTGAGAAGGTGCCCCGGCAGTGAGGAAAGCGGCGGGCTCACTGCCGGGGGCTTAAACGTCGCGCCAGAGGGGGAGGTGACGCGACGAACTCGCTAATTGCGCAATATTCGACCGGTGTTCAGAGCTTGTGATGGCGAAGAAACCGTGGTGTTGCTTTCCACAACCTTGCCCGGACCTTCGACTTTCACCTTGCTTTCAGTCGTCACATTGAGCTGTTGTGGCGGTGCCTGAGCTGGCATCATTCCGCCGCCCTGGTTGTCATTCACGGCGTTGACCTGGGCGCGGAAGTTGACGGCCTTGCCACTGATGCCATTCAGTTCGGCTGCGATCTGCTTTGTCAGGTCAAGCGCCTTCTGAAGCTCGCCGGTCTGGATGTCAGGACTTGCCACAATCTGGAGGCTGTCACGGATCGTGTTGCCGATAGACAGCGCTTCGGCGGTCGCCTCGTCTCCACCGGCCATGAGCGCATTCTGGTAATCACGCATCCCGAGCTGCGCATTCACAGGCCAATCGACCGTGATGGACGCGAGGTTCTTTCGCAGCTCTTCAACGCTCGACAGATCAACCTTCGGAGCGGAAACCTTCGCGTCGTCCGCCTTGTCGAGGCCGAGCCATTGCCGAGGCGTACCGATGTTGGTGGAAAGCCAGCTATTCCAGCCTTCCGAGCGCTTCTTGTTCTCGTCCATGAACTTCTTTAGTTCATCCGGCTCGCTCGGGATGTTGCTGACCAGGTCATAGGCCATCGCGCCGGAGAACAGCATTCCCCAGATCGACGGGCGTCTAATGCCGTTGGCCTTGGTAGCGGCGGCATTCACGCGGTCGAGGCTATCAGCAACAGTGCCGATGCCTCGACCAGATCGGGAGACCATCCGGAACAGGCTGCCCAGCATCCGCAATGGTGCGAAGAGCGCTGTTATGCCTGCAAGCACGATGGGCAAGGCAAGGCCAAGTGCGCCGAGGCCTGCAACGGCGATCAGTGCGGCACCGCCGAGGGCAATCGACTTGCGAACAAGACCGCCTGTTTCCTCATCGGTTTCGCGTAGCCACTTCAACAGACCAGAGAGGGTATCGTTGATGAGCGGCAGCCACGTTCCAAAAGCGAGGCCGACTTCACGCCATGCCTGGGTGCCGATCTCGCGGAAGGTGATCATCTGGCGGTTGATCCCTTCCATTTGCGTTTTGAAATCGAGGTCCGTCATGGCTCCAGTTGCCTTGGCAACCTCTTCCTTGATGCTCTTGTACTCATCGACGTTCGTCATGAACGGGATGAGGAAGTCCATGACCTGCATATCGGAGAACAGCTCTCCGAGCTTTCCAGCGCCATAGATTTGTTCGAGCTGCTCGCGCACCTGGGCGAGCGCGTCAGCCCCTTCCAGGCCGTTCGCCTTCGCCTTCTCCATCATCTTCGTGATCTCGCTACCGGAGATGCCAGTGAGCTTGTTGATCTTCTGCATGACGGCCTCAATCGGGTTAATGCCCTTGATCGCGGCGTCCTGCATCACGGCCTCGATATCGACACCGGCTTCCTTGAAGCTCTTGATCGTCGTCGGCGCGAGAATTTTGGAGAGGAAGTTTTTGAGGTTGTTCGCGGCCTCTGCCGGGTCGGCCGTGCCCTTGCGGGCGATCTGCAAAGCGCTACCGAGATAGTCCACGGCCTCGCGGCCCGTCACACCGAACTTTGCCATTTGGCTTGTGAGCGTCGGGAAGTACCGGGCCATGTCCTTCAATTCGAAGGAGCCGAGCTTGCCCGCCGTCACCAGCGAGTCAAGCGCTTCCTCAAGTCCTTCCGGCTTCACCTTGAGCGTCTGGATAAGCGACGTGGCAACGTCAGCCATCTCAGAGAACGGCGTGTTAGAGGCCGTCGCAGATCGACCGATAGCGAGTAGCGACTTGTCGACAACGGACATATCGATACCCGCCGCGATCATACGCCCCGCGCCCGCCGCGATGTCATCGGAGGTTTGTCCGACCAAAAGGCCCAGCTCTTCGAACTGGCCTTTCATGCTGGCAACAGATTGGAAGGCTTTCGCCCCGACAAGGTTTTGGGTCCCAGCTATATCTAAGAGCTTTTGCTGAAACTCCGCCGCCTGGGAAATGGGAGCCATGAACGAAAGACCCGCAATAGCGGTGCCAAGGATACCGATCTTGCGGGTGAATGACACAATGCCGTCGAGCGTTCGTCGGAGCCGAGACAGCGGCCCGCTCAGAAGGTCTCGCATGCGAACGATGACATCGAGGTTCATACTGCGGACTGACATCGGCTCTTCCTTTTGAGAGATGCGTCCAGGCGGCTGACGGACGCCTGGACGCTTGAGGACGTTGGACCCATGGATATCGTCCAACGCATGCTTGCCGGGGAACCACTCCGGCGATCAGTGCCCGACAGCAGGGAACGGGCACCGAATTCAGGCGACGTGCGCCGTCACGATCAGCTCGACGGAATTTGCCCAGATGTTGCTTTCACCGCCGTTGATCAGCATTGAATTGATCAATTGGCGAGCTACACCCTCAAGTGCAGGCGGAACAATCATGTGAGTTGCCATCACGCCGAGCGGCTTTCCACTGGGGCGACGCAAGGTCGCCATCGCAGTGCGAGCAGCTTCATAGTTGGCAGCGTTCAGGGTTGCGCCGGAGCAATATGCGAGCTGCCAAAGGCCGTAACCAGCGTTGCAGCGGCCATCGGTGCCGTAGATGTACTTGTTCTGGAAGAACACGTTGTCATCATTCGGCGCGGTCTTCGAGGTGAAGTCGAAGGGGCGGCGCTCCTGGTAGATCATCGGCTTCAAGGGCTGACTGCAGTCGAACAGATACCACTTTGAGCCAGCGCCAGCGGTATAGTTCGATACGGCGACCTGCTCGCCGTTCTCATTGAAGCCGACGTGATCGGTGTCGAAGAAATACTGATCGTCAAAGCACTTCGTCACCGTGCCGTCCTTGATCAGGTCAAAGACCAGGCTGTCCGGAAACTGCGCGACATCGAAGCCGAGCTTCTCCAGGCGCGGCCCGAAAATGCCATAAGTGTCGTCTTCGATGTTCTCGCGCGGAACCGCTACGGTCTCTTCGAACGTCCGGTTCTTGATCCGGTACTGAGCGCCCGAGAGATCGTGAATGATACGGTCGCCCAGCCATTCGCGAATGCCGGGAGTGTCTTCGAGCCAGCCGTAGTTTTCGGCGGCATGGCTGGAGCTGACCTTCATCGCGATCTTCGACCAGTGCGACGTGGCGCTGCTCAAGCCCTTGTTAAACGACGTGCTGAAGCCGTCGTAAAGTGTCTTCATGGTGCTCGGGTTGATGTTCACTTGTCGGCCTTTCCGCCATAGGCTTTCACGTCTTCAGCCGAGAGGCCGAGGTTGCGATGCACGTCCGTCACCTCAGGGCTTCCGCCTTGATCACGCTCGCGCTGTTTCGAAAAATCGTGGGAGGATTGGAGGCCGGTCATGAAATCGACCACCGGCTTGCCAGCACCACCAAGGAAGTCATCGAAGGCTGCCTTGTTGACCTGGCACAGGCTTACGGCCCAATCGCGCATGAACGGCAGAAGCTTGCCGCCCTTGATGTGAGCGTCCACTTCCACTTCCGCCGCCTGGAGCGAGATGCCCGAGCGGAGCTTGTGGAGTTCCGCAACGGTCTGCTGGAACATGTCAATCGGCACGAACTGCGCCGGATCGGCGCTGTTCATGCTCTTGCTGGTCTTGACCGTCTGAAGGATCGTGTCGGCATCCGCCGTTGCGGGAAGTCCGAGCGCCGTCCGCAGATCGCTCATGAATTTCTCATAGTCCATGGAAAGGCCTTTCTCAGCCGCATTGAGAGACTTCAGGGTGAGGTTCGGGTTGTTGGTCAGCGAGGCGCGGGCGATTGAAAGGACGTGGAAATCCTTGGTGTGGAAAAGCACCGGGGACAGGAACCGGAATTCCTTGTCCTTCACCTGTTGCGCCGCCTTCGGGGTCCACTCGACCAATCCCCAGATGCCGTCAGCCCGCGCTTCCATCTGCGAAATCCAGCCAGCGGCAGGCGCGGGCAAACCCTGCGGTGCAAGCTTGTCAATCGCGTGCTCATAGTCGATTGGCAGCTTGTCGGTGCTGATGTTCTGGAATGAACGACTGATGACGGCCTTCGCATTGTCCACGATGTAGGGACCGCGCCCGTCCACGGTCTTCATAGAGCCGAGGGTTACGAGCTGGACCCACTGTTGCCGCTCTCCCTGCTCGGTAGAGGCAAGGCTGACAGCCTGGGCAGTAGAAGTTTGAAGCGAGAGGTCCATGGGGCTTTCCGGTGGTTATCCCCGAAATTGCCCGGAAAAACGCCAGAAACCATGCCCGCCAAAGCGGGCACGGTCTCGGAAAGACGCCAAACTGAGGGTTTTCTAGCGGAAGGCAATCGCGGAATTCATGCCCGCCACCGGGGAAAATTCACCACGTCGAACTTAGGCCAAAGCCCTCAGTTCGCCAAGGGCGGCTTGGCATGCCCTGCCATGATCTTCTCTTCCGCCACCTGAAGCCCAGCCAGAATATCGTTTTTCGCCTTCACATAACCCGCGACATGCTGATCAGTGAGCTTTTCGGCCTCGATCATCTGGAGAAGCTGCTGATCTGCCGCATGGTGCATTTGCAGCGCCTGGCCGCGCACGTCCACCATATGCATGAGTTGCTCATGGGAAAGCTTCGTCAGGTCGATTTTGCCGCTCATTCCGATTTCCTCATATCTGCCCGTAGAGGGCTTCTGCTGCCGATCCCGGCTCCGTTAGTCGAAAATCTTCTTGAATCGCTCCTACGGGCTTTGAGGCGGCTTTGAAATTAAACTTCGATCAAAGGGCCGGGTGTCCTTTGATCACTTTCACCTAACCGATCAAAGCATCAGGTTGCTTGCCGCCGTAAGCACCCCCATGGAAGCGGCGAGAAAAAAGTAAAAGGATTTGGTCGGCAGGTGGGTGATCGAATTCTGTAATCGCGCCAAGCGGACGCTTATGTTTCTCATGTCAGAGGCAAGCTTCAGCAAAACAGCTCTCCATATTTCGCCGTCGAAACGATCAAAGGATCACGGTGATCCTTTGGGAAAACGGGACACCGGGTGCCCTGATAAACAGGGTAATAGCTACCCCGTTTTGATTTACGGATCAAAGGTCACCGTGTGACCTTTGATCAAAGTGCAGCCATTGCACTCGGATCAAAGGGTAATCTTTACCATTTGATCGACCGTTTGCTGTCTCCCGAAGGCGCACTGTGCTCCTTCGGGAAACGGGGGCTTGGTGCCCCCGTTTGGCTCTTTCGATCAAAGGGGCACGATGATCATTTGATTTAACTAATATACAGGGCCGGTCATTTCGGCAGGTAACCCTTCTCTTTCAGAGCTTCGACTATAAGCCTACGGACGCCTTCGGGACGGGTCGGCAAATCCACTTGATCCTTCCGGTAGGCATCCAGTGCCGTCTTCACCTCTTCAAGAAGACGCACATTCACGGCCTCGCTGTTTACCCTTGGTCTGCCAGCCTTCGCCATTTTCCAATTCTTAGCGCTAAATATGTTGACTATTTTGATTCATGGTGCCAGAAATAAAACAGCCGCGCAAGGTGCTTGCAACACCTCACGCGGCCTAACCCAACGGCAAAAGGAGTTCCCCTCATGCCACAGGCTGCTTTCGCAGATAGCACAACTGCGCCCTCACAGCACCCCACCATTTCGTTCGTTGTCGAAGCGTTGGAAGACATCCACCTGAAACTCACAACACTAGCGGCGTCTGCCTGCCTTGCCATTGAGGACGGAGACACGGAAGATAACTTCGTTGATGGCCTCTCAGAGCTATTCAGGCTGACGCTCGATGAGCTGCGCAATACTCGTCTTTGGCTTGACCATGATCGGCCTCAGATGGAGCCTGCTCAGGCAATCGCCAAATCTGACGATCCGTGGATCGAGGCCAAGGTATTCTGGCGCGTAATCGAAATCATCAAGGCGGTTCGACAGGAAAGCGGCCTGCCGGTCTACGATGCCGAGGAGGAATGGCCGGTGTCGTTTTTGAGCGAGGTCAAGACCATGGCCAGAGGCTATGTGGAACAGGTTGGCGCGAAGGCTGGAAGCTGGGACGATCCGCTGGAAGTGGGCAGCTATCTCCCATGGATTGAGATGGTCATTCGGAGCGACCTTACGAAACAGACCGAGCCGGTGACAGGACAGGCCGACAACAACGCACGCGGGACGCAGAACTCCACGCGGGAGATGCGAGATCAGTTCATCGCCCAGGCGCATGCAGACGGCTTCTCACCAGCAGACATATCCATGGCGTTGGGTCTCAGACAGACAGTCGTTGAGCGCACTATCCGCCGTCTCACTCGCGAGGCGGCACCGGAAACGGGAGAACACGAGGAAGCCAGGACAGCATAGTATCGCGTCTCCCTGGTCGAGATCGTGTGGGCGGTCTGGAGCAATCCAGGCCGCTTTTTCGTGGCGATTTTGGTGCGTGGTTTCGGCGTTCCCTGCCGCGCAATTTCGAAGCACCTTCGAGCCATCATTAACCGCAGCTCGAAGGCTCTGTCATGCGTTCCCTTGCCCGCCGATCTTCCCTAAATTTCGCCCCCTCGAATGTCATCCCCTATTGGCTGTTCTGCTACTGGAGAGTGGTTCGGTTTGAAACCGAAGGCGATCTTGCAAAAGCGTGGGAAATGCTGCCAGACCGCTTGCCGCGAGGCACGAAATGTCCGACTGTAGAAGTCGTTGCGACCTGCCTTGTAGATCATGGACTGGCAACCCGCCGGTAGATGACAGGTGGGGAAGCGATCAACCGTAAAAAACGGTTTTCTCTTCGCGCTTCCCCGATTAGTTTCAACGGCTTAGCGCTGAACATTTGGGCGCTTCCCCACAGTTGGGGAAGCGCTGATTGGAAAAGGTCTGGTGAAGGGGCCGTTGCGGTCGCTCTCAAGCAAATGGCTTCAAGCGGTCCAGCCTAACTTTTTCAAGGGCTTGATGGCCTCTCAAAGCAAAATTGCCAGATTATGAGGAATTCTCGAAGGCTTGGCATGTTTTTCCGGATTTGGCAGCCATGTGGAGAGTTTCGCATTTTTCGCTGTCAAAATCGGTCTTCCCGGCAGGCGCTTCCTCACACCAAAAAGTCTAGCGTTTTCCCTCTCTTAATCATCTGATCCTACGCAATATCACCTAATCCCAAATATCCGGTTCTTCGTGTCAAACAACACGGAAATTTGACACGCAGAACCGGAAAAACCAATTTTCCAGCTGCCGTGTCAAAAGCCTACATTGCTGTCGTGAGTGCAGGCGGAAAAATTCATTGAGACCAAGCCGTATAGATACGCAGGCAAATCCGCTCAGCCCGACCCAGCGTGCCCTCGTCGACTAAAGTATCTCCGCTACCCGTTTCAGTTTTGCCCGGTTGAACTGTATCCAACGATGGACCAGCACTTAAAGCAGCGAGGAGGGTGTCCTGCCCATCGAAGAGTGCAAAGTCGGCACTGATCGACACGGGCTTCTCGATGCGATTCGCGACAGCGTATGAAACCTCGATGGCGAACGCACCGTTGGACAAGAACGACTTAGTTTCTCTGACAGAGAAATTGTTGATCCTGATCTGAGGTGTATCCGCAGACGCCTCTTGGAAGGCAGCCCGCTCGAAACAGTTGAAGTCGCCGGTCGCCGGAGTTGGCGCAGTCTCCTCTGCTGATGCGGCAAACGCTACAAGACAAGACAGCGAAGCAAGAAGTGGGGCGCGGATCATGTCGGCTCCTAGTTAGACAAAGTGGTGAAGGTGGAGTTGTAACGGCGCATCGGCTTCGGCCACAAGTCTAAACCGCAATCAGGATTTGACGTGTCGGCATATGACTGAGAAGCGCTTGAAGCCAGTTCACAGACCTGATGAAGCCATTTAGAGAAGCCACAGGCCTACGCCATTTGATGATGGGGCGGCGGGGTTAAAGCGGAAGCTTCTGCAAGAATATGCTTCCGATACGGCATCTGTCAGCGCTCGCCGCAGCCCGCGCCTGCCGGAGCAAAAGTCTCACGGGATCGCCGGAAACATCAGATATGGTGAAGTCGAAAGACCCGGATGAAACGACATTGCCCATGAAGCCAGTCGCAATTGGCGTAGGAGTTACGTTAGATCCGTTTGTCGCCTTGGTGATGAAGACGTCAGTGCCGCCATTGGGATTTCCGGCGAGCGACACATCGCCAAACAGCAGGCGATAGTCCCCAGGCTCAGAGATACCCAAGATAAGAGAGACGCGATTGAATGGCGCACCAGTTCCGTCACCGTTTAGCAGAAGCGTGTCGGGCGTAGTCGCCGTGTCAATTGACGCTGTTCCGGCGTGTATCGTGACGCCGGAAAGCCCGTTGGTCTCTGCAACGTAATTCAGTGGCGGAGTTGGGTCGGGATCTTTTCGCCAGAACTTAGTCTGACGGTTTACGGTTGCGATAGAAAGAGGCGAAGACGTTGCCGGGTCAAACTCTGCGTAGAACTTAATGCGGCTCTGGCCTGTGTGCTGCCTGACGTAGTAGCGCATAAAGTTCGACTGTTCGTGGGCATCGCATGTTATCTGCGCCTGTATCCCGCTCGTCGGGTTTCGCAGTATGACCCCGCTATCAACCGTAATTTTGTCGTTGACTACGATTTGCTCAAATGTCTCGCCCCCGTCAGTGCTGTACTGCGAGGCGTTCGACAAGATCTCGTGTGATACAAGCACCTCGCTCCAGACCTGATCACTGGAAACAAAGGACATCGCGTCCCTGAAAATGCCATTCGGCAAGATCTGGCATTCAAACTCGGCGTCAACCTGCGCCGCTCCGGTCACGCCGACAGAGGAACGAGTCAGGCGGAATGTGCCGCGCTGCTCGCCGCTTGTGGAAACATCGGGGATATGAAGCTCAGATGTTGTCTCGCCGCCGTGGAAACTCATCACCCATTTAGACTCTGCGTTGCTGTAGAACGCATAATCGCGAGAGCCGAGGTCGAACTCGGACGCGATAATGACACGGTTCACATTATCGTCGTGAGGGCTTTCAACGGAGGGCAGCCCGTAAATTCCGACCCGCCGCCAAGCATCCCAAGGAGATCCGGTGTCAGTCGCGCCTGAGCCCCCATCATCTTTTATGAACTGGTAAGCGATTGCTCCGGAGACGCCTAAATCGGCAACAGCAACCTTTACCCAAAACTCATCGTCGCTGACATACTCGACAGCATACACGCCACCCTTGATCGGGGTATTGCTGAACAAGGGCCAACGCGGGGGCGTCGGATCGGAAAGGCCAAAGGCCTGCGGAACCGCGTCATGGGTTTGACCACGCCTTCGCCGTTGCCTGATTGAGGTTGTTTTTCACGGCGATTTTCACGAAAGGCAAAGCCGAGAAATTGGCGATTGGTCTGGTGATGGTTAGCGTGTCGACCTCGACCCAATCGGCATTTCCATCAACACGTGCAATCACGGAAAAGGTCGTCAAAGGATCAGCAGCGGATACCTGCACATAGAATTCACCCCCAGGGGTGAAAACTGCGCTCTCTGCCGTAGCAGACGTCGTGTTCAATCGCTCTGTCATCACATTCCCCTAGTTGACCGGCCAAACGACCGCGTTGGCCGCTGCCTTTGCGGCTTCGACTGTTTCAGCGTTGACAATGCTCTGCTTCGTCGAAAGCCTTGCGGCCTCGATCGCCGCACCAATCTGCAGCCACTGAGCGTTCGCAGTCGCTACGACTTGGGCAACACCAACCAGCGTGCTTGCGGTGATGCCAATCTCGGCCGCAAGGAGCGGATAGTCTTCGGGATTGGGGTCGACGGCGCTGAGGCACAGCCGCGCCTCCTCCGCTTTTCGGGCATAGGTCATAGCCTGCCCTGCACCGGGCGTAATGTAGCGATGGCGGTGAGCCTCCGCCTCTGCGTCTACGCCAGCCATAAGCAGGCTCTTGACCTGAACTAAAGATGGCGGTTCCATGGTCAAGCCATAGGCCCCGAGCACTTCTTGCAAAGCCTGATCTGTCTGCTCGCCTTCGCTATCGCTGGGCCAGCGCGTCGGTGAATGACCAACAGCCAGGAATGCCTCCATGCGATCATCTGGCACTACTGATCGTCTCTGCTGCGCGCTGTCGAAGATCCTGCCGTCGTCTGACAGCCAAAACCACTTAGCTGGATCAAACATAGATGCCCCCCGTTCCCGTGGTGCCAGCCTGGTCACCGGGTAAAAAGTTGACGCCAGCACCAGCCGTGTTGATGACGCCGTTCATATTGACGTCAAACCGTTTGCCGCCATTCGCCCCTGTGAAAGTGGTGGCAAGGACAGTCGCTCTTCCACCGCGCACTCTCAAAAATGTTTCTTGGTTGAAGCCAGGTCCCATCTGTACCGTCGCGGGGTCGGAGAACGCGGCCCCCGAAAATATTCCGCCCATAGAGACATCAATACCGATCGGTGACGAGCGCATGAATTTGATGGTGCCCCCCCACGAAAGCTGCCCCCATCTAAAATTCCAATATGAGCAAAGCCGAGATGATAAACGACAGGATCAAGCTCGCAATTTTTCAATAGGCCTGATGAACCGACCCCGACCAACAATCCGTTCGACGTGATGTCTGTGGTTATTCCGTTTCGGATTTTAATCCCCTCGACCCGAAATCCAGGGCAGTAATCCAAGCGGATTGCATTGATTTGGCTGCCGCCGACCACATAGTTTTGCGGCGCAGCCGGGTCGCCCCTCAGAATTAAGTTAGCAATGCCGCCGATCGTGCAGCCATCGTAGTTGCCCGCATTACCCAGCTGAATGACGGTGCTTTGCGCACCTGTGTTGAAACGGCGCAAGGCATAGCTTGCTGCTGCGTTAATGGTGGCAAAGGCAGCCGCCGCAGTGTTCGCAGAGCCATCATTGTTGTCGTTGCCGTCAGTTCGTACAAAGATTGTGGTTGTGCCTGGCGATGAGCTCAGGAACTGGGTCATTGCAGGGCTCAAAAGTTGGAAGGAGCCTGCATCGTAGATCGCAGCAATCTTGTCGCCGGCTTTGTAATCGAACCTCGCCAACGCACCTCCGCCTTGACGGGTCAACGGCACAGCGCCAAGGCCGTCGACGTTGATTGTCGTGGCACCTGCACAATCAGCTGCAGCTTTGAAACGAATGATCAGACCACTCGCGTAGCTAACGGGTGCGGGCGACAGTGCAAGCGTGAGAGCCGTAGCAGATCCGCCCGCCGCTGCGAAGTTCATGCGGCTGGACTGTATCGCCTTGGCGAGTTGTGACCAATCATCGGGCGACGGATCCATGCCGGTCGATTCGACTACATAAAGGATTTCTTCCTGGGTCATGTTCAGCCAGAGAGCTTTAACCTCTGTTCCCTCCTGACCTAGAACCAGATCCTCATCACGAAAGCCCCTGCGACCTGTTCCGATATCAATTGTACCGGCACCATTGATGCGATCCATCAGGACCCTCCATAGGAAAAAACGACCAGGGTGTGAGAGGGCTTCAACCGCCGGATCTCACACTCGATCGAGGACACGGCAAAGGAGCCGAGGCTATGGCCAGCGCGGCTCGCTCCGGCCTTGAAGTTCACGACGGTCACAAGACCAGGAATGTTAACCCGCCAGACGAACTGACAGCCTTCGGGCCTCAACCGCTGTCCGGCCCGCAAGCCGCCGGCCCTTGATGGCCAGAACTCATCGATCGTGATTTCCACGCCGAGGCGGGATGCAAGAGCCACGAAATAGGGGACCGACTGGCCGCCGCGCGCGGTCCAGCGCTGATGCGCAAGCCGCTGGCGCTGGGCGACATTGAGATCGCCCTGATCGCGGCCGCACGGGTCAGGGCCGAGGCACCGCTCGAAATCCGTCAGCAGCAGGTTTGCCTTCCTCGGATCGGTCTCATCCATCAGGGCTTCCGCGCCGACCTCGACATCGTGCAGGGCAAGGCCAATGCCAGCGAGAATGGCGTCGAGGATCCCGCCACGCTTTCCGAGCGCCCAGCCCGGCGCGACCTTGGCAATCAGACTGCGCGTGATGGCTTGAGGGGTGCGCGTCATGCCGGCACCCATGTAATGGTGCCAGGGATCGGATAGTGTGTGGACCCCAGCGTGTATCGATCGGCCGGCACCGTCAGGTCATGGGCATATTCGCCGTCGGCAGCCGAGATCGCCTCGGAGATCCGGCTGGGCTCGATGGTGGCTCCGATCGGGCTTTCGTTGCCGGTATCATCCTCGTCGCCGATGGTCGCGATGAAGCGATTGAAGGCTTGCTCGACGGCAGACCTGGTAGAGGCCACATCGGGTCGCAGCCGCACAGAGATCGGGACAGCCGTCAGGACGCCCGGCACGACGATCACACGCGCTGTCACCGGCCGCACGCCGAGCAGACTGCCGAACTCGCCCAGATGCGCTTGAATACGATCAATCTCTTCCGTGGTCGGCACGCGGGCAGAGCCATCGTCATCCCGCATGATGACGACGACAGCGAGCGAGCCGCGACCGATCCATTCCGGGATGACCTTGATGGCCAGAGCATCGGCCACTTCGCGCACCCATGTCGGATAGTCAAAGCCCGCGCCGCCATGAGCCGGCTGGCGGATACGCTGCAGATAGGCAGCCTTGATCTCCTCCGGCGTCATTTCGTCCGCGCCGCCCAGGAAAGCCGTCGAGACCGTAACACGCGTAATGCCGGCGACAACGGCGACCGTCGATAGCTGGACGCCGGCCGGCAGATTGCCCGACGCGCCGGCGCTGACGGCAATGGCTGGCATGGTCGCAACACCGGCACCTGAGATCGTCGCGCCAGCGGTGGTTTCAAACAAGATCCCGTCACTGGCCGAAAGCGCGATACCGGAAGGCAGCACTGTGCCAGGCGCACCCTCAATCAGCACTGCACCAACAGCTTTGATTGCGCCGCGCTCATCGACACCCCAGATGCCGGCATGCCGTCGGATCATGGTTTCATCGTCGGCGCTGTCGGGCATGTATTGCCGAGCCCACCAGGCGATGTGGTCGTGTAGCTCTCGGACTTCAGGAGCAACCGAGGCGAACACCTGGAAGAAGACACCGAAGCGGTTGCGAACGGCCCTTGAGAGCTTGCGGGGATCAGCGTCAGATCGGATGGTGAGAATGCCGGCTTCTACACCGGCCGCTATCCGCTCGAAAATGGCTTGCGCACGGGGAATGGGCCAGACCATCAGCCGTCCACCCTTTTAGTCAACGAGAGGCTTGCATCCTCTACCGAGACACGGAAGCCGAGCACCTCGGGTCGCAACCACACGACCTCGATCTCGGCCGGCTGCCCGGTCACCTCAACCGCCCACGACAGAGCCTCTTCAAGCCAGAACTCGCACAGCAACCGCGTTGTCTCGGTTTCCTTCGCACGTTCCAGGAGCCAAAGCTTCGACCCAGTCATCGCCCCCGAAGCTTCAAAGGCGTCGGCAATCGCGCCACGGCGCTCCGAGAAGCTGGCAGGCGCAAGGAACTGAGAACGCCCTTCAGGAAGCGGGTCATCAACATCGGCCCGACGATCGAGGCCGATCGAGACGAGCATGGCCGAGACCGATGTCGTATCGAGCACAAGATCGAGATCATCGCCGAGCGTCAGGTCGCAGCGGCGGCTTTCCGGATCGTAAGTGAGAGCGAGATCGCAAAACATGGTGGCGAAGCTATCGCGCGCGCGCGGAGCTGGTCATGCCAGCGCCGGCAGGCGGGATCAGCCGGCTGGCGGATCGGTGAAACCATCGCCTTCAACCACGCCGCCGTGGGTGTGGGTGTCGCCGATATCTTTGCCGTTATGGGTGATCGTCCCACCTTCGAAGGCAAAACCGTCGGCCGACTGCGTCAGCGTCGTGCCACCAACCTTCTGGGTCAATGACGATGCCGCCTGGATTTCGATACCACCGCCAGAGCGGATGATGATGCGGTCACCAAACTTGTTGTAGAAGCCCACGTCCCCCTTACCCAGGCCGCCCATTCGGCTGGAGGGGTTCGCGATCGGCAACAGGACGATATCGCCTTCGTCGCCGCCAAGGGCGAGCGCTATGGCGACGGCGCCATCCTCGGGCGCGCTCGATGAGATCCCATACTGCTGAAGGATTTCGACATCGGAGCGCCAGATCCCATCGGCCACCTCGATCGAGGCAGTCTGCGTCTCGCCGTCGTCCTTGATGTCCTTCACCGTCACGCGGCGGGCCATGCCCCGGATCTTGTCGAAAACCTCCTTCGTCATAGCGCGCTCGCCGTGCCGTCCAGCGGGCCGGCGCGCTTTCCGGTCTTGCCTGCCTTGTTCGTTCGACGATCCCCGACCGGAGCCTTGTCGAAAGCTTCCGGGCTCTCATAGCCCAGCTCAGTCACGATGCCGGCACTGTCTTCGCGATAGGCGACGCGTGAGATCAAGAGGTCACGGTAGACGCCAAGGAATGCATCGGACACCGAAGCGAGCTGGTTGACGGTCCAGAGCTGGCCGTTGACCGTGTGGCCCTTGACGGTGTGGGTGAACTCTTCACCCTCCGCTCGGGCCGTACGCATCCGCCAGTCAGCCTCGTCTTGGGCCGAGACATTGTCCGCCTTTGACCGCGCCAGATGCACGATCGGACGGTGCCGAGTGATCTCCCCATCACGCGCTCGGCCTGTGGCGACCGTCCCCTTGCGTTCCTTTTCTGTCGCCGCGCCGTCACCGTCCGCGCGATCGCCAGCGCCGATCGGTTCGGCCGTCGAATCGAGAGCTGCCGATCCTCTTGCCTTCCCGGCTTTCTCGCCCTGGCCACGGACGATCGTCTCGCTGTAGCGCCCCTCGTGGCTAAAGGTTCCTCTAGAGAGCAGCACGTTGCCGGGATAGCGCAATTCGACCGGTGCTCTTGTCTGCCCGGTTCGGGTTATCACGAGGCCACCGACGCCGTCGGACAGGACGAGAGCGTGGCGAGACCGGGCGCCCTTCTCGATCGCCGAGAAGGCTGTCTCGGCAAGATCGATGCCATAGCGCGTAAAGGGCTCCCCCGTATCGATCTCCGAACGGACGGCGAGGCCGTAGGGGGCGGCGATCCGCCGGGCCGCTTCTTCAAGCTTGACGTTAAAGAACTCGGCTTCATTGGTCATTGCAGCCCCGTCGATGAGATCGCCGGTCAGGTCTCTGCCGCTGATGACAATGGTCGCCTGGCGGTCGCCACTATCTGGCTCGACGCGCTCGATGAAGCCTTTCAAAACCAGCCGCCTTCCGATCCGGATCTCCACGGCAGGACCGGGCCGAAGTTCACGAACGGCCGCATCTGTCGCGAAAGGCAGAGAGCGCCTGGCGCGCTTGGCATCACGGAAAGTGAAGCTGAACGCCCCGGAAAAGTCCTTCAGATCCCGTGTCACCTCGGCTGAAGTCCACTGGTCGTAGGCAGTACCATCTATCGATAGCTGGATGCTCTTTGCCATCAGCGGATCTCCAGTGCTTCAACCGTCGAGCCTTCCATGACGGCCGGGTGACGCGGCCGGTTGCGGGCAACGATGTCGAGATAGACCGCTTCGATCTGGCCCGGCCTGTCGCCGGCAATGTGCTGGGCAACCTGCCAGGCGTCGTGCTCGCGCTCCGCTGCAAATACCAGGACTTCCGGCAGGCGGCCGACAACTTCGTTCATCTCGATGACCACGGCAGACGAGACCCGCCTTGCACCCCGAATGAGTTCGGATGAAGCCGCCTGGTAGGTATCCGACCCGAGGATCTCCGCGCGGTCGATTAGGGCAGAAAGCGCCGACGTCATCGCCGTGCGATAGGCCGTCGCCTCTCGCCTCGAGGCGAAATCGGCATAGACAGACTGGCGGGCAGCGGCAGAAAGAAACTCGGCAGCGGCCGCGATCAGCAGAGCCGCGTCCACCTGGGACGGGGCTCCCGCTGCGGCTTCCATCATTCGCCCAGCGAGATCCGAAGCGACAGCAATCTTTGCCTGAGCCGTAGAGACAGGGGGTCTCGCCAAAGCCGAAGCGACAGCCGGTTCCTCGGTCACAGCGGAAAGGACGCTCACCGCGCCAGATAGCCACGATCCGAAGGAAGCCGGTGTCTCGGGAGACGAGGCCGCCAGGATCGACCGGATCTCCGGCAGGAGCCGCGCTCCGTCCGAAGGCGGGGTCACTGCATTCGCGGCGGCGGCAATCAGCCTTGCCGTGCGACGGACGGCAGCGCCGCGTGCTGCAGAGAGCACTCGCAGACCGACCACGTCAATCAGCGCTTGCGCCGCCGAGAGCAGGCTCGCCACGCCGCCAATGAGGCCGGAAAGCACCTGGCCGACGACCCCACCAATCTGGACGCGCTTCAGGCGGACATTGATGCGGGCAACACGAAGCTCGCGAACCGAGAAGGCGATACTGGCCGGCTCTTCCAGGATGACCGACATAGGCCCGAGCCAGGGATGCATAAGCTGGCCGGGTCCAGGTGTCTCAAAGGCCCTTTGAAGGCTCTTCACCTGCACTTTGTAATCGTCACCGATCACGAGCGCGTCGATGGTCAAGACTGAAGGCAAAAGACCGAAGTCGTCATAGGCCGGCGCATCGACACCCGGAAACAGATACTCCAGCACCCGGCGACCGTGTTCACTGGAGGTGTCCAGGAAGTGCAGCGTGCGGCCCCGGTAGGAACCGGGGACCAGGCCGGGGAGCGCGTCCAAGCTATCGATCCGCATCAGTCCCTCCCCACGACCCGACCGGTGTTAGCCCTGATCGGAACATTTGGGTTGTCGCTACTGGTGTTGGTCACCTGTGCCGGGCCGTTGACGCGGATATCGATCTGGCCACCGACGCTGGCCTGCCCAGATCCACCCTGTGCGGGCAACATGTTCTGATTGGCCGGCTGAGCTGGTGTAGCCTCTCCGCCACCAAACCACGAGGAAGGTGAAGGCCAACTGATGATACCTGACAAGTCAATCTTGCCGACCGCGTCAAGGATCCTCTGGCCGAGCCCCTGAAACCAACCGATCAGGGTATCGATTGCGCCCTTGATGGCGTCCACCATGGCCTGCCCTGCTCGCTCCCCGGCCGTGCGGAAGGCAGCCTCGGCCTCGGTCGAATAATCATTCATGGTGAAGATGTCCGAGAGGAAGCCCTTCACCTGGCCGGGAATGGCCTTGATGAAACCGACGACGCTGCTCGCAAAGGCCTCGATCTTGCCGCTCATCGCCGCGATCTCCGCTTCGTCGAACCCGAGCCAGGCTGCAAACTTGCCGGCCATCTTGGCATTGCCGCTCGCGAACATCCCGGCAAGGTTTGACAGCTTCCCCGTCAACTCAGAGAGAGCGCCACCAATCACCGAAGCAAAACCCTGTGCGAAGTTCTTGATCGGCTCCCAATAATTGTAGATGGCGAGGCCCAGCGCGGCCACGGCGGCGATCGCGGCCCAGATCGGCCAGGTGATGCCAGCGATCGCCGCTCCGATCGCAAGTAACGCGGCCTTCAACGCGGCAAGACCAGGCACGGCCATCGCCATGCCGCGAAGACCGACGGCCACGCGGGAGAGGCCAGTGAACCGAGCGCCGCTCATCGCAGCCAATGTGGCCTGCAGCGCGATTGCGCTTCTCGCAGCTGTCGCAAAGTAGCGTCCGATCGAGAGCGCCAACCGGCCTGTGCCGATGAAAGGCATCGCCAGTGCTGCCATGCCAGAACCGACGGCCGGCAGGACGAAGCCGAGAGCGCCGAGCGCAGCAACGAGGATCAGAGTGGCACCTGCAAACGACAACGCTTGGCGCACCATCCCGCCGGTTTCCCGATCGAGATCGCGCAGCCATTTGATGGCCGCCTGGAGGTGTTGATTGATAAGGGGCATCCAAAGACCGAAGGCAAAGCCCACTTCACGCCACGCCTGCCGCCCGATCTCCCGAAAGATCTCCATCTGCCGATTGAGACCCTTCATCTGGGTCTCAAAGTCTTCGTCGATGATCTCACCGGTAGCCTTCGCGACTTCATCCCGGATCTGCTTGTACTCATCAAGGTTGCCAAGCATCGGGATCAGGAAGTCCATGACCTGCATGTCGCCGAAGATCTCGCCGAGCTTGCCCGCGCCGTAGATCTTTTCGAGCTGCTCGCGGACGTAGCCCAGCGCCTCTGCGCCCTCAAGACCGTTGGCCTTGGCCTTCTGCATTAGGCCGTCGATCTCCTTTCCGGAGATGCCGGTCAGCTTGGCAATCTTCTGGATGACCGCCTCGATCGGATTGATACCCTTGACCGCCGCATCCTGCATAACGGCTTCGATGTCGACGCCGGCATCCTTGAAGTTCTTGATCGTCGCGGGTGCCAGGATCTTAGCGAGGAAGTTCTTCAGGTTGTTGGCCGCTTCCGCCGGGTCGGACGTACCCTTGCGGGCGATCTGCAGTGCGGATGCGAGGAAGTTCACGGCCTCCCGTCCGGTCACGCCGAACTTAGCCATCTGGCTGGTCAGGGTCGGGAAGTATCGCGCCATGTCCTTCAGCTCGAAAGAGCCGAGCTTGCCGGCCGTCACCAGTGCGCCGAGGCTGTCGTCCAGCTGATCGGCCGGTACGCGTAAGGTCATCAGCAATGATGTGGCAACCGATGCCATGTCGGAAAATTCAGCATTGGCGGCTGTCGCAGCGCGGCCAATGTCGCCGATCGACGCATCGATCAGCTGTTTGTTCACACCCGCCGCGATCATCTGCCCCGCGCCGGAAGCAATGATGTCAGATGACTGGCCCACCAGAAGTGCGAGCGCCTCGTACTCCTCTTTGGCTTGGCCAGTGAAGGCGAAGGCGGCCCCGCCGGTCATCTCCATTGTGCCGGCGATATCCAGCAGCTTCTGCTGGAAGGCCGCCGCCTGGTCGATCGGGCCGAGGAAGCTGATGCCGGCCACTGCCGCACCAAGGATGCCGATGCGGCGGGAGAACGAAGCAATGCCTTCAAGGGAGGAGCGCAGCCGACGCAAAGGCCCGGACAGGAGATCCCGCATCCGGACGATGACATCAAGGTTCATGCTTCTTGAAGACATCCCGCCACGCTCCAGAATTGATTTCCGGTTTAGCGCGCGCGCGCAAGTGCCGTCATGCCCGTGGCGGCGGGCATGACGGTTCGTTATTGCTTCTGCTGGTCAGCGACTTCTTTCCGCCAGGCCATCACGCAGTTCCACCAGAACTTGGCGCGGTGAGCTTCGAAGTCTTCGAGCTCGGCGGCGCTGAAGCCCGTGCCATCGGCAAGGGCTCCGAGCATTATCGGCCAGTTCGGCGGCCACTCGTCAAAAAATGGTTGATCACCTTGCCGCCATCGACGATGTCGGCCGCATCCATCTTGTCAAAGACCGCATTCATGACCGCCTGCATGGTGCGGGTCGATCGAGCGAAGGTCACGACGGTGTCGTTCTCCTTCGATGCCGCCGCGATCGCCTGAATATCGGCCCCCTTCAGACGGAAGAAGGTGAGGCTCTCGAAGGTGCGTTCCCGAACCTTACCGTCCTTGCGGGTGGTGATGGTCACAGGCTCGATGAGCGGCAAGGTCACGCTGCCGTCATCGTTGCGAACTGCGCGGGACGGCAGCTTGTCCAGAACATCACCATCCTCATCCACGATGACGGCCTTTGCACCGCCCTCGTCGATGACGTCAGTCGAAGTGCCGGAGCTGGTGACCGTAGCAGTGCCGCCCTGATCCTCGTCCAGGTCGATATGAAGATCCTTCTTCATGCTCCGATCTCCTCGGGCGTGCCGGCCGACCAGGTCATCTCGATGCTGCCGCCTTCGCCGCCGGTAATCGTCGGGATGTCGCCGGAGAGGAAGGCGTCATACATCACGAAGGTCTGGCCGGTGTCGCAGACGACCTGGAGTTCGCCTTCGCCGCTATCCCAGGTGTTGCCCCAGCGCTGCCCAGCTTCGAAGTGGACGGTCGCCTTGATTTCCGAGCCCTGGTATTCCTGGGCGCGCCCCACCTTGCGGCCATAGGTGACCGGGTTGTTCTTGAGGCCGCCAGGACGAATGCTCGCCCCCTTGGCCACCTGAAGGTTACGGCCTCGCCAGATGATATCGACGATGCCCAATACCTGCGTCATTAGAGTGTCCTTTCAAGTTGGGCGTTAGACCTGGAATTCCAGCGCCTGGGCAAAGACCATCAGATTGCCGACGATCTGCACCTGCGGGCGCCCTTCCAGGCGGTTGCGGTCGGAGTTGGAGCGCTCGAAGGCGCTTTCCTTCACCGTGCGGGTCACGTCCTCGATCCAGACGTTCTCGCCGTAGAGCTTGCAGCGCGCCGCCCAGGAGGCTTTCATGCGTTTCGGCGTGACGACGGCTGTGCCGGGATCCTCGTCGCCGTTGAACCGCTGGACGTTCGCGCCGTCGGTGTCGTCATCGACGAGCTTGGAGCGCGGATACATCAGGCTGACATAGGTCGCCCAATCGTAGCGGATCCGGCTCATGGTGGCGGGCACCATGATATCGAGCCAGGCGCGATCGGCGGTGCCCAGGCTGCTGGTCTTGTAGGTCGTGATCACGCGGCTGATCACGACAGAGCCGTCAGACAGGCAGTCGAAGGTCGAGATGCCGGTCCGCAGCAGCAGATCGTTTTCGGTGTCGAGGAACTGATCCACCGAGTCGGGCGCTTCGACGCCGGGAAGGACGAGCGAGCGGAGCTGGCGCGCCGGATCGTTCGTCAGGTGGAAGGCGGCGATCCCCATCAGCGAGGCGGCGATCGACCAGGCTGAGGTCGGGCTCTTCTTCAGGCCGCCCGTCGTCAGGAAGGCGTTGTTGGTCAGGGCGCCGAAGGTGCTCAGCTCGCCAAACGTGCCACGCTTGAAAACGAAGCCATGGCAATCCAGCTTCGACGTCGCCAGATAGCGCACCCGCAGGAACTCGGCGAGTGCCGCCATGTTCGTGGCATCGTTCCAGGGCGTGGTCAGCTTGGTAAACCAGGTGTTGGCAATCGCGTCGAGCGCCGTCTGCAGCACCGGGTTGCCGGAGCCTCCGGACATGGCAACGACGGTGATCGTCAGGCCGGCCGGGATCGGCTCATTCTTCGTGTCGACGCGCAGATCGATCTCATTGCCGACCTCACCGCCATGGCGAGAGGTGACCGTGACCACGCCGGCAGCCGCTGCAGCCGTCGCCACCATGTCGAGATCCGCGTTGATCGCGGCCGCAAGCTTGGTGGCAAGTGCCGTGACGTTGTCCGTCGTGAGTGCGGTGATGCGCACCTGCCGGCCACCAATCTTGAAGCGGATGGTGCTCGCCGCCTGGACGGCACCGACAAAGGTGAAGGTGCCGATTGCTTTGACCGCGCCGCCAGCATCCGCAAGCGCCATGATCGAAAGCGGCGTGTTGCGATTGGCCTTCTTGAAGAAGGCGACCTGCTCGGCACCGATCGAGCCGCGACCGAAATAGGCGATCGCCTCCTCAGCACGAGTAATCTCGATGATCTGGCCGGGCGTGATCGTGCCGGCGGCCAGCTTCTGACCGATAATCAGCGCCTTCTCAGGCCATGCGAAGATGCCGGCGTTGCGGTAGTTCGCCCGCACTTCGATCAGGACGCCTGGCTCCAGGCGATCCACGGGGATTTCGTTGAAATCCATTACTTCTCTCCTTCAGGCTTCTTCGGCGCCGAAACTTTGACCAGATCGCCATCGGCGACACGGCGGCGGGTGTAGAGGGTGTCGGGATCTTCCATCCCTTCGGTCGGCCAGGGCGTTCCGTCTTCCTGCGGAACGAGCCGATCCTTGGCCGGAGCCAGATAGTCCTTCTTGGCCATGTTCACTCCTGTGGTGGCTCGATGGTGTCGTTGATTGCGCCTGGTCCTTCGGAGCCGGACAACGACCAGGTGATGCCGAGCTGCTCGAAGCTCTCCGGCGACGAAATGGCGTAGTCCGCGGGCGATGTGACGAAGCTGAAATTGAAGTCGATCTGGGCAAGCGCGATATCGTCGTCGGCATAACCTTCAGCGACGAGGCTCTGCGCCTGGGTGACTTCCATGACGCCGACCGGCTTCATGGTCACGCCGTGGATCAGCGCCAGGGCGACGTCCGTCATCGCGTCGAGGCCAATGTCCTTCCGATCTCCTTTGAAGCGCGCTTCAAGGCCACTTGAAACGCGGCAGATCAGGATGAGCCGCCACTGCATGACGCCCTTCAGCTGCCGGCCGCTGTCCTTCTGCGGCTGCATGCCCGCCCAGGCGAGACCCAGCATCGGGGCCTGCTTCACGACCCGCTTGAACTCGGCCAGGCTGAGCGACTGCGGAACGCGCTCGATGCCGAAGGTCTGGGCGGGAAATGCCTGCCGAAGCCGCTCGATGATGAGCGGCTCCTGGCGGCGAATGGTGGCAAGGTCAAAGGAGGCCATCAGAAGCCCCTCAAGGTGTCTTGGCTGAAGACCCGGCCGCGATCGGAGATCCTCGGCCCTGAGCCCACCTGGTCGGTACCGGTCACCAATGCGCGCGGCACATCGAGATTGACCAGCTCCTTCGAAATCGACTCGAGCCACTTGATGACGTCGGCCCGGCCTTTGCTCATCTCCTCTGTCGGCGACGAGCGTTCAGTGTCTGAGAGGTCATAGCGGGCGAGGATGCAAGTAGCCCGCACAATCTCGGCCGGAGGGGCAGCGATCGGCACGAAGTACCGGCCACGAAGGTAACCGTCGATCACGGCACTGGCATCGGCGAGAGCGATGTTGACCTTCTCCTCGTCAACCGTCTCGGCCGTACGGTCCTCCGGCTGGGAAAGCCGGATGATCTGGGTCTCGCCAAAGCGGGCGATCATGTCGGTGACGGTTGCGTACAAGGTCTCTCTCCTGGTTGAAGCTGGCGGACGATTGGCCCGCCAGAGTTCTGCAGATCTTGCGTCAGGCCAGACGCAAAGAGCCGTCCAGCGACTGGCCGTTGGTCAGAAGGCTTTCGCGATAGACGGGCTTGAGTTTCCCGATGAAGGCGAAGGCAACCGCCTTGAAACGCGGCAGCCACGACAGGGCGAGCGCCACTGTGGCCTCGCGAACCAGGTGGATCATCGGAGCCAGGACGAACTCAGCGACACGCGTTGCGGCCGAAACCAGAACTGCGGCCACCAGAGCCAGAGAATGCAGAATGATCATGCGATAGGGCTTATGGTTCACGGATATTCTCCTGTTGGGTGGAAAGCCCCGGTGCCGCTGGAGCCTTCCGTCAATTCGCGCCTGTCGGCACCCGCGCTGGGTATTCCTACTTCTTCGCCTTTGCGCCCTGGTCGCCAGCAGCCTTGGTCGCCGCATCGAGCTTGGCATTGAGGTCCGCGACAGCCTTGTCGTGATCGGCCTGCAGCTTCTCGATCTTCTCCTTTGCCTTCTCGGCGACGGCCTGATCGAAGGCTGCCTGCAGCTCGGCGATCTTCTGCTCGACGAGCACCTGCACGGCATTGTTCACACGAAGCTGGAAATCGTCCTCGGTCTGGACGTTCTCGCCTTCTGCCACCTCGCGCACCGTGAAGGCCGGGTCCGCCCGGAAGGCGGCAAGCTGCTCGGCTGTCCAATGACCTTCATCGTAGAAGGCGGAAGGCGGGTGACTGACACCATTCCGGCGCATGCCAGGCGTGGTGCAGATGATCTGGATCTTCTTCGACATGTTGGGTTCCTTTCCGGGTCTCGGGAAAGCGGCCACCGGGCCGTTTTCCGGAAACCCGTCGCCAGTCGGAAGGAAGACTGGCGACGGCCTCGGGACGCTTGACCTGTCCGAAATCAGGCGAGGTACGGGACCACGACGACGTCGGCCGAGCGGTTCCAGACGTTGGTCGCGCCGTTCGCTGCGGTCTCGGCGGCCACCAGTTTGCGGGCGATGCCTTCCAGTGCCGGCGGAACGATCAGCTTCGCGCCACGGATGTTGAGCGGAGAGCCGTCGCGGCGGCGAATGGTCGAGAGAGCCGTCCGAGCCGCCTCGTAATTCGCCTCGTTGAGGGTAGCCTTCGACTTGTGGGCCAACTGCCAGAGGCCAAAACCTGCGTTGCAGCGGCCATCGACACCCCAGACAAACTTGTTCTGGTAGAAGACGTTCGGATCATCCGGGCTCTGCAGAGGCGTCAGAACGAACGGGCGACGGGTCTGATAGACCAGCGGCTTCATCACCTGAGTGTCATCGACCAGGTACCAGGCGGGACCAGCACCATCGGTGAAGTTCGAAACCGAGATCGCGCCGCCGGCTTCGTTGTAGCCGGGGTGGTCGGTGTCGAAGAAATACTGGCCGTCGTAGCACTTCACGGTCTCGCCGGTCTTGAAGAGCGGCCAGATCAACTGATCAGGAAACTGAGCGGCGTCCTGCCCCATCTGGCCGGCAACCGGCGTGAAGATGCCAATCTGATCGTCGTCGATCTGCTCGCGCTTGATGCCGATCGTCTTCTCGAACGTGCGGTTCTTGATGACATAGGTCTGGGCGCCGAGATCGTGGATGATGCGGTCGCCGAGCCATTCACGGAAGCCCGGAATGTCGTCGAGACGCGGATACTCATTCATGGCCGTGCTGGACGGCACGGTCATCGCGACCGTGGTGTAGAAGGTCTGCACTGCGCTGAAGCGAGCGTTGTAAGCCGTGGAAAGGCCCGTATAGATCGCGCGCAGCGTGCTTGCATTGATATCCATGTGGACGTCCTCAGAGGGTCTTGAGCCAGACGCCGTCAGCGTCGATGGCGTCGATGGTGCCGATTGCAAGCAGCGAGCCTGCGGTGAGCGTGAAGGTGTCGTCGGCGGACGCGTAGACCGTGGCGCCGATGTTCGCGACTGTGGCGCCGGCGAGCGGGATCAGGCGCACATCCTTCTCGATGTTCACGACCTGGTCGCCGGTTGCGCCACCGGTGTTGTCGGCTCGCTGCTCGGCGAAGCCGATCAGCTTGACCGCCGACACGTGGCCGGCTGGAACGGCTTCCCGGTTGGCCGTGATCCCGACAGCCGAGCCGCCGAAGATCTTCACATTGGCAAGCACGGGGTAGCCGTAGGAGCGACCGAGGCCCGGCTTGCGCTTGGAGCGGATATCGTCAGTGGCGGCCATATCAGTTGCCCTTTCCGTGCAGAGCCTTTGCCGAAGCGGCGAAGGTGGTTTCGTCGACGCCCATCATGGCCGCGACCTGGCGGTCTTCGTCGGTCAGCCCGCCGCCTTCAGCTTCGGGCACCTTGCGTCCGCCAAGGCCGCCGCTGTTGATCGACGGCAGGAGCGAAATCTCCTTCTCGACCTCAGCCGGATCCTTCATGTGGCGGGCGATCATGTGCTCCTTCAGCGCAGGCACGATCTTGCCGGCCTTGACCGCGTCCTCGACGACGACGACGGCGCGGTCGCGGGCGTGGTTAGAGATCAGCGTCGTGAGCTGGCTCTGGAGCGAGGTGACGCTCGACCGCAGCTCGGCATTCTCGGCTTCAGTTGGGGTGACCTTGCCGCGCGCCTGGAGAGCGGTGACGAGGGCATCACCGGAGGTGCCTGACGGCAAGCCCACGGCTTCAACGATCTTGCCGACCAGGGCGGCGTGAGTTGCCGTTTCCTGCTGGGCCTGATGGGCGGATGCGACGGCCGCCAGCACATCGGCCTCCGTCGCGGTTTCCGGAAGGCCAAACGCCTTCCGCAGCTGTTCGAGCATTTCGCTCTCCTCTCTCTGGTGTAACGCTGTCAGAAAATTCAGATTGGGGTCGTTCGTAAGGGCGACGCGCAGGACCTTTCCGATCCGGTAGGGTTTCTGTGGTGTGTGAAGAAACACGGGCGACAGGTACCCGTAGGCCTTGCCGACCACGAGCCTCTGCCCCTCCTCGGTCCATTCGACCCGGCCCCAGAGCCCGTCTTCCCTAGCCTGCAGCTCCACGATCCATCCGCGTGCCGGGGCCGGATTGCCAGCCTTAGCAGCCAGATCAATTGCGTGATTTTCATCGACTGGCAGCTTGCGCCCTTCGCTGTTGAAGATAGCGATCAGGGCTTCGAGATCCGGAGCAAGGTACGGGCCGCGCCCATCCAAACCGCTAAACTGGCCGGCGGGCAGCAAATGGAGCCACTCCGGCGCGGTGGCGTCGGCAGCGTGAATTGCGATGAGAAGGGCAGCAGCGGTTTTAAGCATGCCGCGAAAGTGCCATGCGGGGCACGGCGGTATCATGCCCGCAGGCGCGGGCATCAAGGCGGCGATGAGGGGAGGATCAGCGGCGCGAGACGCGCTCCATGAAACCGAAGACCGTCTCTGCGATCATGGCTTCATCCTGGACAGATATACCGAGGTAGGGCCGCGCGGGCAAGGTGACGCTTTTCGCCTTGATCAGTCGGTCGCCAATCCGAAAGACAAGTGCCTCGCCGTTCTTCGGTCGAATGGTGCCGCCGAGTTGGTGAATGGCAGCATAGACGACGTTCGATCCGACGCGGACTTCGTCATTCGAGGCCCTTGCATTGACGCTGTCACGCAGCCGACCGCTCTCTGTCAGGACACGGCTGTTGCGCTTGGTCGAGGCATAGTCCTGGTTCAAGGCCTGCCATGCCTGGCCCTCCGGATCGGCCTGGCTGATGAAGCGCTGATGGGTCGATCCGACAAGTCCGACGCCGATCGCATGCATCAGAGGCCGCGTATTGGTCATGATACGGCCGAGCTGCTGCACGGCGCGCTGCACCTCCTCATCCATCACCTGGAATGTCAGTGAGATCGCAGCTCCGCTCATCGGCCGGCCTCGCGGGTGAGCTTGTGCAGGAGAACGCGGGTGCGGTTGCCATCGCGCTCGACACGGACAGATGCCCGCCAATCATCGCCGTCGACGGTCTTCGAGATCTGAAAGCGGCCATCGCCCTGATCCTCGACCTTCGCCTTGCGGGCAAGCCGGCGCGGGATCGTGGCATAAGCATCGGCCGAGATTTCGTCGCCGGCATTGGTGCGGATCACGTCCGCCAGGAGCCGCAGCTCTGTCCCCGCCTCGACGCCAAGCGCGCCTGCCACCTCATCGCCATGCACGCCGACGACCGTCCAGCTACCCTCGGGCCACTTGCCGCGAAGGCTGGACGCAACGAAGGCCGCGACATTCGCTTCATCTGCCGTCACCGCTGTCAGACCAGGTGCGGTTTGTCGTAGCCACGCCTCGCCGGGATTGTAGGCAAAGGATGGGTCGACGCCACGCGGCTGATCCGTGCCGAGCTGGTCGAGATCCGGAGCGCGATCAAAGCCCTTCTTCCCCATCCGCCTCAGCGCCGGCATCGAGACTGGCGTAACGAAGCAGCCGCAGCCGAAACCGTTCGGCGGGAACATCACCTTCCAGGCCGGATCAGTCGCGGCAAGCACTGTGCCGTCCCAGCTCTTGTGGTCGAGGCGCGGATGCAGTGCACCCGAATGATTGTACTGCCAGCCCGGAAAGGCTTCGAGAGTGTCCGGCTCGGTCAGCTGGGCATAGCGTCCCGCCGCCTGAGCGGTCCTCAAATTGGTTTCGAAGATTGTTCGGGCGCGCCAGCCGCGCTCGCCTTTATAGGACCAGCCATTGCGCTTGACGATCTGATCGAAGTCCTTCCGGAATTCTTCGAGCGTCGTGCCCTGTTCGAGCGCCTTCGCGATCGCAGCCTTGAAGTCGTCAACCAGGGCGACAGTGCTGGCACCGGCGACCATGAACATCTTCGAATGAGCCGCATCCCAGACGTCACGCCAGCTGCGCGTCGGCACGGAGGCCTTCTCGCGGAAGAAGGCGATCGCCTCGTCGAATGGCAGATCGAGTGCAGAAGCCGTCGTCACCATCCTCGCCTCACTCCCATCATCGTTTTCGAAGCCTCTTCAAAGCCCATGGACGCGCTTCGAGGGCCGGAGACGGGGAAGCGCCCGTCCTTACCCCTTGCTGCGCGTCTGTGGGCCGATTTCACGAGCGGGTCTTCAAGTCGTCGATGAGGGATGCCTGGCCGGCGAGATGAGCGAGCGCCATGCCTCGCGCCATGGCCTCCGCCAGATCATCAGGCGCCAGGTCGAGCTTCGCAAGCCGCTCGGCTGCATCGCGCAGATCGGAGGCATCCATCAGTGCCTTCCTCACCTCGTCGACCAGACCGTTCATCGCGCCGGCCGCTTCCTCGTCGAGACGCTTGGTCAGGATTTCAACCGTGTCCTCCGGCTCGTTACGCTGGTGCGCGGACTTGAAGAGATTGTCAAAGATGCTCGCTGACGCGGTCTGACGTGCCGGCGGCTGGCCGTCGATCGGCGATGACACCGCTGTTGTGGGCGAGCGCCCCCCAACCAGGACAGCGCCAGCCTTTGGCTTCGGGATGCCCATGCGATCCTGCAGGTAACTTTCATCCGCCGTGAGGCCATATGGTGCCAGCTTCGCAAAGGCTTCCGAGAACTCCTTCAGCGGCACCTCGTCCGGACGGCCGACGCGAAGATGTGGATAGCGGTCCTGCGGGCCGAAGTTGAAGGCAATCATGTTCGGCACGAGCTGGCGATTGAGCGTCGCGGTGACCATGCCGGCGTCGTCGCGCTCGATGTCTTCTTGCACCAGGCGGTGCTCCTGGCTGACGGCATGGCCACCGGAGACGGCGTCGGTCGTGGTCGTTTGGCCAAGCACAAGCTTCGACACCTGGCGATCGAGCCAGTCCGCGCGCCGCTCATACATGTCCGTCGAGCTGCTCTTTGAGCCGACCTCATGCAGTTCGATCAGCATCTCGCGCGGGATGATCGCGGCGCAGTCGCCCGCGATCCCAGAGACTGCACGCCAGAGAACGTCCTTCTCCTCCTCGGTCGCACCGCGTCCATATTTGCCGATCCGGATCGGCTGGCCATAGTTCTGGCAGAAGATTGCCCAGTCCTTCGTCGTGAAGCTCTTGAACATCCACGCCCAGAGTGCCACGCGGGCGATGCCCGATCGGATCGTAAGGCCGGATTTTGACTTGTGGCGATGGACGATGAACTTGTGCTCAGGCAACGGCTCGCCTGCCACCCCTTCGCGCAGGAGCACGGTCTCGCCATCGGCGCGGTCGAAGGTAAACCAGCGCTGCGTCCGCCAGATCAGATCACGCGGCATGACGAGGCCGTTCTTCACCTGCCAGTCGATCTCCATGACCGAGAGACCTTTGCCGATTGCGTCGAGCATGTCAAAGAGGTTGGCGCGCAGCACTTCCTCATCGATCCAAGCCTGTAGAAAATCCGCGTGCTTCTTGTGTTCGGCGCTATCGGACGCAGCCTTGACCGTAATCGGCAGTTGGGCGACCGACCGCTTGCGGGTCGCCATGACGGCCGCGTAATGCAGGTCGCGCTCTTCGATGTCCTCCGCCAGCTCGAAATAAGCCTCAGGCTCTCCCTCGGCTGCCGAGCGCAGGATGTTTGCCAGGCGCTGCGGGGTGAGCCCATTCGCCGGGTGTCCGGAGATCACCTGGCGCACGCCACCGGCCTGCGGTGTGGCGTGGGGATCAGTGAGCGTCAGCATTTTGACGACGCGGCCGAGATAGTCCTTCAGGCTGGCCATCACAGGGAACCTCTCAAAGTAAAATCGATCGAGCGGCCGCGCCTGTCTTCATCAAGAGGCGGTCCGCCATTGTGGCCGGCCATGCAGGAGCCTGCGATCTTGCGGTTGGTCTCGTAGCCATAGGCGAGCGCCTCCTGGCAGCTCGCGAACCAGGCGAGCGCGCCGGCCGGAGCGGTGTCGCCATGACGATCGTAGCCGTCGACGCCCTTGCTCGAATGCTCATCCGGCACCTTGATGATGCCGTTGACATAGGCGAGCGCTTGGTGGTCGGCGAGGATGTCGGCGTCATAGGGAAAGAGCAGGCTCTTGTCGCCGAAGGCTTCGATATAGGCCGGCATGTTCGTCGCATACCATTTGGCCGACAGCATCACTTCGTGGATGCACTCGCCCCAGCGCTGGCGCGCCTTTTCCGCCAGATACTGTCCGTTGCCTCGCGCATCCAGCGCGCCGCCAGTCAGGCGCGGCAGATGATCGCCGATAAAAAACAGGATGTCCCGCTGCTGGTCGAAGGGAATGTTCTTCAACTCGACGACCAGGCGCGCGCGACGTACGAGGTCGGCGCCGATCTCGAAGACAACGATGGCGGTCTTGTCTCCCGATCGGGCGAAGTCCTCTCCGAAGCAATGCTCGCGCCCCGGATCGAGGGCGTCGAGAAGCGGCTTCAAAACGCCTTCACAGAACTCTGAAGCTTGCTCTTCCCGCTCGTAGTCGTCGAGGTTTTTGAAGTCGTCTGGACGATCCCAGCGCACGACGGCCGGAAGATCCCGAGACATGCAGCTCTCGATCAGGACGCGCGTCATGGCGGCGCCTTCGGCCTCGGCCGGGATGGCGTCCAGCTCCTGGCGCATCTTGGCGGTGCGCGTGCCGTAGGAGGCGCGGATCTGCGCTTCCCATTTGTCTTCCTTCTCTTGCGTCCACTCCTCGCCCTTGATCAGGCAAACGCGCTTGTAGAGGCCGTTCCTGACAGCGTCGCCAAAGGAATAGGTGTGGATGCTGAACGGGTTCTTTCCCGCCCGCGCTTCCTTGATCAGTTCGTTGAAGGGGCTGCTGACACCGTTGTGCGAGGAGATGACGCGAATGCGGCCGCCCCAGATCAGAAGCGCGTTGACGGCATCGAGCACGTTGCGGACGTCGCGGTGGAATGCCGCCTCATCGATCACGACGGTACCCTGCAGACCGCGAATGTTCTCTGGCCGCGAAGACAGCGCCTCGATCCGGAAGCCGGAGGCGAATCGGATGATGAAGCTGGAGATCGCCTGGGTGGAGCCGTCTTCCTTCTGGTCGAAGAAAATACCGTCCTCGATCGTCAGCATCTCCTTTGCCACGACCTTGGCGAAATGCGCCGCATACCCGATGAACTCGCGGCCCTTCGGCTTGGTGTCACCGATGTAGAAGACATTCTGTCCGCCGGCCGATCTTTGGGCAGCGGCGATCAGCGTGCAGTCGAGAGCCTCGGCAAAAGTGACGCCGGTACGTCGGCCCTTCTCGCAGATCTTCAGGTCGCTCTCATCGGCAATCCAGGACGCCTGATGAGCCATCAGGACGCCTTCAGCCAGCGGGTCTAGATCCTCGGGGATCTCGGCACCACGCGGGAACTCAACCGGCAGCTCTTCCGGAACGCGGGCGAGCACCGGCGGATCGGTCCATTGGCCCTTTGGCAGCTCAACCATTATCGGCTTCGTCCTTCTTCTTCATCGGGCGAACGCCGAGGAAGTCACGACGTGCCCGCGCGATCGCAGCCTTGGAAATGCCGGGCTCGTGGGAGAGCGTGTCGAGTGCCTTCTCCGCCTTCGCCTTCATCTCGGCCTCGATTTGCTTCAGCTTTGCATCGGCTTCGAGCTTTGCGCGGCGGTTCGAGCTGCTCACCTGGGCAGCGGAGGCAGCGCGCAGCGCGTTCGCCAATTCCATTGCACCCTTCGTGCTGATGCCGGCCTCGCCACTCGATTGCAGGATTTCGAAGATCAGCGTCTTCAGCGCCTCGGCCGCGATCAAGGTGAGATCATCGGAGCCGGCAGCATCCATGCGCTCGGACAAGGTCGCGGCAATTTCGCGCGTCTGTTCGAGTCGCCGTGAGATCATCGCGAGGCGGACGCTGTAGCGATTGAAGGCAGAGAAGGACGGAATGTCGAAATCAATTCCCTGCTCGCCCTGAAGAGCAATCAGCTTCTGTTTGAATTCACCGTAGATCTCGACCTGCGTCCGCGTGCGATCAGCCAGCTCCTGAGATGCCCAGCCGACAATCGGCTCGCACTCGTCTGGCAATTGATCGATTGCGGTCAGGCGCCCGCGTCCCTTGGCCATGGTCAGGCTCCCGGCCGCGACGGACGCTTGACGCCTTCGATGACATAGTGCCGATCAAGATGGCGCCGTCCAAGTTCGGTCAGCGTGGCGATCTTCACCGTGCCAGCATTGACCACCTTCACGGCGCTCATCAGTTCGAGGTAGTCGATCTGCTGATGCACCCAGGCGCGCGGCATGTGGATCGCAAACTGGGCAAGCACCGGCTCCAGAATGGAAGAATTGAGGCTCTCATTGGTCTGTTCGCCGAGAGCCTTGAGGATGATCAGCCGGGCTTCTTCCTGCATGATCTGTGCGTAATCCATGGCGAGATCACTCATTTGCGTGCTTGCTCCATCAAAGTCTCTTGCAGTCTTTCCCCGATCGCCTCGATTGGCTTCAGGCGCTCGGCCATGACGTTCAGCTTGCCGTTGATCTCGCTCATCGCGAGTTCCATCCGGTGCGTTGTCGACCGGTCCGGCAGATGCTTGATTTCCCCTTCGATCGCCTGGATGCGGCGGTCGTATTCGATGAGCTTGCTCTCCGCCTTTGAGAGACGCTCATCCATCTTCTTCTCGATCGATAGCAGCTTCTCGCTGAGTGTCTTTTCGCCAGAAGAGAAATAGCCCTTAAGGTGTCCAAGGAGAGCGAGGGACGCCAGCGCGGTGTTGACGTAAAGCAGGTATTCGGCTGGGGTCATCGGAGATAGGCTTCCTTCTCGGTCATCTCCTGGCATTCCAGGCAACGGGTGGCAGACGGGTAGACTTGGCGGCGGGCAAGCGAGATGGAGGCGCCGCAATCGACGCACTCCTCGGTGCCCATCTGCTTTAACGCCTTTCGGGCAGCATTCAGTTTCGCCTGGCGTTCCTGTTCGACCCGCTCTTCACCGATCTCGCGGTCGAAATCACTGTACATTCGGACCCCGCCAGGTCTTGACCGCCTCAACCGCCTGGCGCCCGATTTCCTTCACAGTATGACCGCCCATGTAGAGGCTAATAAACCAGCCAGTGAGCGTCATGAGAGTGGCGCTGTCGATCGGGTCAAGAGCGACACCGAAGGCCTTCAGCACCGGAAAAAGAAGGAAAGCGCAGACCCAGAGGAAGGCGAGCAGATACATCCAGCCCCAGCGCCAGGCGCTCTGCCAGAACCCTTCCTGCAGCTCGGCCTGGAGCAGCTCGAACTGCCCCTTTAGACCCGCCTCATAGAGCGCGATCATCTCGGGCGCTTCCGCCTCCACCTGGCGCACGGCCTCTTCGATCTTGCTGACGGGTGCCGCCGATAGCTGGTCGGGCGCAACTCCAGCCTTCTCGGCAACAGCGTCGATGACGGCGCCGGCCAGATCGCCGCTCACGCCGCCGATCTTCTTCTCAATGATGCTCTTGATGATCGGAGCCCCGATCTTGGCGGCCATGCCGAGGATCACTGCGGATGCAGACATGTCAGAAGCTCCGGAGGAAGGTTGCAACACGGGGAGCCTTATCGGCGATCCGCGCGGCTATGACGTCGCGGTACCGGTAGGCCTGCCAGGCGAGATAGAGGATTGCGACGGCTGCAACGCCGAGGCCGATAGCCGTGGCGATCTGATCGGGGGCTACGGCAGAAGGATCGACGGGTGCAGGCCCGGTGACAGCTCCGGCGACCTGGTCGCCGCCTGCCACGCCAGCACCGCCAGCCGTCGCAACGGAGCCTTGAGCTGCCTTCGAGCGGGCATCGAGTTCACGCTGAAGGGTGGCGAGCGTGGCCATCCCGACCTTGCCGTCAACCGTCAGGTCATGGGCCTTCTGGAACATCTCGACGGCAACGCGGTCAATGGCACCGGTCGGCGCGCCGGCATTGTAGCCAAGTTTCACCAGCGCCTTCTTGGCTTCCTCGATCTCGGCCGTCGTCAGTGAAATCACGATTGCTGCATGGGAGCCAATCCGCGAGTCGACCGGCGTCTGGATACCCGTGACCGAACGCTCGATTTCGGCCGGGAAGCGGCCGTCGAGAAGAAGGGTTGCTTCCTCGGCACGGCGCCGTGTCAGACCAGGCATCACCTTGCCGTTGCCCTTATTCCACATCAGCAGGCGGCGGCGTGTGTCGATCGGATCATTCGAAAGGAAGGATTTGACCCAGGAAGCAGAATGGATCTTGCCGGTGTTGTAGTCGAAGCTCGTGCCGGCATCGAGCGCGTGCTGGCTGCAGCTGTCGCCGAGAGCCTTCAGGACGCGCGGTAGATAGTTTCGCTTCAGGGCAAGATCTACCAGGCGATCATTCTCAGCCTCGGTGATGACCATGCCGGGCTTAACGGTAATGACGCCCGATGCCGTCGTCAGGCCAGCGCCGATCGTCCAGATCCCGGCCGGGCAGCGATAGGCCTTCTTCACCACGCCCTCGTGAGCGTAGAGGAACTCTCGCCCTTTCGGGCTAACGGATCTTGTCATGATGGGCTCCAGAAATGAGACTGGCCGAACGGGCTAGTGATCTGGAGCGAAAGTAACGGCAGGTTGCGCGTCGAGGCATGCCCGCCAACGTGGGCGGCAGGCTAGAAGAGGTCCATTTGTCGTGGATCGGCGGGCTTTTCGCCCCGTCCTGGATTGGCTGAACGCGCTCGCCTGATGAGACGCTCCACACCACTTTCGGTCAAACCGAGACGCCGGGCGATATCGCGGTTGCCGAGGCCTGCTTCGCGGTACCGGAGCGCACGAAACTCGCGAGCAAGCGGAACCTTGATATAGCCGCCCGGATAGAGTTTGGAAAGACGGGCTGCATGATCAAATCCGATCGTTTGCGGAAGCTCCGAGCGGCCCGGATCTGCGGGCACGTAAAGCCGCATGCCGGCATGCGCTTCGACCAGGGCGAAGAAGCCTTCGTCGCCCAGCGTCGTCATAAGCTCGCCAACCAGATCTTCGCTCATCTCTTCCCCGCTATGCCGAGGCGAAGCTCGATCTCAATCTGTCGGGCGGTCAGCATGCGCAGCTGCTCTTCGCGGTGAATGCGGGTGCGGACATCCACACTGCCGCGTTGAAGCTTGCGCTGCAGCTCCAGGCGCTCACGCCGGATCTTGTCCAGCTCCATGGCGTCGAAGAGCGGCAGCGCGGTGGCCATCAGGGTCGAGCCTCCCAACGGATGATGACGCCCTGGAAGATCGAACCGGGATTTTCGGCTGCCCAGAAGCGCCCCATGGTTTCACGGGCGGAAGCACCGATCAGCTTGGGCGGTGCGATGCCCTGCAGGCGAGTGGGATCGAAACCATCAGAGACGGCAAACGCTTCGATCTCGTCCCGGTGCAGCGGCGTCCCGTCAACCTCGATGTAGGCAATGCCGGCCTCGATCAGATCCGACGACATGATGACGATCGGCAGGACAGCGATGCAGATCGGGTCCGGGATGATCTTTCGGCAATGGCGGGTGCGCAGGCCAGTGAAGAGCTGCACCGGCTCGCCGACATGGGCGTGACGACGTCGGTGACCCCGGATGGTATGGCCCTTGCTACCGTCCTCGATCTGAGGCGCGAAATACTTCTTGAAGCCGTAGGCGACCATTAGTTCCAAGCCTCCAGGTAGACTATGGGTTGCTGATCGCGGGGAATGCGGTGCTGGCCACGGGCCATTGGATGTTTGGGATGGCCGTCCTTTGTCCGACCGAGGCAGATCAAAGTGACGCCTTGAGAGACCGCCCGATTGGCGAACCACTTATCCAAGCCGTCGAGTTCTCCGCCACAGCCCCATGCGACAAGCATCCGGCCACCTTGCGTCTTCGAGAACTCGATAGCGGCCTGCAGGTGCTTGGAGTTGTCCGGCCCGCTGCGAACGCCTTCGACCTGGCGGAACATCTCCTTCGGTTGAGAAGCGCGGAATGCGTAGAGATTGACGATCCGAATGCCGCCGTAGCCCCAAAGAGTGGCAAAGTGAGTAAGAGCCAGAACCGTCTGATCGTTCACCTTCGCATCCGCGCGGCTCGGGTTGAGCATGCAGACGACGAGGATTGGCTTGCTTCCGTCCCAGATCCTCTCCAGCTCGTAGCGATAGGTCTCGCAAAGCGACAGGATCGCGGTCCAACGCGCTTCGGGTCCAAACAGGTCTGCCATCACGCACCCACCTTTTCTGCCGCGACGCGCGAGGCTTCTTCCTTGCGCTTGGCCAGCCGACGCTTCGCCTCGCCAGGTGTGGCGAGTGCCATGTCGCTCTGCTTCGTGTAGGTTTTCTCCATGCCTGGACGCAGCCAGATCGGTGGCTGCGGCGGCATGCCGTCCACCCATGCAAGCCAGACATAGTCCGTGGCGCTGGAAAGCTCGGGATCCCAGACACCTTCCATCAGCGACACGCGCTCGGCGAAATGCACCACGAAGGTAGGCGGGTTCGGACCGTAAATCAGGCTATACCGCTCCTGGCCGGAAAGCCAGGAGACGCGGACGAAGAAGGCAACGCCGCGCCGAGCGATCTTCAAAGCGGTGTCGAAGAAGCTTTGAGCGATGTTGAAAGGCGGGTTGACGAAGAGCCAATCGGGCACGATACGGCCATCGGCTTCAAGGCTTGCCCGGCTCTCGAAGGTGAAATCACGGATCGGCGGATTGAAGCCCCAATCATGGACGTCCGAATACTCGACCTGGCGGAAAACCTCGCGCAGCGGCACGACCATATGGCCACCGCCGCAGCACGGATCGAGCGCAGTCATCTCCGAGAGAGGGAACCAGAAGTTCTGCCGAGGGATCAACACCTCGTGTAGCATGGCGCGGGTCGCCCAGGGCGGCGTCGGGAAATAGTCCAGGCTGTCGGCCGCCTGGTGGCGTTGGTTCATGACGTGGACGGTGCTCATCACGCCACCGCCTTTCGATCGTCGAGGCGTTGCAGCCGATAGCCGACACCCCAGCGAAGCTCGACGGTCCAGCCAAGCGTGGAGAGCCTCGGCCGCATGCGAGAGATAACCACCTTGATCGCGTTCGACGGGTCCAGAGGACCGCCATCCGGACGATCCCCATAAACGGCGTCGACCAGTGAGGTCATCGGCGTGAAACGATGCCGCCCAGCCACGAGAGCTTCCAGGATCAGGGTCTCCGTGCGGGTGAGCTCGGCGATGTCTATCCCGGAAAAGTCGCCCATGGGCTGGCCGCAGTGGGTGCAGAGAAGCTTCGCCATCACGCACCGCCTTTCGCCGCACGGACACGCTCGCCCAGTGCGTTCATCACCCGCTGCCAGTCGCTATCGACAAGGTGGCTGAGCACCTGCGCGTCTTGCCGGCCGGAGAGACGGATGGCCTCTTGGTCGAAGCCCTGGCGGGTAATGAGGCCCGCGCCTGGATGAAGAATGCGCCACTGCGCCCATGCGATCTTTGCACCATCGCGCTGCAGCCACTCGTATCCATTGGTGTTGCCGAAGCCGACGCCGGCTTCACGCTTCAGCCAGCCCTTCAGCGCCTCGATCGCGGCCCGGCCGTCGTCGGCGTAATGCAGGAATCGGGTATGATCGAGACCGGTTTGGCGCTTGACGAAGGCCAGCAGCGCCGTGTCCCGGCGATCCTTGACGACGCCGAGATTGTAGCCGGCGATCCAGAGCGCCTGGAGCTTCTTGGCATACTTGCCCGTCAGCCCCTTCACCTTCTCCTTGCCCTCGGCCGGCTTGAAGCCGTCGTTGCGCAGAACGGTCAGGACGCGCTGGCGCTCCTGCTCGGTCATATCCTTCACCGACGACTTGCCGGTGATGTTGGTGAGCTTGGCCCGGTAGGTGTCCTCATCCAGGCAGAGCTGCTTCTTGGCAACGTGGATGGCGGCGATCGAGGAGGTCATGGAAGCCTCCTGTCGATCTGGCTGGCCAGCGTGTCGAGGTTGAACTCGGCAAGCACCAAGGCCCCGCGTTTCGTATTCTCGACCAGGCGTGCATAGGCCTCGCCCTCATGCTCGACGATCTCGTGACCATCGCGCTTGTATTCGTCGATGACGATGGCCCGGATGCGCTCCCGACGGGTGAGTTCGGTCATGCCGCACCTCCACTTCTAGCAGCCCGCGCTTCTGCACAGGCTGCGCGCTCTTCCGCAGACTTCATCTGCGGCCTGTGCGGATTGGCCATCCGCTCGGCACGATCGCCGCGTAATAGGTTGGACGCCGTGCCTACCGGCAGCTGCCCGGTCCCTGGCACGGCGTCCTCGCCATCGCACTCCGCTGTCCGGATCTGGTTACCGGGAGGCGTTGGCATCTCAGAAGCGAAGGTCTCGTTAAGCGCCCGCACGGCCACATAGCTCGGCGCCGGACACGGTGTGCCGATCACGATCTGGCCATTGGCGGTCTGCAGCTCACAGCCGCAAGCAAAGGTGGCGGAGGCGAAGGCGACACCGCCGCCTCCGCTGGTGATCTGACTTCCGCAGATCGGGCAGTTGCTCTGGGCAACGAGGGTGACGACTGCAGCGCTCATGAGAAAATCACTCCTGTCATGAGGAGCGCGAAGAAGAGAGCGAAAGTCGCGCCTTCATGACCCTTCCAGGCCTTGATGCCGGCGACAATGATGGTCGCGAGGACGATGATGATCCCGCCGAGCCTCAGGAAATCGAGTGCCATTACACTTCGTCCTTTTTCGCAGTTAGTGGAAGGATTTTCCGCAGGTCAAAGCCACCGGTGGAACGAAGGGTCATCGTCCCGTCCCTGTTGAGTTTCATGGTGACTGTGACCGGCTTTTTCCGGGGAGTGGTTTTCTTCGCCATCGCCCCACCTCACGCCTTGGCGAGGTCGATCGTGATGGCGGTCCAGCCCTCTTCGATCGTCTCGCGGGTGTAAAAGCGCACATACTCCTTAGAGCCGGTAACCCGGATGGAGGAGCGGATCGCGTCCATGGCACGGTTCCAGCGATCGTCATCGATCTCCAGGCGGAGCAGCATAAACAGCTCCGACTTGTTGATCTGGCCTTCCTTGTCCGTGTTGAAGGCACGTGTAACGATCGACTGGATCTCCGGCCGGCTGTCGGCCGACCATTCGTTCAGGCATTCATCGATGAGCCCCTTGGCGATCTGCAACTGCGGACCGAAGGCGATCTGGTCGGCAACCTGCACCTGGACACGCATCAGGCCGTCGAAGGATGAATAGGTCTTATTGCCCTTCTTGCCGCCGACTGTTGCACCATACTCCTGGGCGAGCAGCTGATCGAAGGCGGTGATATCGGCCATGGTGTGATCCCGAAACCGAGTGATCTGCGCATTGAGTGCGCGGGCAAAGCCGATGATCTTGCGGACCATCTCGTCTTCGAGCTTGTCCTCGGCCTTGATATTGACGACGGGCACGAGGTGGCCCTTGGCGTCGTGCATGTATTCGCGGCCGGTCACAACGACCACACCGGCTTCTGGCTTCTCTTCAATGATGACGGCTTCCATGATCAGGACACCTTGTGCTTGAGGTAGGACGTGCGCAGCCGCAGGAGTGCGTCATGCAGGCGCTGGCGGGCTTCCTTCTCGCCAGCGGTACCGCTGGCGAGCTGTTGGTGATCGAAGGCGGCGACGACCTGTTCGACGCGCTGCATGACGAAGAAGGTGCGGCTCTTCTTGGTGCCGCTCTTCGGGTTGGTGCTGGCTCCGACCAGAGTGCTGGAGACGCCGGCCCCGACCTGATCGACGATGCGATCAAGCGGGATACGGATCTCGGCCAGGACGAGGATGTGATCGTCGGTCATGCCGCGTCACCTCCGTCAGGGCTGTGCTGGATGGTCCGGAGACGCGTCGGCAGCCGGACGACATTGCCGCCAATCTGACCGTCGACGCGGTCGGCAAACCGCTGGTCGCGGGTTGCCTGCCGGCCGGCTTCCATCCGCGCCAGCTCGATCTGGATCCCAGCCTCTTGCTCGGCATCACGAGCAAGCTCCTGGACAGTCCGCAGATTGCGAATGAGCGTCAAGACAGCCTGCGGAGCCAGTTGAACTCCGGTTCCCTCGAAGGCGCGGAACGTCTTGATGATGGACCCGACCAGGTCGGAGACGAGAGGAGCGCTGTTCATGAGCGGCCTCCCTTCCCGAAATCCGGACGGATGATCTTGCCCTTGGCATCAGCGATCATGTCTTCGAGCTGCTCAGTAGCAGCCAGCTCCATGCTCCGACGTGCCTGACCACCGGCCTCCATGTCGCGGAAGATCGAAAGCTCCAGCTCGATACGCTGTGCCAACGAGCTGAGGGCGCTGATAAACACCCCCGTCTCGATGATCTCCGCGACCGGCACGTCGGCGCTGCGACCTTTGAAGTCGGATGCGATCGCATCCAGTTCCATAGCGAGACTGATCGTCATGCGATGTCTCCCAGGTCACGGTTCTTCCAGGCATCGCGCAGCAAGGGCAGCGTGAGATCTTCGCCACCGGAGAGGCCAGAAATCAGCGCGGCCTTTATGGTGCGGTCGATATTGCGCAAGGCTCCCGGCTTCTGGGCGATGACCTTGAGGAACTTCACGCAGTCTTCGTCATCGACGCCCCAGGCTGAGATCAGCATCTCAGCGCCGAGCTGCGGGTTGTTCTCCCGCTTCAGGCGACGGTCAAAGCGGGTCGCGACCTGAGCCCGGCTCATCACCGACTTGCTCCGATCGTTGAAGAAAGAGGTTCCGGTGTCCTCGTTGCCGAGGAGCGCCAGCCCGCAATTGTTGATGTCGACGAAATGGCGCAGCTGGTTGATCGCGTCTGGAACAAGGTTCTGGGCCTCGTCCACGATAAGGAGCGAGCCCTCACCGATGCGCTGCAACTTGCGACCGATGGTCCGCACAAGCCGTGTGGGATTATGCTCGGTCACCTGCAGCTCCTCGGCGATATCGACGAGGATCCCGTGGATGGTCTTCGTGTGCGGGCTGGCCGTTACCATGAAGACATGCGGACGATAGTCACGGAAGTGCTTGGCCGCTGTCGTCTTGCCGGAGCCTGAAGGCAAGGTCACCATGACCATGCCAGCACTGATCTGGGCGAAGAGGAGGGTCTTGACCACGTCCTCGCCTGTCGGCGTCTTCAGGTATCGCGGCGAGACCGGGAGCGTTGCGGCGATCCGCGAGCTTTCTTCCAGGTTGTCCAGCCAGGTGCTGATCTGGTCGTTGAGATTGGACAGAACGCCGGCATAGTTGCCGTTCGTCCACTGGCTGAAGGTGGCTTCCGCCATTCCCGTGCGACGGCGCACCTCGGCCTTCGACCAGCCATTGAGCTTGGAAAGCTCGATGACTGCGCCGAGCAGCTTGCGCCAGCGATCGACCTCCGCCGGTTGATGCTTGACCGTGAACTCGGTGCTGGGCTGCGGAATGATCCAGGCGCCGGTTGTGTTGATCGGATTTTTCATCTATTTGGGTTCCTATGCTTTTGACTTTCGGCAGGCTCTCGGGCCTGCCTTTCTTTTTTGTGGAACCGTACGCGGTACAAAATCGGCTCCTTGATGAGCCCGAACGCAGCACTCTTCGGGCTATTCCCGGTTGGGGAATAGGATGATGTCGGCGTCGCCAAGTATGCGATCCATGCCGGCATTGAACTTGTCGTCGAAGCTCTCGACCTCCTCCGACACCGCAGGCTCCAACTTCGTCAGCACCGCTGATCGGGTCACAAGTCGAGTGACCGTCGGAGCCTTTGGGGTCTTTGGCTGGGGCTTCATCTTGTCGGCCTTGGCATTCAGTTCCTTGAGGTCCAGATCGGTCAGGCGACGTGCTGCCGTCTTCTGGGCCTTCAGGGAGCGCATGTGATCGCTCTCGGCGCGCGCCCGCTCACGAGCTGCCGCCTGGCAATCGAAGCCAACCTTGGCAACGCAATCCGCTTCGCCCAGGAAACGTCCTTCCGGATCGTAGACCTTGATCGCCCCGTGCAGGTCGGCCGGGTCGAAGCGAACCGTGACCTTGCGACCGATCCACTGAGTGAGGAACTGCTGGTGATAGCGGTTGCCGAACAGGTGGATGGCGCCATCCGGTTTGCGGGCTGTGACCTGCTCTGCGGCGAGCATCCAGAGCGAGCGCTGGGCCGGGCTGGCAAACCGAACGAACTGGCCGTGCGTCTGCATGCTGGCTTCAAACACCTGGTCGAAACTTCTGCCCTTGGCGGTCTCTGTCCTGCGGTCCGGACGAGCGTTGTGCTCGGCCACCTGGCGCGCCACGTGCGCCTCCAGTTCGGCGACGGGGATTGCACGCTGGCCGTAGTTTTCCGGCTTGTGTTGCGTGCTTCGCCCCGTATAGGCGCCCGCCATATCCGGATGCTTCGAGATGTTCTCAGCGAGATCGCCCCACGCACGCTCGACGGGCTTTGACTGGCCACGGCGGGGCTTAACGAAGCGTCCGTCGATGCCCAGCGTCTGCAGAAGCCCGGCAACTTCGTCTTCCGTGATCTTAAAACGATGGCGTGACTTCGCGCCGCCGGAGATCTTCTTGCTGGCGAAGGCCTTGCCGTTGTCCATGTATAGACGTTCCGGGATGCCATGCTGTTCGACCATGTTGCCGATGACGGTCCGGACGGCCTCCCAGGTCTCAGCCTCGGTCAGCACCCATGACAGGATCTTGCGCGAGTACAGGCACTGAGTGCCGACCAGATAGAGACGCCCCTGCCGGCCGTCTTCGAACTGGACATGCAGGTCGAGCTTGTGACCGTCAGTGTTCACATACTGCATGGCATGCAGGTGCGAGACGCTACGCTGCTGGGCCGGGATAAGCTTCCGGGCCTCTTCCTTGCCTTTGCGCGAGAGGATCTGCACCGCTTTGGGGATCTTGAGATCCATGTGCCGGCGCAACGTCCGCTCGTGAGGGATCGGTGCCCAGCCATGTGCCTCGGCCACCGCCTTCATCCGCCGATAGCATGCAGAGAACGCCGACCCCTCAGGACGCAAATAGTCCGAGACCAGGACGTCCCAGGCCATGGGGTGCACCTCGGCGGTCTCGGTCACCACACCCATCGCCTTTTTCGATGTCGACGGAGCCAGTGCAGCTTCCCAGTCCTGTCGCGCATGGCCTTCCGTGAGGGCTCTCCACTCGTGATAGGTGGATCGAGAAACTCCGTAGCGCTGCTTGATCGCGGCCATGGCCTGGGCCGATGTTGCACCGTCCCGGATCATGGTCTCGACGGCGAGGAGAACCTTGAGGCGGCGCTCGCACTGTGCCTTCTGAACAGTCGTCAGCCGCTCATAGATCGCCCAAGCCGACTTCGAACGGTCGGTTTTTGGGGCTTGAGCCTCCATCATGAAGGCGAGCTTCTGCCTCGCAGCGTCGGGCAAAGAGGACAGGTGGTACTCGTAATAGACGCCGCCGTTCGGCGCTGTCTGGCGCCTGAAGTACCGAAGGTCGGAGCGTAGACCCTCGCGGGCCACAAACCGGTCGAAGTGCTTCGCATCAGCCGGGACACCGGGAAGCTTCGCCTCGACGAGTTCCTTGACGGAGAACCACTCTTTCACGGGCGGCTACCTTTCTTCGCGTCGATCGCGGCGCGGATCTCAGCCTCATGGCGCTGCACGAGGCGAAGCGTCAGCGCCACCGCCTGCAACTGGTCAAGCAGGAGCGCCCGCTTAGAATTGCTGGATGCAACGATCGGGAATTGGCCCGAGGTGATCGCGTCGATCGCGGCGATCTGGCTGGCAAGCGACACTTTCATGACCGCTCACCTCTCGATCGGATCGCGACCGGGCGGGCCTTCAGGAGACGAATGTGATCCGCAAGAGCCTTTTGCTCCTGCTGAAGACGAGCGATCTCCGCGAGCCGGGCCTCGTCGCCCTGGAGAAGGGTTAAGCCGTCCTCCGAGACAACGCTGTCCCAGAGCCAGACAGCACCTGTGGCCCGAACGAAGGCCTTGAACCGGACCAGGCTCACGTCATGGCCGGTCTTGCTCTCGGCGGTGTAAGCATCGAGCGCGCCCTTCGAGACGCTGGCGAGACCGAGATACTGCGCCATGCGAGCTGCGATCACTGGCCGGTCATACGGGCACTCGCGAATGGCGCGGGACATGTCCCGCTTCAGCCGAGAGCGGAACCGTTCCAGGTCGATGCGCTCGACGGCAGACCGAGCCTCGAAGACCGGCACCTGAAAGAAGTCGAGTTGAGACGGATCGCGCTTCATTCTGCGGCCTCCAGGAACCCGAGGTCACGCTTTTCGCCGATATGCTCGACGATACGAGCAAGTGTCTCGTCGTCGGCCTTCTCAATCAGGGCTACCATCTTGCGGAAGATTTCGTCCTGGAGGGTGGCGGCATCTGGCTCGGCCTTCGGCTTCAGCCATCCCCAGATGGTCTTGAGATCGGCGCCCTCGCGCAATCCAGCAGCGACTCGGGCCTGATCGTCAGCGGGCAGCTTGGCGAGCTTCAGCAGCTCCTTCTGATCGTTCTCGGCAGGTGTGCCACGGACGGCCGCTCGGAGCGCAGGAGTAATTTTCTGGCCGATACGGTTAACCCGCTTGAAGCTGGCCTCGGAGAAGCCCAAACGCTCCTGAACTCGTTCTGAGAGCTGGCGGCCCGGCGCAAAGATCAAAGGATCACCGTGATCCTTTGATTTCCGATCGCCGCCACGTGCGATCTTGCCGAACTTCTCCTCGTACATCTCGCGAAACTTCAGGACGAAGAGCGCGCGATCCAGGGGAGTGAGTTCGTTGCGGTAGATGTTCTCGGAAAGCTCGATCAGCTGCGCCTCAACGGCATCAGCGGAGACGACGATGACATCGATCTCTTCCCATCCGTTCAACTCGGCCGCACGGAGGCGATGCCCTCCAGCCACCAGTGTCAGCGGGGTTTTGCCGCCATTGGCAGCCGGTGTTGAACGGACTGTGAGCGGGTTGATTAGCCCGCGATCCATCATGGATGCAGCAATCGCTGCAGCGTGATCCTCGTCGATGGGACGGGCACGCTCTCCAACAAGGATCGAGGCAATCGGAACGGTCTTGAAGGTCGCCATTTATGCCGCCTCCGCCTGGGCCGCAGCGGCTTCCAGCATCGACGACATGAAGATGTCGTGGGCTCGGGTTGCCATCCGTTCGTAAGCCCGCTCGAAGCAGGCTTCCTCCCGGCGGCTTCGAACCACGCGGTTGGCCTGCATCACCGACCAGCGGGCGACGCCGAGCAAAGCGACCAGCCGGCGACGGGGAACCGTGAATTCGGCATTCAGGATCGAGATCACCACCTGGCGCGCCAGCTTGGCGTCAAACATGTCACGTGGCGGGTCGATGATGTCGCGCATTGGGATGTGATTGAAGTGAGCCCTGACGGCCCGGAAGGTGGCGTTGATCATGGCGCCCAGGCGCTCGTCTTCGCTGTAGGGGTTCTGGCTCAAATCAGCCTCCGAGGACCGGAAGAAGAGAAAAGACACCGGCCACCAGAGCGGCGAAGACCACACTGAAGACGAGCGCGGCATCGATGAGGCGGCAGGCTGGGGAGAGCGAAGGGACAAACGGAACCATGTCGATATTGGCCGTACGCTTCGCCATTTTCACCGACATCGAAACGGGCGAATGTTGGCAGGTGGCGCCGGTTGACCGGGACTGACAGCCGGGGCGGACTGCCCTGCGGATCACTCGCGAGAGGCTAGAGCAGCGGCGACCGGCGCCACGCTTAACGAGAGAGAGGAGAACCATCACGCCGCCTCCTGCTGAGCGGCGGGACGTCGGCCGTTGCGGTAATTGGCGGCGGGCTGAGGGCTGAGCCGGCGACCATCTGCATGGTAGCGGGTCCGCCACAGCATTTCGGGACGGGTTTTCAGCGCGGCGGCAATTGCACGCTCGCCTGCAAGGTGAGGCTCATGCACGGCATTGCCTGCCGTACCTGCAGGGAGACCATACGCCTTGTCGATTTGCGAAAGCGTCAGCTTGGCGAGGATGAGCCGACCCTTGATCCGGGCGACCTCTTCGAGCCTTTTTCGCTCGGTCTTGTCGGTGAGTGCATCGCGATGCATAAAGAATTCCTTCGATACCAACTGGGAGGCCCTGGCCGGCCTCCTTTTTTGGGGTGGTGAAATCTGCGAACACAGGAAGGAGTACCCAAATATTGGGTTCATGTAAACCCATTTTTTGGGTACATCGGGGATGAGCGAAGAGAAGGCGTATTTGAAGCCGATCGGGCGACGCCTGATCGCTGTGCGAGAAGCACTGGGATTTAAAAATCGGGAGGACTTCGCACTTGCGTACGGAGCCCCTCGAAAGACATTCGAGAAGTACGAGCAGGGGCTCTCAGAGCTGCCGACTAAGCTCATGCTTTGGCTGCGAGACCAGTACGATGTGAACCTGAGCTGGCTGATCTCGGGTGACGGAGAAATGCGTCCGGCAGCTAGCCGCGCACCGGCAGTCGTCAACGAACTCGATGACGGCATGGTCCGGATCAAGCATTACAACGTCAGCGCCGCCGCAGGCACAGGCCTGGTTCCCGTCGACGAGCACGAAGAGCAGGATGACATCATCCTGGCGCGCTCTTTCCTCCGCCGGCTCGGCGCCGCGCCCGATCAATCCCAGGTGATCTTTGCCAGAGGCGAAAGCATGCTCCCGACGATCCCTGACGGATCGCTGCTCCTCATCGACCGCAGCAAGACCCACCTCGTCGAGGGGGGCGTTTTCGTTTTCCGTGTTGGTGAAGGGATCAAGGTCAAGCGCGCGCGATGGCGCGCAGATCAGCGGATCGACCTGCTCTCGGACAACCAGCTCGCCGGTTATCCGCCGGAAACCTACACCCGAGACGAGATCGCAAGCATCGTGCCGCTCGGTCGCGTCATGTGCGTTATGCGAGTTCCTTGACTGAAGGGTCTGGGGAAGCGTTGCCGCCCGTATTTCGCGCAGTTTTCCACGCTTCCCCTCGACATTTCAAAGGCTTAGACGGCGAACACGTCGCGTTTCCCCTGAGTTGGGGAAGCGCCAATTGGATTTCGGGATGCGAAGCGGCGTTCCTGAGCGACGGTGTGCAGCAGCCCACGAACTATTCGGCTATTGTTTTTCAATGGCTTGAGGACGCCTCAAAGGCGTTTCAACGGTTTCTGAGGACTTCGTGAGGAATTGCCGCGCTCCAGCCGGCCGTGACAGTGATCCGCAGACTTTCGGGATTCGCCCTGTCAAAACGCTCCGCGCCGCTGCGCCGCTTGAGCCGCCGTAAACCGCTAAATTCTTTGGCTTTTTCGATCGATCCCGCTTTTTCCCAGATATTCCCGGTTATTCCGGATCCATGTGTCAAACAACACCGATCCTTTTTGCTGTTCGCGACGCTGTTCTAGAATTTTGACAGCGGAAATCACAATCGTATCGCCCCATCTACGTTCAGCCTCTCCTCGGAGGCCTCAAATAGCACGCGAACATTCTTTCAACTCGGATCCAAAACAAACCATTAAAGGGCGTCAACGCTTTTGGGAACCATCTACCACGGCACCCAGAACCTTCGCTCGCCATAGCTGACCTCCGACGAGTGATGTGCTTTGGACAGTAAGGGTACGGCATCCAGGGATATCCCTGATCGTTTCTATAACCGATTGCCTCAACGCAACCGGCATCCACGGGCTCAGTATCACCCGTTTAATCCAACTGATTTCGATTGGGACATCAAACGCGCTAACTTCTTCGGTTGCGGAAGAGTAGATGATCCGCAATTCCTGCTCGGGCTCATACGGGGCCCGCTTCAGAAACGGCAAGTCACTTACAAGCCACCGCTTGGAAGATGGGCGAAGGATGTCGAGTTTGCGGTATTCCACATTTCTCCATCTGATGCCGTCTAGGCCGCTTAGGCTTTCACACAGATTTTCTCGGTCGAACTCGAAGCACACACCGGATGCTCCAACAGTAAAAACCCGCCAATGGTGGTAAGTTTCCTTGCAGTCGGCAAAGCAAATGGCGAGAAGCGTTTGGAGCTCTAGTGCTTCTTTATACCGCTCCATACACATCCGGTCATTCCCATCGTCCCAACGGGACGGGTCCAACAGCGTAATTTTCTTTGCCCGGAGTATGTGTAAGCCCGATGCAAGATCTGTATAGCGACGCAGCTTCTGTGGTGATTTCTTGATAGACGCCACTAACGCCCCTCCCCTGGATCCATCTTAAATATAGGGCTTCAAGAGGGTTGTAGCACCTTGTCACATTTCGCGCCAAGCGAGCCTACCGGCAGCCGCCTTGAAAGACAGCGATGGCGGTGGCACATTTGGCGCCATGGAACACCGCGTCAAAGCTCTCGAAGACACCATGAAGCGGGTCCTGCAGGACACCGCCGAGATCAAGGGAATGCTGCGCGCAGCACCCTCCGCGATCGAATTCGGCGAGCTGAAAGGCCGCGTCGACAGCCTGCCGACCATGGGCAAGGCAGCCGCGATGCTGTCGATCGCCACAGCCGTCATCGTCATCTTGAACAACTGGACGGCCGTACGTTCCTGGCTTGTCGGCTAGTCCGCCCTCACCGAGCCGCCCAGACCAACCCTCTCCGCACAATCTCCCGCATCTGCGGCCCCTCGAACTCCGCCGCCTGATGGCCGAGCGAGGAGTAGAATACCCTGCCTTGCCCGTGGCGTCGCTTCCAGACGACCGGCATCACATGGCCGTCGATCCAGGCATCGTGCTCGCCGGTAAAGGTGGTCGTCGCCAGCACCTCGTTGTTGGGGTCGACATGCATGTAATACTGCTCAGAGCGATAGGGAAAATCACTGACGCCGGAGACCAGCGGGTCATCCGGCTTGGTGATCTCGACCGTGTAATCATAGATATTACCGGGATGGGCGACCCACTGGCCGCCGATCATGTATTGATACTGCACGCAGTCGCGAAAGCTGTCGCCCGCCTGACCGTGGAAGCCGCCGAGGCCGACGCCGCCTCGAATGGCAAGCTCCAGGTTCTCGATCTCAGGCTTTTCGATCTTGGTCATCGTCAGCATTGGCACGATGAGGCTGTAGTCTCGGATGGCGGTATCGGCAAAGGCCTCCGTGCCCGCTTCGACACGCACGGAAAAGCCCTCGGCCTGGAGCATGTCGGAGACGACGGCGGCGCATTGTTCGGGCTGGTGTCCGTCCCAGCCGCCCCAGCAAATCAGAACCTGACGCATGAAAATATCCTTGTGAAAATGAACTTAGCGGCCAATCAGGCCATCGACGAGCGATTGGTCGAGCGGCGCCGGCCGCTCCACAGCTGTAGTGATCTTGACCGTCTCGCCCCGGTCGGAGGCCGTCTGGAAGGCTTCCATGACTTCGAGCACATGCAGCGCGAGATCCCCATTGGCCCGGTGTGGGCGGTCGGAGAGAATGGCATGCGCCATGTCGGCGACGCCAAGCGAGCGCCAGTTGCCATCGGCATAAGGCAGCGTCACCGGCTTGCCCTGCGCCTCGCCGGTCAGCGGCAGGACGAAGACATCGCCGCCGAAATGGTTGGGATCCGGCACGATCAGTGTGCCCTCGGTGCCATAGACCTCGAGCGGCTTGTGCCAGTGGGCAGCCACATCAAAGCTCATCGAAATCTGCACCACGGCCCCGTTGGCAAAGGACATAAGCCCTGCGACATGCGTCGGCACATGCACGGGGATCGTCTCGCCCCGGCGCGGCTCGCTGCCGATCTTTCTGGTGTCCCGCACCTTGGTGGCAAAGCCCGCCACCTTCTCGACCGGGCCGAAGAGATTGACGAGATCGGTGATGTAGTAGGGTCCCATGTCGAGCATCGGCCCGCCACCGACCTCGTAGTAGAAATCCGGATTGGGATGCCATCGCTCGTGGCCCGGGCACATGAAGTAGGCGGTGCCGCCGATCGGCTGGCCGATCAGACCCTGGTCAATCAGCCCGCGCGCTGTCTGATGCGCACCGCCGAGAAAGGTATCGGGCGCAGAGCCGACCCGGAGATTGAGCGATCTGGCCACCTCGACCAGCCGCTTGCCCTCCGCAAAGGTGACGCCGAGCGGCTTTTCCGAATAGACATGTTTGCCCGCGGCGAGTGCCTTCAGCCCCACCTCGACATGCGCCTTGGGGATCGTCAGATTGACGATGATTTGCACGTCCGGATCGGCATGCAGTTCGTCGATCGTGCGCGCCGGCACACCGTATTCGGCGGCCCGACTTGCGGCGAGATCACTGTTCAGATCGGCAATGCCGCAGACCTTGAGTATGGGAAAATGCTGGAGCGCCTTGAGATAAGCGCTTGAAATATTGCCGCATCCGATGATGCCGATGCCGACCTGCTGCATGCCTTGAATTCCTCACTCCCGGACATCCGTCCACCTGCGATCGCCGGGCAAGAACGCAACAGTTCCTCCTCGCTGCCTCGGCGACCGCCCGGCAGACTGGTGGCAAATGCGACTGACGTCAACGCCTGTTTCTCGCCAGGCGAGCATGCGGGGCAGCCCTCCCCCGGCATTCCCACCCCTGATTGGGGATGCGAGATCCGGGGGCGGTTAAGAAAACCTTTCGTTAAATTTTAATGAATAGGATGGAGGGCCTGTAGCGAGGTTTTGTCATGCGTACCGCTCTTATCTCCGCCCTCGGCGTCATGCTGATGCTGTCGGCCTGTGCCAAGCCGCCATCCCAGACCCGCAATGCCTGCGCGATTTTCGAGCAGCGCAACGGGCTGTTCAACAACTGGCGCCGCGCCGCCGTCGCAGCAGAGCGCGAATATGGCGTGCCCGTCCCGATCTTGATGGCGACGATCTACACGGAATCGAGCTTCCGCCACAACGCCAAACCGCCGCGCAAGAAGATCTTCGGCTTCATCCCCGGCAAGCGACAGTCGACCGCCTATGGCTATTCCCAGGCCCTCGACGGCACCTGGGAACGCTACCAGCGCGAAACAGGCCGCTGGGGCGCCCGCCGCACCGACTTCGCCGACGCCATCCGCTTCATCGGCTGGTATCACCGCGAGAGCGCGACCAAGGTCAACATCCCCCTGAACGACCCCTACAAGCTCTACCTCGCCTATCATTCCGGCCATACCGGCTATCTGCGCGGCGCCTACAACAAGCGGCCGGAGGCGCTGAGGGGTGCGAAGAGATTTACCGATATTACCTATACTTACGCCAAGCAGTTGCAGCAGTGCCCGGGCTGAGGGTGATCTGACCGGTCGGCATGCCATTCAAGACTTGAGGCGAGACGCCTCAAGGTCTAAAAGTTCAGGATCGTCGGCAAGAAGGAGTTTGATGCGCAGTAACGATAGCCTGTGAACCCTATGGGAACGGCTCGACAGCCGAATGCTGTCGCACGCGCATCAACAACACGACTGACGGAACAATCCATGAAATACGACCTGAAAATCCGGGCTTTTCTGCCCGAGGATAGCACGCGCCTCGTCGCTATCTGGCGAGCAGCATCTGAGAAAGGGCACCCCTTTCTCGCCCACGCGCAACTGGACAACCAGGCGACCCTCGTGGCCGACCATTACCTACCGCTGGCGGAGACCCATGTCGCACTGCGAAACGGTGAGATCGTCGGCTTCATCAGCCTGCTGGACCAGACTATCGGCGGCCTTTTCGTCGACCCGTACCACCATGGGACGGGCATCGGCCGACATCTCGTGGAACATGCCTCACGCCTCCACCCAAGGCTGGAGCTGGAAGTGTATACGATCAATGAAAGCGCCCGCCGCTTCTACGACCGGCTGGGCTTCGTCGAGACAGGCCGCCGTCCGACCGACGACAGCGGTCTACCCTTCGAGTTGATCAAGCTCGTTCGCTGACACGAAAAAGGCCCGGCCAAAAGGCCGGGCCCCAACATGTTCGGGGACGCCAAGTGCCGAGGCACTCAGCCTTGTTCGACACCCTGGATTGCCGAGATCTGCCACAGGGTGTTCGGGCGGCGGGCGAAGGTCCAGAGCTCGACCGACTCGGTCGGCGCATTCGGATCCCCATCGACCACAGCCCCGCTCTGGCGATCGACAATATAGTCGATTGCTTCGTAGCGCATCGCGACCGTCGCGTATTCCATCTTGTCTTCGGCCCAGCTCTCGGCCACGTCGCCCTGAACCAGATGCACGTCGCGCACCTCGTTCTTGACGCCCTTGGTGGCGTTCTCGCTCAGTTCCTCGGCGAGATAGGACATGGCTTCCGGCGTGGTGATGCGGCGAAGCGCGCCGTAATCTTCCGCCGCATAGGCCCGCTGCATCTCCTGCAGCAGTTCCTCGAAGCGCTCGAGATCCTTCGGCGTGATACCGAGTTCGTCGGACTGACCGGACCGTCGAGCGGAGGCCGCCGAAGATACGCCACCACCGAGCTTCGGGATCTGGAAACTCGGACGAACCTGGTCACCGCTCTGGTTGTCACGCGCCATGCCGCCAAAGCCGCCGAAGCCCGGACCGCCACTCGGGCCAGACGCTGGTGCTTGACGATTGGCAAACATGCGCATCGCAAAGCGGATCAGGAAGAAGATCAAGATGCCCTGTAGAAGCAGGCCGAGGAAGCCGAAGCCGCCACCGAAGCCGGTGCCCATCAGCATGCCGAAGAGACCACCGAGCAACAGGCCGCCCATCAGACCACCGGCGAGACCGCCGAACAGACCACCCGGACGCGCAGCCTGGTTGGCCGCCGTCGACTGGGCAGCACCGGGCTGGTTCGCATTGGTGCGCGGGGTCATGGTGCGTTCGATCGGCGCGGCCGGGGTTGGCGCGGTCCGTGTTGCAGCCGGCGCGTCGAATGTGCGCGTGCCGCGACTACCGAAACCACCGCCACCTGCCCGGCGCGCCTCGGCGAAGTCGACGGCCACCAGCGTGACCATCATTCCAAGCGCAAGCGTCGCGAATGTCTTTGCGTATTGCCGCATCGTGTTTCCTGTCCTCCTCGAAACAGTCTTGAATGCCCTTTCGGGCTTGTCCCCCATATGGAGAGAGCTCGCTCTCTTTTGAAGAGAGAGCGAGCCGATTTCCATTGAATTTCAGGTGATCGACGTCAGGCTCGAAGCCAGAACTTGATGATCAGTCCGACGATCGTGATTGCCAGCACGCCGCCGGCCCAAAGGCCGACGAACCAGAGAAGACGGCTGGCGATGAGGCGCTTATCCATTAGTGATAGCCCTCGTCCGGATTGAGCTTTCCACGGAAGACCCAATAGGCATAGGCCGTGTATCCGAGGATCATCGGCACGAGAATGACGGCACCGACCAGCAGGAAGGCAAGGCTCTCGTCGGGTGCCGCCGCCTCCCAGATGGTGAGGGACGTCGGCACGATATAGGGATAGAAGCTGATCCCGATCCCGGCATAGCCGAGCACGAAGAGGCCGAGTGCCGCCAGGAAGGGCCGCGCGTCATGGCCTTTGCGCAACCCGTTGACGATCACGTAGAGGCAGCCGAGCACCAGTGCAGGCACGATGACCGAGAAGATCAGCGTCGGGAAACTGAACCAGCGCTCGAAATAGAGCGGTTCGAGCCAAGGCGTCCAGAGGCTGAAGACGCCCATGGCGCCGACGGTGGCAAATGACAGAGGCAGCGCGAAGGACCGCGCCCGATCCGAGATCTCCCCTTCCGTCTTCATCACGAGCCAGGTGGCGCCCAGAAGCGCATAACCGATGACGAGAGCAGCACCGGTTGCGAGCGAAAACGGCGTCAGCCAGTCCCACCAGCCGCCGGAATAGGCGCGGTTCTCGACCGGGATACCCTGCACGAGTGCGCCGAGCGCCACACCCTGAAAGAAGGCCGCGACGACGGAGCCGCCGGTAAAGGCCCAGTTCCACAGATACTCCGCGCGCTGCGTACGCCAGCGGTATTCGAAGGCGACACCGCGGAAGATCAGCCCAAGCAGCATGATGATCAGTGGCGCGTAGAGGGCGGGTAGGATCGTCGCATAGGCGAGCGGGAAGACCGCAAGCAGCCCTCCCCCGCCAAGCACCAGCCAGGTCTCGTTGCCATCCCATACCGGCGCCACCGAGTTCATCATTAGATCCTTCTCGTGCTTCTCAGGAAAGAAGGGAAAGAGGATGCCGACGCCGAGATCGAAGCCGTCGAGGATGACATAGGCGAGCACGGCAAACGCAATGATGCCGGCCCAGATGAAGGGAAGATCAATGGGCATGTCTGCCTCCATGGTGTCCAGGCTGAGCGGCCGGCGTGATGCCGGACGAGCGGATCGGGCCATCGTCGAGATCCGGCAAGGGATCCCGCGGCAGGCGGCCCATCAGGCGCAGGATGTAAAAGGTGCCGGCACCGAAGACGATGAAGTAGACCACGATGAAGGCGATCAGCGAGGCCGCGACCGCAGGCGCTGCAATCGGCGAGATCGAGTCGGCGGTCAGCAGATGGCCATAGACCGTATAGGGCTGGCGTCCGACCTCCGTGGTGATCCAACCGGCGAGCACAGCGACAAAACCGGAGGGGCCCATGACGAGGGCCGCGCGGTGCAGCCATCCGTTCGAATAGAGCGTGCCCTTCCAGCGACACCAGAGCGAGAAGAGACCGACACCCAGCATCGCAAAGCCGATGGCGATCATCACGCGGAAAGACCAGAAGACGATGGCGACCGGGGGCTGTAGCTCGCGCGGCACAGTATCCAGACCATCGAGCGGTGCATTGAGGTCGTGCTTGAGGATCAGGCTGGAGAGTTTCGGGATCTGCACCGCATAGTCGATCCGCTGCTCGTCCTGGTCCGGGATCCCGAACAGGATCAGCGGCGCGCCCTCGGGATGGCTTTCGAAATGGCCCTCCATGGCCATCACCTTGACCGGTTGATACTCCAGCGTGTTGAGGCCGTGCATGTCGCCGGCAAAGATCTGGATGGGCGCAACGATCGCCGCCATCCACATGGCCATGGAGAACATCTTGCCGGCGCGGCGCGGCGCCGTGCGCTTGACGAGATGCCAGGCTCCGACAGCGCCGACGACGAAGGCAGTGGTCAGATAGGCGGCGATGACCATATGAACGAGGCGATAGGGAAAGGACGGATTGAAGACGATCTTCCACCAATCAACAGGCACGAACTGGCCGACATCATTCATGGCAAAACCATCAGGCGTCTGCATCCAGGAATTGACCGAGAGGATCCAGGTGGCCGAGATCAGTGTCCCGAAGGCGACCATCAGCGTCGCGAAGAAGTGCAGCCCCGGCCCGACCCGGTTACGACCGAACAGCATGACGCCGAGAAAGCCTGCCTCGAGGAAAAAGGCGGTGAGGACTTCGTAGCCCATCAGGGGACCGATGACCGGTCCCGCCTTGTCGGAGAACACCGACCAGTTGGTACCGAACTGATAGGACATGACGATGCCCGAGACGACCCCCATGCCGAAGGCGACCGCGAAGATGGTCTTCCAGAAGTCGAAAAGCTCCAGATAGACCTTGTCCTTCTTCCAGAGATAGAGGCCTTCAAGCACCGCGAGATAGCTCGCAAGGCCGATCGAAAAGGCCGGAAAAATGATGTGGAACGATACGGTAAAGGCAAACTGTATGCGTGCCAGGAGTTGCGCGTCGAAGTGCTCGAACATGGGCTGTCCCTTCCTTCTCTCCCCCCGGAGATGATAAACATCAACTATACCCTCGCACTGCAGAAGCAATGCGACAACCCGCCATGCGTCAGTTCAACGCATATGCTTTTCAATATGTAACTTTGCGTTTAGCCGAAAGCTCCAAAACGAAAACGGCGCGGGTTTGATCCCGCGCCGTCTTTGTCGATGAATTTCTAAGCGCCGATCAGTCGACGTTGAACACCAGCGGCTTGGCCTGCTTGACGGCCGGATTGGCGGTCAGCTGGTCGAGAACCGCCTGCTCGACGGGACCGTCGACATACAGAAGAGCGATGGCATCGCCGCCTTCCTTGTCGCGACCGAGCTGGAAGTTCGCGATATTGACCTTGGCATTGCCAAGCGTCGTGCCCATGAAGCCGATCATGCCGGGAACGTCGGTGTTGGAGATGTAGATCATGTTCTGACCGACATCGGCATCCATGTTGATGCCCTTGATCTGGATGAAGCGCGGCTTGCCATCGGAGAAGACGGTGCCGGCCACCGAGCGGGTCTGCTTCTCGGTGGTGACGGTGAGCTTGATGTAACCGTCATAGACGCCGGTCTTGTCGCGCTTCACTTCCGAGACAATCACGCCCTTTTCCTTGATCATGATCGGGGCAGAAACCATGTTGACGTCGGCCACCTGCGGGCGGATGAGACCGGCGAGAAGCGCCGAAGTCAGCGCCTTGGTGTTCATGCCCGAGGTCACGCCGTCATAGAGGATCTCGATTTCCTTGATCGGATTCTCGGTCATCTGGCCGGCAAACGAGCCGAGCACGTCGGCGAGACGGATGAACGGCTTCAGGATCGGCGCTTCCTCGGCCGTGATCGACGGCATGTTGATGGCGTTCGAAACGGCACCCTTCATCAGATAGTCGGACATCTGCTCGGCGACCTGCAGAGCTACGTTCTCCTGGGCTTCCGTGGTCGAGGCGCCGAGATGCGGCGTGCAGACGACGTTCGGCAGGCCGAAAAGCGGGCTTTCGGTCGCGGGCTCGACTTCGAAGACGTCGAAGCCGGCGCCAGCCACATGGCCGGACTTGATGGCGTCTGCGAGAGCCGCCTCGTCAACCAGACCGCCGCGGGCGCAGTTGATGATGCGAACACCCTTCTTGGTCTTGGCAAGCGCGTCCTTCGAGAGGATACCGCGGGTCTTGTCGGTCATCGGCACATGCAGGGTGATGAAGTCTGCCTTGGCGAGCAGCTCGTCGAGCTCGACCTTGGTGACGCCCATTTCCTGGGCGCGCTCGGTCGACAGGAAGGGGTCATAGGCCAGCACATGCATGCCAAGGCCGATCGCCTTCTTGCAGACGATGCCGCCGATATTGCCCGCACCGATGACACCGAGCGTCTTGCCGGTGATTTCGACACCCATGAACTTCGACTTTTCCCACTTGCCGGCCTGGGTCGAGACGTCGGCCTGCGGGATCTGGCGGGCGACGGCAAACATCAGGGCGATGGCGTGTTCGGCCGTCGTGATCGAGTTGCCGAAAGGCGTGTTCATCACGATGATGCCGCGCTTGGAGGCAGCCGGGATATCGACATTGTCGACACCGATGCCGGCGCGGCCGATGACCTTGAGGTTGGTGGCGGCAGCGATCAGCTTTTCCGTCGCCTTGGTGGCGGAGCGGATGGCGAGACCATCATAATTGCCGATGATTTCGGCAAGCTTTTCCTTGTCCTTGCCGAGCTTCGGCTGGAAATCCACTTCAACGCCGCGATCGCGGAAGATCTGGACGGCGGTTTCAGACAATTCGTCGGATACGAGAACGCGAGGTGCCATGACGAGGCCTCCTTCAGATAGTTCGTTTGAATGGGATGATGAGAATTGCGGGGCTCCGCCGATCAGGCGGAGCCGAAATCGTCCAGGATCAGGCGGCAGCCTTGGCCAGAGACGCCTTCTGCGTCTCATAGGCAAAGGAGAGCCACGGCATCAGCGCCGCCATGTCTGATGTCTCGATCGTCGCACCAGCCCAGATGCGAAGACCGGCCGGCGCATCGCGGTAAGCGCCGATGTCGAAGGCGACACCCTGCTTTTCGAGGATGCTGGCAATGCCCTTGGCAAAGGCGGCCTGGGCATCGGCATCGAGTGCGGTCACTTCGGGATCGACGATCTTGACGCAAACAGACGTGTTGGAGCGCGTCGCATCGTCGACGGCCAGATTGGCGATCCAGTCGTTCTTCTCGATGAAGTCGAAGATGACCTTGGCGTTCGCATCGGCACGGGCGATCAGGGCTTCGAGACCACCGATCGACTTTGCCCACTTCAGCGCATCGATATAGTCCTCGACGCAGAGCATCGACGGCGTGTTGATCGTCTCACCGACGAAGATGCCTTCGATCAGCTTGCCGCCCGAGGTCATGCGGAAGATCTTCGGCAGCGGCCAGGCCGGAACATAGGTCGTCAGGCGCTCGACGGCACGCGGGGACAGGATGATCACGCCGTGACCGCCCTCGCCGCCCAGAACCTTCTGCCAGGAGAAGGTGGTGACATCGAGCTTGGAGAAATCGAGATCCTGCGCGAAGGCCGCCGAGGTGGCGTCGCAGATGGTGAGCCCCTTGCGGTCGGCAGGGATGAAGTCGGCATTTGGAACGCGGACGCCAGAGGTGGTACCGTTCCAGGTGAAGACGACGTCGCGGTCGAAATCGACTTCGGCAAGGTTCGGAACCAGGCCGTAATCGGCATTGAACTTGCGGACATCGGCGAGCTTCAGCTGCTTCACCACATCGGTCACCCAGCCGGCGCCGAAGCTTTCCCAGGAGAGCATGTCGACGCCACGCTCGCCGAGCAGCGACCACATGGCCATTTCAACGGCGCCCGTGTCGGATGCCGGAACGATGCCGATGCGGTAGTCAGCGGGAACTTTGAGAATTTCGCGGGTAAGGTCGATGGCCAGCTTCAGCTTTTCCTTGCCGACCTTGGCGCGGTGCGAACGACCGAGTGGGGCATCGGAAAGCGCGTCTAGCGACCAACCGGGGCGCTTCGAGCAAGGGCCAGAAGAAAAGTGAGCATTCGCCGGACGCGCGGCGGGGGCGACGATATCAGCCATATAGATACCCTTCCAGGTAATTAGCCTCTCGTTGGGGAGAGGTGTCCCGCCGTCGGAACTACTCCTGTCGCCCGACGCAGTCAAGCGGGCGCGCGTCGCATGAGGAGAAATTTTTGTCTCGTCTGCGCCGCCTCGGCTATGGGCTGCAACGCAAAAGGGCCGCCCGAAGGCAGCCCTTTGCTTGATCCCTGAAGGAATCTTACTTGTAGACCGGCAGCTCTACCGGCGGCTGGTATGCCACGGGAGTTTCGCAGCCACCGAAGACGTAGCGGGCACCAGCATGCAGGCTGTGGCTGTGGAAGCCCTTGTCGTAGCCGGGACCTCCGCTCAAGGCATAGCCGAACATGTCGCCACCTGCAGTATGGCGGAAGCGGTAACCAACGTCGGCCTTGACGTTGCAGGTCACGTCGATCGAGGCGCCGGCCATCAACTGGTAGGCAAAGCGCCAGCTGCCTGCGCCATGGTGCTCGACGGTTGCGTCACAGTTGGACGAGTTGCTGTCCGCACACGAAGTGTTGCGAAGCTTGTCCCACTTGACATAGGAGCCACCAATACCGCCGCCGATATAGGGCGTGAAGTAGGCGTATGTGCCGAGATCGACATAGGCGTTGGCCATCAGGGTATAGGCGCGCATCGACGTGATGTCGCGCGAGGTGCATGCGCCTGATACGCCGCAGGAGCCGCGGGTCGAACCATTGAAGTCGGCCTTGGTCAGATAGTCGAACGTCAGGTCCGTGCGCAGATAGCTGTTGATCTGATAGCCGACACCGCCGCCGACCCAGAAGCTGTCCTTGATCGAGGACGTGGCGAAGTCGACCTGGTTATTGTTGCTTCCCTGAAAGTAGTTGGCGCCGCTCAGCTTGTTGAAGCTGTAGCCGAGATCGCCGCGCAGATACCAGCCGGAGGCTTCCGAAACGGCAACCTCAGGAGCATCGACGTACACGGGCTGCGGTTCAGGCTGATAGACATCGGCGGCATAGGCGGCCGAGCTTGCGAGCAGGGCAGCCGTTGCCACGGCAAGAATGGTTTTCGTCATGACAGGATACTCCAAATCCCAGCGTTATCGCGTCAGGCTGCCAAAGACCCAACATCCTGAATTGGGACAGATAATGGAGTGGAAAGGTTAAGTTCGGATTAACTACAGTTCTTAACTTTAGAGGTTATCCATTTGCTTACCTTGATACTTAGAGCAAGAAGTCCGGCCCAAAAGAAAAATGCGGCCCGAGGGACCGCATTCCAGTATCTCCCGGTATGTCCGCGAGGTGCTCAGGCAGCGTGGCGCGCCGTGCCGGGACGCTCGCCCCCGAGGTTGAAAAGACCGAGCCGCTGGTCCATTTCAGCCGCCTCGCCCGCGAGGCGATGGATGGCGGCAGTGGTCTCCTCGACCATCGCAGCGTTCTGCTGCGTCATCGCATCGAGCTGGTTCACCGAGGTATTGATGTCGACAAGCGTTTGCGCCTCTTCACGGGTGGACTCCATGATCTCGGCGATATGGCTGTTGATCGACAGCACGTGCGAGCCGATGCCATCGAGCGCATTGCCGGCCTTTTCGACCAGCTTCACGCCCTGATCCACCTCGCCGCGAGATTTGGAGAGCAGACCCGCAATCTCCTTCGCCGCATTCGAGGAACGCTGGGCGAGCTCGCGAACCTCCTGCGCGACGACGGCGAAGCCCTTCCCGCTTTCGCCTGCACGCGCCGCCTCGACGCCGGCATTGAGCGCAAGCAGATTGGTCTGGAAAGCGATCTCGTCGATCACCGAAACGATCTTGTTGATCTCCATCGAGGAGCCCTGGATCGCCTCCATGGCCGCAATGGTATCGCGCATGATGTGGCCGGACATCGCGGTATCGTCCCGCGCGGCCCGGGCGATCCGTTCGGCTTCCTCGGCCCGCGCGATCTGTACCTTCACCGCACCGGTGATCTCCTGGATCGCGGTGGCGGCCTGCGAGATCGCAGCCGCCTGCCGCTCGGTCCGCTCGGCGAGCTGGTCGGCACCCGCCCGCATCTCCTCGGAGCCCTCACGGACGGCGACCGAATTGCCGCCGATACCGCCAAGCGTGGCGCTCAGTGTCTCGAGCGCCTTGTTGAAGTTGGATCGCAATGTTTCGAGATCGGCCGGGAAGCGGCTTTCGATACGGAAGGCGAGATCGCCCGCGGCCAACCTGTCCAGCCCCCGATCGAGGGTTTCGACCACGTCCTGCAGGGTTCGAGCTTCGCTGTCGCGCTCTTCCATCCGCTGGCGGCGTTCTTCTTCGGCGCGCGCCCGTTCCTCGCGGCGCTCGGCAGACTGCCGCTGCTGCTCGATCAATGCCAGGCGGAAGCGTTCGAGCGCCCGCGCCATGCTGCCGATCTCGTCGCGCCGCTCCTGGTTGGCAACGGGATGGTCGATTTCACCATCGGCCACCGCACCGGTAAAGGCGACAAGGCGCTCCAGCGGCGCAAACAGGCGGCGGGTGAAGACCCAGGTCGCAGCGGCAAGCACGCCAAGCGCGATCAGGCCGGTCACGAACAGGATGGTTGCGATGCGGATCGAGCCGGCTTCGAGCTCGGCCGTGGTCAGACTTTCCGTCACCACGAAGCTCTGGTCCCCGAAGCTGATGCGCCGGCCATAGACCATCGCGGCACCTTCGGGACGCTCGCCGGACTGCACGGAAACGCCATCGCCCGACATGGCGAAATCCGCCCGGACGTCGATGAGCTTGCCGGAGGCGTCAAGCGCGATGCCCGAGCCCTCGCCCGAAAGAATGGCGGCCTTCTGGCTGCTGCCGGCGACAATGCCCTTGGACAGAAGGTTCTCGAAGACACCGGCCTTCACCTGGAACATCAGGCTGCCCTTGTAACCACCAAGCTTGACGAAGGGTACGGCGAAATAAATGTCCGGGGCAGCGGCATCGGCACCGACAGAAAGACCGGAGAAGTTGACGTCGACGGCATCGTCGACCGCTGCCGCCGCTGCCTGCACCGACTGCTGGAAGACACGCCCAAGGTTCGTGGCAGCCCAGCTCCCCTCCGCAAGATTCTCCCCGAATGCAGCACCCTTCCTGAAGGAGTAGATGACATTGCCGTTTTGGTCGGCGATCAGCATGTCGCTGAAGCTCGTGCCTTCGAGATATTCGGCAATCTGAGCCTGCGTGGTCTCATGGGTGGAATAATAGAAGCCGCTCGGCCCCTCGGGCTTCAAGAGCTTCTCGCGTTCGCCGGGCGGATTGGGATTTTCCGCAACGAAGACACGCTGCAGTTCCGCTTTCGCATCACCTGTGCTCTTGCTGATGGTGTTCCAACCGCTCTTCAGCCCGGTCATCGACTGCTGCAGTGTCTCGATCTTGGCGATGGAGGCTGCCTGGTTTTCAAGCGCCTGGAGCTTCTCCGTCAGCATGTCGCCGCGGAAGGTCAACATGCTGGTCATCGCCTTCTCGGTCTGCTCGCCGAACAGCGCGCTGGAGCTGCGATAGGCAAAGACGTTAAGGAGCGCGACGGTGATGAAAGTCAGAACGAGAAATACGGCAATGACTTTGAACGATAGCGAATGGATGCGAGCTGTCATGATTGTTGTTCCCCTGAGCAGCCCGGCCAGAAGACCCTGCGCCCACAGTTTATGGCCTGCCAATTCGAGTCGGCAGGCTCCCCTTATGCGGGAACAATCACCCTCGGCGCTTAATCGGGGGTAAAGATCTCAGGCTAAACCCTGTAATCCAGGGGGTCAGGCCGTCTGCTCGACGCCCTGTCTGAGACCTGCAAACAGCTCGACAGACCGTAGGCGGGCGTCCAGGTCGTGTACCGGCGTCGAGACGATCACCTCGTCGGGCCGGACCGCCGCGAGGAAGCGCTCCAGTTTGTCCGATGCGGTTTCCCTCGAGCCAACGATGGAATAACGCAAGGTATGCTCGACCCCGATGCGCTCGATATCGGTCCAGAAGCCCTCCATTGTGTCGACGGGACGCGGAAAAGCCCGGCGAATGTTGCGCCGCAAATTGACGAACTGCTGCTGGGCCGAGGTGAAGAGATACGACGCCTCCGCATCCGTTTCGGCAATCGCGGCCATGACACCCACCATGACATATGGCTTCTGCAGGCCCGCCGACGGCTGGAACCGTTCGCGGTAGATCTCGACAGCCTCAAGCAATTGATCGGGCGCGAAATGCGAGGCGAAGGCATAAGGCAGGCCGAGGGCCGCCGCGAGATGCGCGCTGTAAAGGCTGGAACCAAGGAGCCAGATCGGCACATGGCTGTTCATGCCGGGCACGGCGATCAAGCCACTCTCTTCATCCGGTGTCCCGAGCAGCCGCTGCAATTCGATGATGTCATGGGGGAAGCTTTCAGCGCCGGCTTCCATGTTGCGGCGAAGGGCGCGCGCCGTGCGCATATCGGTGCCCGGAGCTCGACCGAGACCGAGCTCGATGCGCCCGGGATAGAGCGCCTCCAGCGTTCCGAACTGCTCAGCGATCACCAGCGGCGAGTGATTGGGCAGCATGATTCCGCCCGATCCGACGCGGATCGTCTCCGTGCCGGCAGCGACATGGGAAATGACGAGCGCAGTGGCGGCGCTGGCGATGCCGGGCATGCCATGATGTTCGGCCAGCCAGAAGCGGCGATATCCGTTTTTCTCGGCCACCTGGGCAAGCCGACGCGACGCATCCAGCGCTTCGCGCACAGTATGCCCTTCGGCAATCGGGGAGAGGTCGAGAATGGAAAACGGGATCATGTCGGCGGCTTTCGATCTGTGAGACCTTTCATGTAGGGAGGGCAGATCAGGCGCCCAAGAGGTGACGATAATAAAATATAATCACTTCGTTTGTTTTTGTTTTGTTCACATTTCAGTGGCACTTCTGCCCCGACCTGCACTAGGATTTGCCATGACTTCAACGATTCGCATCATCGGCATCGATCCTGGCCTTCGCCGCTGCGGCTGGGGCGTGATCGAGACACTCGGCAACTCGCTGCGTTTCGTCGCTTCGGGTACGGTCACCTCCGATGGCGACATGGATCTCGCATCGCGCCTCTGCCAATTGCATGACGGCCTGGCTGAAGTGGTTCATGCCCACAAACCCGACGAGGCGGCCGTCGAACAGACCTTCGTCAACAAGGATGCGGTGGCCACCCTGAAACTCGGCCAGGCCCGTGGCATCGCCATGCTGGTGCCTGCCCGCGCCGGTCTGCGTGTTTCCGAATACGCGCCGAATGCGGTGAAGAAAGCCGTCATCGGCGTCGGCCATGGTGACAAGAAACAGATCCACATGATGCTGAAGATCCTGATGCCGAAGGCCGAATTCAAGGGCAATGACGCAGCCGATGCCCTCGCCATCGCCATCTGCCACGCCCATAACAGAGGCGGCGAACGGATGCGCCAACTGCTCGCCAGCGCCTGATTTGTTCTTGACTTGTTCCAAGTCTGCACTTAAGTAATACCCCAGAGGTATTACCATGCGCGTTACGGAGAAAGGCCAAGTCACCATTCCCAAGGAAATCCGCGATCGGCTCGACATCAAGCCGGGGTCGGATGTCGACTTCGTCATCGCTGACACAGGTGTCATGCTGATCAAGACCGGCGATGCAACGGATGCATTCAAGGACTTCGATGCCTGGGCGCAGAGCGTCCAAGGGACCTTCGACACCAACGGAATGACAGCAGACGAATATGTCGATTGGCTTCGAGGACCGCGTGATGACCTCGACCATCATTGACACAAATGCGCTGATCGACGTGCTGGGACCGAACAGCGAAACGCGCGCCTGGTCGCTTGATGCAATGAAACGCTGCTTCCATGAAGGGCCGCTCGTGATCAATCCTGTGATTTGGTCCGAACTAGCAGCCTCGCCCTTGAGCGAGCAGCAGCTGAGCCTGGCCCTTGATTGGCTCGATCTGAAGAAGGAACCGCTTTCCTACGAAGTGGCGTTTCGCGCTGGCAAGGCTCACCGTCTCTATCGAAGGAACGGGGGGCAGCGCGAACGCACTCTGCCGGACTTCTTCATCGGCGCGCATGCCGCCGTCCGGTCTCACCGGCTACTGACACGGGATGCAGCGCGCTACCGCAGCTACTTCCCCGACCTCGACATCATCTCTCCCGAAACCCATCCCCTGTAACGCGACGGACGCTCCCATGATCGGCAAACTCAAAGGCACCATCGACGAGATCGGCGACGACTACGTTCTCGTCGACGTCCACGGCGTCTGCTATGTCGCGCATTGCTCGGCCCGCACCCTGTCGCGCATCGGCTCCGTCGGCGAAGCTGTCGTGCTGTTCATCGAGACCTATGTGCGCGAGGATCAACTGAAACTCTTCGGCTTCATGAGCGCGCTTGAGCGGGAGTGGTTCAACCTCTTGCAGAGTGTCCAGGGCGTCGGCGCCAAGGTGGCACTTGCCGTCCTCTCCACGCTCACCCCGTCGGAACTGGCGAATGCCATCGCGCTGCAGGATAAGGCCGCTATCTCCCGCGCACCCGGCGTCGGCCCGAAGGTCGCACTTCGCCTGGTAACCGAACTGAAAAACAAGGCACCCGCCTTTGCCGGCGAGGCCTCAGGCAATATCGGCCTCAAGCAGGAACTTGGCGAAGGCGTCGCCTCCGCACCTGTGGCCGATGCTGTGTCGGCGCTCACCAATCTCGGTTATTCCCGAGACCAGGCCGCCAATGCCATCGCCGCAGCCTTGAAGAACGGCGGCGAAGGGGCTGACAGCGCAAAATTGATCCGACTGGGGCTGAAAGAGCTGTCGCGGTGAATTCCTTGCCCGGAAGAAAATTCCTTACTATCATGGAATTGTAAGGAGAAAGCCATGAACGTGTTCTATGGGACGATGACCTCCAAGGGGCAAACAACCGTTCCCCAAGAGATCAGAGAGCTTCTGAAGTTGAAGCCGGGAGATAGAATTCGCTACGTCGTGCGAAACGGCGAAGTCGTGATCAAGGCAAAGAACAAACGGTTGATCGATGTGGCGGGTATCCTTCATCGTCCAAACGTTCCGGCGCTCAGCCTGACCGAGATGGATGAGGCCATTGCCGATGCCATCGTCGAACATGTGAACCGAAGCACATGATCGGACTCGACACCAACATTCTGCTTCGGTTGATACTTCAAGATGACGAAACACATTCGAAAAAGGCGCTTGCGCTGGTCGGCAGCCTGACACCGGCAGAACCAGGCTTCGTTAACAGCGCGGTCCTCCTGGAATTCATCTGGACAGCACGTCGGCAGGCAAGGATGTCCAGGGAAGAGCTCAAGCAGATCCTGGGAGGTCTTCTGGATTCAGACAATCTGGTGCTGGAGGATGAGAACGTCATCGAACTTGCACTAGACGAGATGGAGCGAAACGAAGAAGAGTTCGCCGATATTTTTATTGCCTTGAAGAACCGCGAACTCGGCTGCCGAACCACCCTGACCTTCGACAAACGCGCCGCCACCCGTGTGCCCGGTATGGAACTCCTCGCATGATGAACAACAACCCGATCCTGACGCCGGAAAAGCGCGGCGAAGATCTCGACGCCGCACTGCGCCCGCAGACGCTTGACGACTTCACCGGCCAGGCGGAGGCGCGCGCCAATCTGAAGATCTTCATCGAGGCGGCCAAGAATCGCGGTGAAGCGCTCGATCACGTGCTCTTCGTTGGCCCGCCGGGGCTCGGCAAGACGACCCTTGCCCAGATCATGGCCAAGGAACTCGGCGTCAACTTTCGCTCGACCTCAGGCCCTGTGATCGCCAAGGCTGGCGACCTCGCCGCCCTCTTGACCAATCTCGAAGAGCGCGACGTGCTCTTCATCGATGAGATCCATCGCCTGAGCCCCGCTGTCGAGGAAATCCTGTATCCGGCGATGGAAGACTTCCAGCTCGACCTGATCATCGGCGAAGGCCCGGCGGCCCGTTCGGTCAAGATCGACCTGTCAAAATTCACGCTGGTGGCCGCAACCACGCGCCTTGGCCTTTTGACGACGCCGCTGCGCGACCGTTTCGGCATTCCGGTCCGCCTGAATTTCTACACCGTCGAGGAACTGGAATCGATCGTCCGTCGCGGTGCCCGGCTGCTCAACCTGCCGATGACCGAAGACGGCGCCCGCGAAGTCGCCCGTCGTGCGCGCGGCACACCACGCATCGCCGGCCGTCTGCTGCGCCGCGTGCGCGACTTCGCCGAAGTCGCCCGTGCCGAGGCCGTCACTCGCCAGATCGCCGACGAAGCGCTCACGCGGCTGAACGTGGACAATATGGGCCTCGACCAGCTCGACATGCGCTACCTCTCGATGATCGCCGTCAACTTCGGCGGCGGCCCGGTCGGCATCGAAACCATCGCCGCAGGCCTGTCCGAACCACGCGACGCGATCGAGGACATCATCGAGCCCTACATGATCCAGCAGGGCTTCATCCAGCGCACACCGCGTGGCCGCGTCTTGACGGCCACCGCCTGGAAGCACCTCGGCATGACCCCGCCCAAGGATCTCGAGGCCGCACAATTCCGGCTGACGCTTGAGGATGACTGAACCCGTGTCGAAACGCACCCTGATCACCATCAAGGACGGCAAGCGACGCTTCAACCATCGTATCGCGGGCCTTGCCTTTCGCGACGGCCATGTGCTGGTCCACCGCGCAACGCATGAGACCTTCTGGACCTTTCCGGGCGGTCGGGCCGAGATCGGCGAGACCTCGGCCGAGACGCTGGTGCGTGAAATGCACGAGGAGCTGGGCGTGGCCGCAGAGGTCCGCGAGCTACTCTGGATCGTCGAGAACTTCTTCGACTACGAGCAAAAGGCCTGGCACGAACTCGGACTTTACTACCGGATGGAGATCCCGGAGCACTTCCCCTTCCACGCGACCGACATCATCCACCGCAACGAAGACGGCAAGAACAGCCGCGAATTCAAATGGGTGCCGGCGACGCGGGATGCGCTGGTCGCGCTGGATATCCCGCCCTACTTCATCGCCGATGAAATCGAATCCTTGCCGACCTCTCCCAAGCATATCGTCTGGCATGATGGCGATCTCGACGAGAACCAAGGCTGAGACTGGCTTCGGCCCATGGCTTCTGCTAGGTGCCGCCTGAGATCAGCGAGGACAGGGCGTGGTAGACAAAAGATCCATTTCGATTTGTGGCGAAATCATCGACGGCGTGCACCTCCTCATGCAGCGAGTCTACTACGAAGACACCGATTTTTCCGGTGCCGTCTATCATGCCCGTTACCTGCACTTCATGGAGCGCGCCCGCACCGACTATCTGCGCTGCCTCGGTGTTGCGCAATCGACCCTCTTCGAGACATCCGACGAAGGCCTCGCCTTCATGGTTCATCGGATGGAAATCGACTTCAAGGCCCCTGCCCGCATGGATGACGTCGTCACCGTCATCACGCGGACGGAAAAGGCCGGTGGCGCCAAGATGATCCTGCAACAGGAAATCCGCCGCGCGGATCAGCTGCTCATCGCAGCGAAGGTCGTGATCGCTGTCGTCAATCGCAATGGCCGGCCCAGGCGCTTGCCGGACGATCTCGCCAGGCAGTTCCTCACCTGACTTCACAAAGCCCTGATCGAGCTCTGCGGTAACCCCTTTTTAACCTTAATCGGGTCTTACTCGGAGGCTGGAAGATTGTGCAGCGCACGCCTTCCTTTGACCAAATTTTCATACCAGAAGCACTCTGGGAGCTAAGGCGGGAAAAGGGTTTCGGCGGCTGCGACCGCGCAAACTTTCCACAGCAGAGCTCATGTCACCGCCCGGTCCAACCCACCGGGCGTTTGGATTTCGGGGAATTGAAGGCGATGGAACAAGTTGGAATGGCTGCAGCAGCGCATGATGTGAGCCTTTGGGGCCTGTTCATGCAGGCAGGCCTGATCGTCAAGCTGGTCATGATCGGCTTGGTGGCTGCCTCCGTCTGGACCTGGGCCATCGTCATCGACAAGTATGTGAGCTATGCCCGCGCCCGGCGCCAGTTCGACCAGTTCGAACAGGTCTTCTGGTCCGGCCAGTCGCTGGAAGAGCTGTACCGGACGCTTGCCGAGCGCAGCAATACCGGCCTTGCCGCTATCTTCGTCGCCGCCATGCGCGAATGGAAGAAGAGCTTCGAGCGCGGCGCCCGTTCGCCGATCGGCCTGCAGATGCGCATCGACCGCGCCATGGATGTCACCATGGCACGCGAATCCGAAGCGCTCGAATCCCGCCTTTCGTCGCTCGCCACCATCGGCTCCGCCGGGCCGTTTATCGGTCTCTTCGGTACCGTTGTCGGCATCATGACCTCCTTCCAGGCCATCGCCGGCTCCAATAATGCAAGCCTCGCGGTCGTCGCCCCCGGTATCGCGGAAGCACTGCTCGCGACCGCCATGGGTCTGATCGCCGCTATTCCCGCCGTCATCGCCTACAACAAGTTTGCGGGCGAAGCCGGCAAGCTTGGTGCGCGTATGGAAGGCTTTGCAGACGAATTCTCGGCCATCCTGTCGCGTCAGATCGACGAGAAGCTGCAGCCTCGCCAGGCCGCCCAGTAAAGCTCAGGGAGCAGGAGACGCATCATGGGTATGTCGGTTGGATCGGGTAGCAAGGGCGGTGGACGCCGCGGTCGCCGCGGTGGCAAGAAAGCCCTCGTCAGCGACATCAACGTCACACCCTTCGTCGACGTCGTTCTCGTGCTGCTGATCATCTTCATGGTCGCAGCCCCGATGATGACCGTTGGCGTGCCGATCGACCTGCCGCAGACCCAGGCACAGGCGATGAGCAGCGAAAATCAGCCGATCACCGTCTCGGTCAATCCGGAAGGCGAGATCTATCTGCAGGAAACGGCGATCCCGATCGAGGAAGTCGTGCCGAAGCTGCAGGCGATCGCCACCACCGGCTACAGTGAACGCATCTTCGTGCGCGCCGACACCGCCGCCACCTACGGCATCGTCATGCAGGTCATGGCGCGGATTTCAGCCGCAGGCTTTACCAATATTGGTCTTGTGACCCTGCAGGAACAGCAGAACTGATCGGACGGACATGAAGGGCAGCCTCTTCACATCCTCGCTTCTGCACACTCTGGCGCTCTCGGCGGCGCTGGTGAGCCTCGGCTCGCCTGAAAAACTCGAATTCGCTCCGATGGAATCGCTCCCGGTCGACATCGTTCCGATCGAGGAGTTCACCCAGATCCAGAAGGGCTCGACGGACGCGCCGATGGCGGAGAAATCCGCGCCCGTGCCGACCAAGAAGCCACCGATTGCGGAGCCCGCCGAGAATATCGGCGACAACGAGGTCGATCTTAAAGCCCCACCGACCCCCTCCAAGCGGCCGGTCGAACAGGAAGTCGCGGCCGCACCGAAGAAGGTCGAGACGCCGGCGCCGACGCCTGATCCGAAGGTTAACGAGGTGAAGGAAGTGGTCAAGGAAGACACGGCTCCCCCACCGGAGCCGGAACCCCAGCCCACGGAGCCTCAGCCGGTCGAACAGGCGGTAGCCGAAGAAATTCCCCTGCCCGAGCAGGCGCCCATCCCGGCTGCCCGCCCGAAGCCCGAGATCGCCAAGCCGGCGGAGAAGAAGCCGGCACCGAAGCCTGATGCCAAGAAAGACACCAAGGCGCAGGAAACGGCGAAATCCAAGCCGCAGATGGAAAGCGACTTCAACGCCGACGAAGTGGCAGCCCTTCTCAACAAGACGGATGCCGCCGGCGGTGGCGCGAAGCGTTCCACCGATCAGGAAGCACTGGGCGGCCGCACCGACACCGGCGGCTCGAAGCTCAGCCAGAGCGAACTCGATGCCCTTCGTGGCGTCATTCAGGACAACTGGCTGATTACGCCGGGCATGGCGGATGCAGCAGACGTGCGCATCCGCGTCACCTTCCGCCTCGACCAGAACGGCGCTCTGATCGGCGAACCCGAAGCGACGGCCACCGGCGGCTCGCCCTCGGCCCAACAGGTCCTCATGAGCGGCGCCGTTCGCGCCGTGCGCAAGTCCGCCCCCTTCACCAATCTGCCCCCGGACAAATACGACGCTTGGTCTGAAGTTGTCGTCAATTTCGACCCCAGCGAACTGATGTAAGAGCTGAAAGGCTTGGTAAGCATGAAAACTCTCCTCCTCCGACTTCTGCTGGTCTGTGCCGGCATGGCAGCTGCCTTTGTGGCGCCTGCAAACGCAGCCGTTGAAATCAACATCAACCGCGGCAACGTCCAACCGCTGCCGATCGCCATTACCGACTTCATCTCGGCCGATGGCATCGGCGCACAGATCTCTGCGGTCGTGGAAGCTGACCTGAAGCGCTCGGGCCTCTTTGCGCCGGTCAACCGTGCGGCCTTCATCGAGAAGATTCAGAACCCCGATCAGGCACCGCGCTTTCCCGACTGGACAGCCCTGAAGGCCGAGGCTCTGGTCGTCGGACGCATCGTGCGCGAACCCGATGGCCGCCTGCGCGCCGAATTCCGCCTCTGGGACACCTTCGGTGGCCAGCAGATGACCGGCCAGCAGTTCTTCACCGATCCGAAGAACTGGCGGCGCGTCGCCCATATGATCGCTGATGCGATCTATGAGCGCATTACCGGCGAAAAGGGCTATTTCGACACCCGTGTCGTCTTCGTCTCGGAGAGCGGCCCGAAGACAGACCGCAAGCGTCAGCTGGCCATCATGGACCAGGACGGCGAGAATATCCGCATGCTGACCAACAGCAACGACATCGTCCTGACGCCGCGCTTCTCGCCGAGCCGCCAGGAAATCACCTACATGTCGTTCGAAGGCCAACAGCCGCGCGTCTATCTTCTGCAGCTGGAAACCGGCGCCCGTGAAGTGGTCGGCAACTTCCCCGGCATGACCTTTGCGCCGCGCTTCTCTCCCGATGGCCAGCGGGTCATCATGAGCCTGCAGCAGGACGGTAACGCCAACATCTACACGATGGACCTGCGTTCGCGCACCACAACCCGTCTGACGAACACGGCCGCGATCGACACGTCGCCATCCTATTCGCCCGACGGCAGCCAGATTGTCTTCGAAAGTGACCGCGGCGGCCGCCAGCAGCTCTATGTCATGGGTGCCGATGGCTCCGGCCAGCGCCGCATTTCATTCGGTGACGGTTCCTACTCGACCCCGGTCTGGTCGCCCCGCGGCGATCTGATCGCCTTCACCAAGCAGTCCGGCGGCCGGTTCTCCATCGGCGTCATGAAGACTGACGGCTCCGGCGAGCGCATCCTGACCACGGGCTTCCACAACGAAGGCCCGACCTGGGCACCGAACGGACGCGTGCTGATGTTCTTCCGCCAGAACGCTGGCGCCGGTGGCCCGCAGCTCTACTCGATCGACCTCACGGGCTACAACGAGCAACTGGTGAAGACGCCATCCTTCGCCTCCGACCCGGCCTGGTCGCCACTGATGGAATAGTGACTGGAAAGAGGCGCAATTGCGCCTCTTTCTTGCCTCAAAGGGCCGGCAATTGCGCTGTTTCTGACGAGAATTGACGCTTCGTTAACCATAATTGTTGGAAGCCGGTTAACCGCGATTGGTTATGCTCCGGCAACCCTAACAGAGAATTCAAGGAGACCGGCGATGAGCCGCATTCATTCCCCGGCCACGAGCCGCCTGCAGAAGATGGCAACCAATCCGGCCATGGTCGCATTTGCCGTGGCCCTCGCCCTTGCCGGCTGTGCCAACAAGAAGAACCTGCCGAACAGCGCCGGCGAACTCGGCCTCGGCGCCGGTGGCGCTGGTGCCGCCACCCCGGGCTCTGCCCAGGACTTCACCGTCAACGTCGGCGACCGCATCTTCTTCGACACCGACTCGACCGCCATCCGCGCCGATGCCGCCCAGACGCTCGACCGTCAGGCGCAGTGGCTGCAGCGTTACCCGAACTACGCGATCACGATCGAAGGTCATGCCGACGAACGCGGCACCCGCGAATACAACCTGGCGCTCGGTGCTCGCCGTGCAGCAGCGACCCGCGACTACCTCGCACAGCGTGGCGTTCCGGCTCAGCGTCTGAAGACCATTTCCTACGGCAAGGAACGTCCGGTCGCCGTTTGCGACGACATCTCCTGCTGGTCGCAGAACCGCCGCGCCGTCACTGTTCTCGGTGGCGCCGGCATGTGATCCGGTTCACCCGGTCATCACCAGAGCTTGAAGGCGGCCCATGGGCCGCCTTTTACTTTTCTCCTTACTTTGGCCGAACTTGGTTGCTTTTTGCAGGCAATTGGGAAAACTCCTGTCGGCGCTGGTTCGGCGCAAAATCATCGCGAAAACAGGAAAAGGAACATGAACAAACTTGTGATGGCCGCTCTGTTTGCGACGGCCTCGCTTACCGGACTGAGCAGCGCTGCTAACGCATTCCAGCTGTTTCCGAATGTCCAGCTCGGCCAGAAGGCCACCGGACAAATGCCGAAGGCAGACGTCCAGTTCGCTCAGGCGACGGATCCGACCTTGCGTGTCCAGCAGCTCGAGGAAGAAATTCGCGCCCTGAACGGCCGGATCGAGGAAATGAGCTTCCAGCTCCTGCAGATGCAGGAAGCCCTCCGAAAGCAGCAGGAAGACAATGAGTTCCGCTTCCAGGATCTCGAGAAGAGAAGCGGCTCGCTGACGCGTCCTGCCACCGCCGGCGACCAGCAGGATTCGGTCGCAGAGATCATCACCGAAACCCCGGACGTCGGCGTAACCGCCGACGCTTCCGGTCTCGGGTCCGGAACGGCACCCGGCGAACAGACGCTCGGCTCCATCGCGCTCGATGAAAGCGGCATGCCCGTCACGGCCACGCTCAACCAGGATGCGCTGAACAACAGCTCGACCGCCCTGCCCGGCGTCGATACCGGCGTGACCGCCCCCTCGACAACGCCTCCGTCTGCGCCGCAGCAGACCGCCTCGCTCAATTCCGAGGGCGACGTCTATCAGATTGCCTATGCCCATGTGCTCTCCGGCGACTATTCGCTGGCCGAGAGCGAGTTCCGCGATTTCATCGCGGCCTATCCAAGCAGCGCCAAGATCGCCGATGCTCATTTCTGGCTCGGAGAAGCGCTCTACTCCCAGGGCAATTTCAACGAGGCGGCCAAAACCTTCCTGAATGCCCATCAGACCTACAACACCTCCCCGAAGGCGCCTGAGATGCTGCTGAAGCTCGGCATGTCGCTCGCCGCCCTCGACAATACCGAGACGGCCTGCGCCACGCTGCGCGAAGTCTCGAAGCGCTACCCTAAGGCTTCCCGCGCCGTCGTATCGAAGGTCGCGAGCGAGCAGAAGCGCCTCAGCTGCTGATGAGCGCCGTCCTCGCGGCAGGGTCTTCACTGCCCGAACGCTCGCCTGAAGCCGCGATCCAAGACTTTCTCCTCTCCCTCAACCGTCCCATGCGCCTGCTCGTCGCCGTATCCGGTGGCAGCGATTCGCTCGGCCTGCTTTTGTCGCTGAAGCGCGCGATCGACGGACACACATATCCTCACCGCCACTCTCTTTCCGCCGCAACCATCGACCACGGCCTGAGGCCGGAAGCCGCCGACGAGGCTGAGCAGATCGCGATACTGTGCGGAGAGCTCGGCATATCGCATCGGATCGAACGCTGGACCGGCGAGAAGCCCACGACCGGCCTCTCAGCTGCCGCTCGCGAGGCGCGTTATCGGTTGCTCGCCCATGCAGCAGACACCTACGACGCCGACGCAATCGTCACCGGCCATACTCTGGACGATCAGATCGAGACTGTGGCCATGCGCGCGGGTCGCTCCGCCGACGCGGTCCTCGGTCTTTCCGGCATGGCGCCAGCCACCCTGTATGCAGGCCGCCTCTGGATCCTCCGCCCGTTTCTTCACACGCGCCGTGCCGCGATCCGCAGCAGCCTCGAGGCCTCAGGCCGGGCATGGATCGACGACCCGAGCAATGACGATCCCCACTACGAGCGCGTACGGACACGGCGCGCGGCTCCGACAGTCGATGCCGCCACGATCGACGCCGCCGCCAGACAAAGAACTTCCCTTTCGGCACAAGCGGCAGACTGGTTGAGACGCCACGCGACTGCCGGCCCCGGAATGTTGGTCACAGTGTCGCTGCCTGCCTCGACTGAGAAGGCAGTTAGCGATCACGCCCTCGGCGCGCTGGTCGCCGTGCTCGGCGGCAAGCCCCATCGTCCGAGTGCCGACAGTCTCGCGCGGCTGAGCCACAACCTCGACGAAGGCTCTGATTTTCGCCTGACGCTGTCAGGTACGCTCATTCTGCGACGGCGTGATCGGCTCTATCTGGTCCGCGAAAGGCGCGGTCTTTTGCCGCTGTCGCTTTTACCAGCGGCAATCGGTGTCTGGGACGGCCGCTATACAATCCTGAATTCGAGCGATGACGAGGTCACGATCACAGGCGGTCCTGCATCCACGATCGACCGCGCTTTGCCTGGCTCGATCCGTTCTGCATTGCAGGGTAACGCGCCACAAATCGCTGATATCCATGGCATTTCCCACCAGCAGGGCCCACTCGTGACGGTCGCACCACGGCTCTCGCTCTACGCGGATTTCATGCCCAGTTTCGACCAGCCATTGGCCGACGCGATAGCCACACTCATTGGCGCGGAACCGAGCCCCAGCTGTCCCATTTAAGACTTATTGACGGAAAACGATCTGTGAAGGCCCGTTTGCCTTGGCAAGGATGCGGCGTGATCCTATGTTAGAGAGTAATTCTGCGGGGCTTCGTCCCGCACCACAGGTTCGGGGAGTTCAATGAACCCAAATTTTCGCAATTTCGCGCTCTGGGCGATTATCGCATTGTTGCTGATCGCGCTCTTCAGCATGTTCCAGACCTCGCCGTCGCAGACGGCCTCGAGCGAGGTTCCCTACTCGCAGTTCCTCCGCGAGGTGGATGCAGGGCGCGTTCGTGAAGTGACGGTCACTGGCAACCGCGTTCTCGGCAAGTATGTCGAGTCTGGAACGGCGTTCCAGACCTACGCTCCTGTGGTCGACGACAACCTGTTGACCAAGCTGGAAGCCAAGAACGTCATGATCGTCGCCCGTCCCGAAACGGACGGCTCCTCCGGCTTCCTGAGCTACATCGGCACGCTTCTCCCCATGCTGCTGATTCTCGGCGTCTGGCTCTTCTTCATGCGCCAGATGCAGGGTGGCTCGCGTGGTGCCATGGGCTTCGGCAAGTCGAAGGCCAAGCTTCTGACGGAAGCACATGGCCGCGTCACTTTCGATGACGTCGCTGGCGTCGACGAAGCCAAGCAGGATCTGGAAGAGATCGTCGAATTCCTGCGCGACCCGCAGAAGTTCCAGCGTCTCGGCGGCAAGATCCCGCGCGGCGTTCTGCTCGTAGGCCCTCCGGGCACGGGTAAGACGCTGCTCGCCCGCTCCGTTGCCGGCGAAGCCAATGTGCCATTCTTCACCATCTCCGGTTCGGACTTCGTTGAAATGTTCGTCGGTGTCGGCGCAAGCCGCGTCCGCGACATGTTCGAACAGGCGAAGAAGAATGCGCCTTGCATCATCTTCATCGACGAAATCGACGCCGTCGGCCGTCATCGTGGCGCCGGTCTCGGCGGCGGCAACGACGAACGCGAACAGACGCTCAACCAGCTGCTCGTCGAGATGGACGGCTTCGAAGCCAATGAAGGCATCATCCTGATCGCGGCGACCAACCGTCCCGACGTTCTCGACCCCGCCCTTCTGCGTCCGGGCCGCTTCGACCGTCAGGTTGTCGTGCCGAACCCCGACATCGTCGGCCGTGAGCGCATTCTGAAGGTTCATGCCCGCAACGTGCCTTTGGCCCCGAATGTCGACCTCAAGGTTCTCGCGCGTGGTACGCCCGGCTTCTCCGGTGCCGACCTGATGAACCTCGTCAACGAAGCTGCCCTCATGGCCGCCCGACGTAACAAGCGTGTCGTCACCATGTCGGAGTTCGAAGACGCCAAGGACAAGATCATGATGGGCGCGGAACGCCGCTCCTCCGCCATGACCGAGGCCGAAAAGAAGCTGACCGCCTATCACGAAGCTGGCCATGCGATCACCGCATTGCAGGTGCCCGTCGCCGATCCGCTGCACAAGGCAACCATCATCCCCCGCGGTCGTGCGCTCGGCATGGTCATGCAGCTCCCCGAGGGCGACCGCTACTCGATGAGCTACAAGTGGATGGTCTCGCGTCTCGTCATTATGATGGGTGGACGCGTGGCTGAAGAACTGACCTTCGGCAAGGAGAACATCACCTCCGGCGCGTCTTCCGACATCGAGCAGGCCACCAAACTTGCCCGCGCCATGGTTACCCAGTGGGGCTTCTCGGATGTCCTCGGTCAGGTCGCTTATGGTGAGAACCAGCAGGAAGTCTTCCTCGGTCATTCGGTCTCGCAGTCGAAGAACGTCTCGGAATCGACCGCCCAGAAGATCGACATGGAAGTCCGCCGCCTGATCGACGAAGCCTATACCGAGGCCCGTCGCATCCTGACTGACCACCACGATGAATTCGTGGCGATCGCTGAAGGCCTGCTCGAATACGAGACGCTCTCGGGCGAAGAGATCAAGGCGCTGATCCGCGGTGAAAAGCCGTCCCGCGACAGCGGTGACGACAGCACACCGAGCCGTGGCTCCGCCGTGCCCTCGACCGGTCGCAAGGATGCGCCGAAGGGTGGCGAACCGGAAGGCGGGCTGGAACCGCAGCCGCACTGATCGCACGTGATAGAGATCAAGCGAAAGGCCACCCTTCACGGGGTGGCCTTTTTTGTATGGAACGGGCCAAGCCGCAAAATCCGGTGGACGATAGGGCCTCCGGTAACGCCATGTAATGAGTTTTAGCGCTATTTTACGTGTTCTTCGCCGCGTTCTATGGCATGAGCAGCCAACCGCGGGCCCCTGCACGATCGCTTCCGGCTGATCACGTGCAGCGACCGCCAGCGAAATGGACTTGAAGGAACACTTGATGACACGTCGTTACTTCGGCACGGACGGTATTCGCGGCCTCTCCAACCGCTTCCCCATGACACCCGATCTCGCCATGCGTGTCGGTATAGCCGCCGGCACGATCTTCCGCCGCGGCGGGCACCGCCACCGGGTGGTGATCGGCAAGGACACGCGTCTTTCCGGCTACATGCTGGAAAACGCCATGGTCGCGGGCTTCACGGCGGCCGGCCTCGATGCCTTCGTTCTCGGCCCGATCCCGACGCCTGCGGTTGCCATGCTGACGCGCTCGCTGCGCTGCGACCTCGGCGTGATGATCTCCGCCTCGCACAATCCCTTTGCCGACAATGGCATCAAGCTCTTCGGCCCCGACGGCTACAAGCTGTCGGACGAACTGGAGCAGCAGATCGAGGAACTGCTCGAGAAGGATCTCTACGGCCAGCTTGCAGCCCCCAACGACATCGGCCGTGCCAAGCGCATCGATGGCGTGCATGACCGCTATGTCGAATTCGCCAAGCGCACCCTGCCCCGCGACGTGACCCTTCACGGTCTGCGTGTCGCCATCGACTGTGCCAACGGCGCGGCCTACAAGGTGGCGCCGGCTGCCCTTTGGGAACTCGGCGCCGACGTGGTCACCATCGGCGACGAGCCGAACGGCACGAACATTAACCTGGAATGCGGCTCGACCCATCCGGACGCATTGCAGAAGAAGGTCCACGAGACCCGCGCCGACATCGGCATCGCACTCGATGGCGACGCGGACCGCGTCATCATCGTCGACGAAAACGGCACCGTTATCGACGGCGATCAGCTGATGGCGGTCGTTGCCGAAACCTGGGCTCAGGACGGGCTGCTGCGTGGCGGCGGCATCGTCGCGACCGTCATGTCGAACCTCGGCCTGGAACGTTTCCTCGGCGACAAGGGCCTGACGCTTGCCCGCACCAAGGTCGGCGACCGCTATGTCGTCGAGCACATGCGCAACCACGACTTCAACGTCGGCGGCGAACAGTCCGGCCACATCGTTCTCGCCGATCACGGCACGACCGGCGACGGCCTTGTGGCTGCCCTGCAGATCCTGGCGGCGGTCAAGCGCACCGGCAAGACGGTCAGCGAACTCTGCCATCGTTTCGAACCCGTGCCGCAGCTTCTGCGCAATGTCCGCTTCTCCGGCGGCAAGCCCTTGGAAGACGCCGTCGTCAAGCAGGCGATCGCTGACGCGGAAGCCGAGCTCGCCAAGTCCGGCCGTCTGGTCATCCGCCCCTCGGGCACCGAGCCGCTGATCCGCGTCATGGCTGAAGGCGACGACCGCGAGCAGGTCGAGCGCATCGTCAACGAACTCGTCGACGTTATTGGAAGCGTGCGCAGCGACGCTGCCTGAGCCGACGCAGGGACGCTGAGTAGCAAAAAGCCCGGCTGCGATGCAGCCGGGCTTTTGTATGTCTCGATCGGTCCAGACGATCAGGCGGACAACTTCGCCATGACTTCGTCGGAGATTTCGAAGTTCGAATAGACGTTCTGCACGTCATCATCGTCTTCGAGTGTGTCGATGAGCTTCATCAGCGAGGTCGCCTTTTCTTCATCGACCTCGATCGTGTTCTGCGGCTTCCAGATTGCCTTGACCGATTCCGCACCACCGAGCACGGCTTCGAGCGCCTTGGACACTTCGTTCATGTCTTCGAAGGCGCAGTAGATGGTGTGACCGTCTTCATCCGACACCACGTCTTCGGCACCGGCTTCGATCGCCGCTTCCATAACCTTGTCGGCATCGCCGACAGAGGCCTTGTAGGTGATCTCGCCGACATGGTCGAAGGAGAAGGACACCGACCCTGTTTCGCCGAGTGCACCGCCAGCCTTGGAGAAGGTCGAGCGGACAACGGAGGCCGTGCGGTTGCGATTGTCGGTCAGCGTCTCGACGATGACGGCAACGCCGCCAGGACCGTAGCCTTCATAACGGATCGCGTCGTAGCTCTCGGCATCGGCACCGGACGCCTTCTTGATCGCGCGTTCGATGTTGTCCTTCGGCATCGATTGCGCCTTGGCGTTCTGCACGGCGAGACGAAGTGCGGCATTCATCGCAGGGTCGGGCAGACCGGTCTTTGCGGCAACGGTGATTTCGCGCGCGAGCTTGGAGAACATCTTCGAACGGATACCGTCCTGCTTGCCCTTGCGGTGCATGATGTTTTTGAACTGTGAATGGCCAGCCATGGCACCCCTGATCAGGTCTGTTTGTGGGAATGGCCGCCTTATAAGGGCGAAAGCCAGCTGTTTCAAGGCCGCGACATCGGTTCAAAAAGCCGGAACAAGTGCCTGCCGAACTCGTTGCTCTGAGCACACACGACAAGGAGACAGAACATGGCAAGTTTTAGCGAAGCCCGCGAAAATCCCGTCGAACAGCTTTGGGATGAAATCGACAGCATCCATGCCGGTATGCTCGGCCTTATGGGCGGCAATATGCACATGCAGCCGATGGCCCCGAATGCGGATCGCAAGCGCAACAGCATCTGGTTCTTCTCCAAGACCGACAGCCATCTTGTGCAGGCCCTGCGTCCCGGCAGCCGCGCTCACTTCTGCGTCGTCGGCAAGGATCACGACTATCATGCCTGCCTCGCAGGCACGCTGGTGGAGAACAAGGATCCGGCCAAGATCGACGAATATTGGAATTCCGTCGTCGCAGCCTGGTACGAAGGCGGAAAGTCCGATCCGAAGCTGACGCTTCTGGAACTCAAGCTGGACGATGGCGAGATCTGGGCCTCCACCAACAGCTCGCTCAAGTTCGGCTGGGAAATCGCCAAGGCGAACATGAGCGACGAGAAGATGCCTGACGTCGGCGTACACCGCGAAGTCCGCTTCGCCTGAACCGCAGCGGGGGTACTAGACCCCCTGCAAGACGAGGATCAGCGGCTTTTTCGGCAATGTCCGCATCGACACCGTGAAGCCGCGATTCTCCGAGATCTGCGTATCGAAACTGTCGTCGAACATTGACAGGAAAGTTTCGATCGGTGGACCGCGACGATGCATGGGCAGGATCAGTGCGGAGCGCAGACGCTTCACGATCCGGCTCATGCTGTCTGCCCCGAGCGTCAATCCACCATCCACCGGCACCATGACGATATCCAGTCGGCCGATCTCACCGTAATGGGTGTCGGTCAATTCATGATGCAGATGGCCGAGATGGCCGATGCACAGGCCTGCGACCTCGATGATGAAGATCGAGTTGCCATTCGGCTCCATGGTTCCGCCCCAACTCCTGATATCCGTTGGCACGTTTCTGACATAGGCATCCCCCACGACCAGCCGGTGCTCGATCGGCTCTCCAGGCTGGGCCTCGTTCCAGCCGTGCAGGACTGCACCGATGGCGGGATCGGGATTGAGGGTATAGTGGCTCGAATGCGCCTTGTTCATCGTCACGACATCGGGTGTACGCGACGTGCGGAGCCAGCCATTGAAATCTGTTGCGATTGAAATGCCGGCCGGCGTGTCGATCTGGAAGGTGGAATGGCCGACAAAGCTGATAACCACATCTTCCTGCACCTGCGCGAGCGTCAAGACCGGGGCACCGGAGACTGCAGGCGTGAAGTTGGCGTACTGAACCTTGGGAATCTTCTCGGCGATCAGCTGGCACTGGCTGACCTGCGGTCGCTGTGCCTCTTGCGCCAAGGCACCACCGGCCAGAACCGAGAGCACCATCGTGGACAACACCAGTCTCAGCATCATGCCGCTCCCTGCACCGTCTAGCTTGAAAGCCAAGAATGCGGGAGCACCGGGAAAGCGTAAAGCTGCCTCCCCGTCTCCAGGCCTCACAATGGCGTTATCGCCGGGCCGTTAGGCCCAGAAGGGCGGGATCGTCTCGGCGAGCCGCGGGCCGAGCCGCAAGGGGGCGATCTTTTCGGCAAGCCCTGTGCTGTCGGAGATCTCGACGCCGACGCCGCAGATCGTCGCCGGCCCGCTTGCCGCCTCGAAGCGGCCCTTGGGCATCTTCGAGATGAAGCGGTTGAGCGGCTCTTCCTTCTCCATGCCGAGCGAGGAGTCGTAATCACCACACATGCCGGCATCCGACATATAGGCCGTGCCACCGTTCAGGATCTGGTGGTCGGCGGTCGGCACATGGGTGTGGGTGCCGACAACGAAGCTTGCACGGCCATCGACGAAATGTCCGAAGCACTGCTTCTCGCTGGTCGCTTCGGCATGGAAATCGAAGACGATGACGTCCGCCTGCTCCTTCAGCGGGGCGGCCGCAAGAATGCTCTCTGCAGACTTGAAGGGATCGTCCAGCTCAGGATGCATGAAGACGCGGCCCATGATGTTGGCGACGAGCACGCGCGCACCGTTGCGGGCGTAGAAAAGACCGGAACCCTTGCCGGGCGTGCCGGCCGGATAATTGGCCGGGCGCAGGAACTGGTCGTGCCGGGTGCAGAACGACACCGCTTCCTTCTGGTCCCAGACATGGTTGCCGGTTGTCACCACATCGGCACCGGCATTGATCGTCTCGAGATAGATATCCTCGGTGATGCCAAAGCCGCCGGCGGCATTCTCGCCGTTGACGATGACGAAATCGAGCTTCAGATCGGAGATCAGGCCCGGCAACCGCTCCCATACAGCCGTACGTCCGGTCTTGCCCACCATGTCTCCGAGGAACAGAAGTCGCATTTTCGTCCAATCACTCCATGAATCTTCTAAGGCCGCTCTCGGTCAGCACGGCTTCCAGCCGGACGTCATGGGCCTCGTAGGGCACTTCTGCCACCTCCTGACAGTCGAATGCAATGCCGATCAGCCTCGGATGCCGGCCTTTTTCCCTGAGACGGGCGATCGCGCGGTCGTAATGACCGGCACCATAGCCGATCCGGTTGCCGGCAGCATCGAAGGCCGACAGAGGCACCAGAAGCAGATCGGGGTCGAGAACCGCAGCTTCAGGGCCTGGCCCCCGGGTGCCAAAACCGGTATCGACGAGCTCCGCGCCGGCTGCGAGTTCGCGAAAGACGATCGTCTGCTTGTCCAGAACGACAGGCAGGCAGAGCCGCGCGCCCCGGGCCTTGAGCCGTGCCATCAGAGGGCGAATATCCGCCTCGGAGCGGATCGGGAAGAAGCCGGAGACGACGAGCCCGGGCTCCAGCGAAAGATCGTCTCCCGCAAGCTCCGTCATGGCAAGACTGTGCTCCAGTCTCGTCTCCGCCGGGATCGCGTCCCGCACCGCCAGCCGCGCCTTCCGGATCTCGGCCTTCAATTCCCGCTTTTCCACCATTTCAAGGCCCTTTCTTTCCAGCCACGCCAGATTTGGGGAGGCCGACTAACGAGAAATCGTGTTTTTGCCCTTCGTCAACTCGATTCCGAAAACCTCTGTAAAACCAAGGATTAACTCAAAGCGCTTAGACTAACGTCCAAGTCAACGTCCAAAGGCCCTTTTATAATGCAGTTCTTTTCGCGCTTCGGCATCACGAAGACAATCACCGCCACGACGGTCCTCATCCTGATCGCGGCGCTCGGAGCCGTGGCCTGGGTCATCTCCGGCAGCATCGAAACCCGCATCCAGCAGCAGGCGATCGCCGGCCAGGATGCAAGCCTTCGCACGGCGGCCACGATTATCGAACGGGATTTGCCCGGCACCCAGATCACCTGGGCTCAGGACGGCAACGTCAGCCGCATCGTGATGGAATCCATTCCGACTGAGTTCACCGAGCACGGCATGATCGACGTCATCGGCCGCATGACCGGCCAGACGGCGACGATCTTTGCCTGGGATGCCGAAAGCAAGGACTTCTGGCGCCGCACCACCAACATCATCAAGCCGGATGGCAACCGCGCCGTCGGCACCGCACTCGGCCAGACCGGCGCTGTCTATCCCTATTCCGTCAAGGGCGAGGTCTATCGCGGCGAAGCTGTCATCCTGGAGACGCCATACTACACGATCTACCAGCCGATCTTCTCGCCGACCGGTGATGTGCTCGGCATTCTCTATGCCGGCGTCCGCAAGGCGGACATCAACAGCATCGCAACCGAGATGACCTATGCGATCGGCACCACCGCGCTGATCGTGCTTCTGATCGCCGCAACGCTGATCGCCCTACTCGTCCGTCGCATCGTCGGCTCCCTGCCGCGCCTGACGGCTGTTGCTGACCGCCTCGCCTCCGGCCAGCTCGAAACCGACGTGCCGGATCAGCATCTGCGCAACGAGATTGGCGCACTTGCCCGTGCGATCAACGTCTTCCGCGAAAGCGCGATCCAGAAGATCGAGATCGAACGCCGTGCTGCCGATGCCGCCGCCCAGGGCGAGCAGGAACGCGCCGAGCGCGAAGTCGCCAAGGCAGAGGATGCCCGTCTCGTACAGGAAGCCGTCGATGCTCTCGCCGACGGTCTGAACCGTCTGAGCGACGGCGACCTGACCGTGCGCATCGATCGCGCCTTCACCGGAAACCTCGACCGTCTGCGCGTCGACTTTAACGCCTCCGTCGAGAAGCTCAGCAGCACGCTCGCCGAGATCCGCAATGAAACCGCGGGCATCGAGGCGAGCTCGGCCGAGATGCGCTCTGCGACCGACGACCTGTCGAAGCGCACCGAACAGCAGGCCGCTTCTCTCGAAGAGACCTCCGCCGCCCTTGAGGAGATCACATCGACCGTGCGAGGCTCGTCGGCCAAGGCAGATGAAGCCGCCACCATGGCGACCAAGGCTCGCCAGAGCACGGAGACCTCGAGCAAGGTCGTGTCCAACGCGATCGAGGCCATGAGCCGCATCGAGCAGGCGTCGAGCGAGATCTCGAAGATCATCAACGTCATCGACGAAATCGCCTTCCAGACCAACCTGCTGGCGCTCAATGCCGGCGTCGAGGCAGCGCGCGCCGGTGAAGCCGGCAAGGGCTTTGCCGTCGTCGCCCAGGAAGTCCGTGAACTCGCCCAGCGTTCCGCGAATGCTGCCAAGGACATCAAGGCGCTGATCAACAAGTCGGGTGAAGCCGTCGCCGGCGGTGTGTCGCTGGTTCAGCAGACCGGCAGCGCGCTCACCGAGATCTCCAACCAGGTGGCCGTCATTAACGACCACATCACCTCGATCGCCTCAGCTGCCCGTGAGCAGTCCACCGCGCTGAACGAGATCAATGGCTCGGTCAACCACATGGACCAGTTCACCCAGAAGAACGCCGCCATGGTTGAAGAAGCGACCGCCGTGACCCACCGCCTCGCCGACAGCGCCCGCAGTCTGGGTGGGCTCGTCGCGCAGTTCCGTGTCACCGGCGGAGCAGCTTCCCCGAACCGCGCTCCGACGCCGAGCTATGCTGCACCGGCACCGACGGCCCGTCCGGCAGCACGCCCGGCCGCCGCTCAAGCCGAGACGCGCCCCGTAGCCTCCCCGGCTCGCCGCATGGTCGGCAACCTTGCCAAAGCCTTCGGTGGCGGCAGCACCGCAACCGCCACCTCGCAGGACAACTGGGAAGAATTCTGATCCCAGGAACCGATCAAAGACAAAAGCCGTCGCGAGCGATCGCGGCGGCTTTTGTCTTGCATCATGTCTGATCAGAAGAGGAAGGTGCGATCCACGGCAACCGATGGAGATTTACGATCCTGGGTGCCTACAAACGTAGGTGGGCGCCATATGTCCAAGCCCACGGGCCTGGTCAGGGACAGCTCCCTTTGGATCGAGTATGGCCCCAGGGATTGTGGTTCCTGTCGTGAGGCGCAGATCGCATTTCAGATATAGGCGCTTCGCGGGCACCGCGCCAGTGGGCTGGAAAAATAGTCCTCAAGCCTGAGGCTGGGGCGCGGGCCGCTGGGTGAGTTTGCGGGTGATGCCATTCAGGCGATCCGCAAGGTCTGATATCGCATGTGCCACGGCCTCCTCGCGGTTATGCACGCCTGACAGGACCGTATCGCGCCCCTCCCGGAAACCAGCCAGCTCCGCCTCGGCCGCCGCAAGCCGCCGATTGATCTCCGCCATCTCGTCCATGACCATGATCCCGGCCATGACGGTGATCCGGAGATCGCCGATTTCACCGAATTGTCCCTTGAGATGGCCGACATAACGATCGAATTCGCTCGCAAGCTCCGTCAGATGGGCTTCCTGCCCCTCCTCGCACGCCATGCGATAGGCTTTTCCGTCGATCGTGACTGTGACCTGCGCCATCGGCGTTCCAACTCTCTTCTACGCGTGGTGCTCCCGCACCGTAAGCAAACAAGCGCCCCGTGGCCCGAATTTTACCGATCGAGCACCGCCCGGATCGTTTCCATCGCCGTCACCAGCCGACGCGAGACCTCGCGGTTGACCTCTTCGAGCCGGTTGGCCCGGAATTCCGACTGGTCAAGTTCCTGAGCAAGGCGAGCACGATCGGCATGAACGCGCCGCACCTCACCATCGATCTCCGTACTCTCGCGCTCCGCTTCGAAACGCATGTCGACGGCGTTCTCGAGCCCGGCGACAGCCTGCCGCAGCGCCGCGAGCGCGGCATCCACCGAATTTTCCGCCGGCATTCTCTTGCCCCTGCCTCAGTGAAGTCTGTTCGCTACACGAATCGTCATGGCCGCCCCGATCATGTGAGCCGGGACAGTAAGCCCCGCCCTTGGCACGCGTCAATAAAGCGCACACCTCCGGAAGAAGCCAATTCTGTGGAAGACTGTCTCGTTCTTGCCGCTCCGTAAGTCATCCGGCGCCGTCGCACAGGAAAGAGGCAAAGAGATGTTTTCTTGATCGCGAGAACGCCGCAACCCGGCCCATTTGTTGACTTGCGCGATGCACCTGCTAAGGATCACCCCCGTTCAGACGGCCCGTCTCGGCGAGCCGTGTCTCGAAGCCCCGGAACAAGCGGAAAAGCCATGATTTCTCCCGAAAAACATCAACGGATGGCCAATGCGATCCGTTTCCTCGCCATGGATGCAGTGGAAAAGGCCAATTCCGGCCATCCGGGCATGCCCATGGGCTGCGCCGATGTCGCGACCGTTCTTTTCACCCGCTACCTGAGCTTCGACCCGAAGAACCCGCTCTGGCCTGACCGCGATCGTTTCGTGCTGTCGGCCGGCCATGGCTCGATGCTGATCTACTCGCTCCTCTATTTGACCGGCTATGAGGACATGACGATCGAGGACATCAAGTCCTTCCGTCAGCTCGGCGCCAAGACCGCCGGCCACCCGGAATACGGCCACGCCTCGGGCATCGAGACCACAACCGGTCCGCTCGGTCAGGGCATCGCCACGGCCGTTGGCATGGCACTCGCCGAAAAGAAGCTCGCAGACGAGTTCGGCTCGGAGCTGCAGGACCATTACACCTACGTGCTCGCAGGCGACGGCTGCCTGATGGAAGGCATCAGCCAGGAAGCGATCACGCTGGCTGGCCACCTGAAGCTCAACAAGCTGATCGTCTTCTGGGACGACAACGGCATCTCGATCGACGGCGCGATTTCGCTGGCCGACTCGACCGACCAGCACGCCCGCTTCCGCTCGGCCGGCTGGAACACCATCGCGATCGACGGCCATGATCCGGAAGCGATCGCCGCTGCCATCGAAACCGCCAAGGCCTCCGACAAGCCGACCATGATCGCCGCCAAGACCGTCATCGGCTTCGGCGCTCCGAACAAGGCCGGCACGCACAAGGTCCACGGCTCGCCGCTCGGCGCCGATGAGATTGCCGCGACCCGCAAGGCGCTTGGCTGGGAAGACGAAGCCTTCTCGATCCCCGCCGACGTGCTCGACGCCTGGCGTCTGGCTGGCCTGCGCTCGACCAAGACCCGCAAGGACTGGGAAGCCCGCCTGGCTGCCGCCGACGCCGAGAAGCGCGCCGAATTCAACCGCCGCTTCGCTGGCGAACTGCCCGGCACGCTCGCCGGCGCCGTCGACGCCTACAAGAAGAAGCTCGCTGAAACCAAGCCGACGGTTGCAACCCGCAAGGCTTCGGAAGATGCGCTTGAAGTCATCAACGGTGTCGTCACCGAAACGCTCGGCGGCTCTGCCGACCTGACCGGCTCGAACAACACTAAGACCAGCCAGACCAAGTCGATCACGCCGACCGACTTCTCGGGCCGTTACATCCACTACGGCATCCGCGAGCACGGCATGGCCGCTGCCATGAACGGCATCGCCCTGCATGGCGGTCTGATCCCCTATTCCGGCGGCTTCCTGATCTTCTCGGACTATTGCCGCCCGTCGATCCGCCTCGCTGCCCTCATGGGCATCCGCGTCATCCACGTGCTGACCCATGACTCTATCGGTCTTGGCGAAGACGGCCCGACCCACCAGCCGGTCGAGCACATGGCAGCGCTCCGCGCTATCCCGAACCTTCTGATGTTCCGCCCGGCTGATGCCACGGAAACGGTGGAATGCTGGCAGGTAGCGCTCGAAACCAAGGATCGTCCATCCGGCATCGCCCTGACGCGTCAGAACCTGATCCCGGCCCGCACCGAGTATGAGGAGCGCAATCTTTGTGCTCAGGGTGCTTACGAGCTGATTTCGGCCAGCGACGCGAAGGTCTCGATCTTCGCCTCCGGTTCGGAAGTCGAGATCGCGATCAAGGCCCAGCAGCAGTTGGAAGCCAAGGGCATTCCGGCTCGCGTCGTCTCCGTTCCCTGCTTCGAGCTCTTCTTCGAGCAGGACGCCGACTACCAGGAAGCGATCATCGGCCATGCGCAGGTCAACATCGCCGTCGAAGCCGGCATCCGCCAGGGCTGGGACACCATCATCGGTTCCACCGGCACCTTCATCGGCATGAAGTCCTTCGGCGCCTCCGGCCCGGCCAAGGAACTCTACAAGCACTTCGGAATCACGGCTGACGCAGTTGTCGCCGCGGCTGAAGAGAAGCTTGCCTGACACAATCCCGCCAGGGCGTCCCCCAAGGCGCCCTGACATTGCCCAAGAGCTCAATATTCAATCGGGAGTGCACCAATGACTGTGAAAGTTGCCATCAACGGCTTCGGCCGTATCGGACGTAACGTTCTCCGCGCCATCGTCGAATCCGGCCGCACCGACATCGAAGTCGTCGCCATCAACGATCTCGGCCCGGTCGAGACGAACGCGCATCTGCTGCGTTACGACTCGATCCACGGTAAGTTCCCAGCCACGGTAAAGGTCGATGGCGACACGATCATCATCGACGGCGGCAAGCCGATCAAGGTCACCGCGATCAAGGATCCGGCAACCCTTCCGCACAAGGAACTCGGCGTCGACATCGCCATGGAATGCACGGGCATCTTCACCTCGCGTGACAAGGCTGCCCTCCACCTCCAGGCTGGCGCCAAGCGCGTTATCGTCTCGGCACCGGCCGATGGCGCCGACCTGACGGTCGTCTTTGGCGTCAACCACGACCAGCTGACCAAGGACCACCTGGTCATCTCCAACGCATCCTGCACGACGAACTGCCTCGTTCCGGTCGTCAAGACGCTGGATGACGCCGTCGGCATCGACCACGGCTTCATGACCACGATCCACTCCTACACGGGTGACCAGCCGACGCTCGACACGATGCACAAGGATCTCTACCGCGCTCGCGCGGCAGCGCTCTCCATGATCCCGACCTCGACCGGTGCTGCCAAGGCCGTTGGCCTGGTCCTGCCGCACCTCAAGGGCCGTCTCGACGGCACCTCGATCCGCGTGCCGACCCCGAACGTCTCGGTCGTCGACTTCAAGTTCGTCGCCAAGAAGAACACAACGGCTCAGGAAATCAACGACGCCATCATTGCCGCCTCGAACGGCGCGCTGAAGGGCATCCTCGGCTACACCGACGAGCCGCTGGTTTCCCGCGACTTCAACCACGACAGCCACTCGTCGATCTTCGCGCTCGACCAGACCAAGGTTCTCGAAGGCAACTTCGTGCGCATCCTGACCTGGTACGACAACGAGTGGGGCTTCTCCAACCGCATGTCGGATACGGCAGTGGCACTGGCCAAGCTCATCTGATCTCACTCAACTGATCTCGCATGAAGGCGGGCCAGCGATGGCCCGCCTTTTTTTTATTTCGGGCAGCCAACCACAGGCAGAAAAAAATCGTTCCCCACGGGAACAATAAGCCGCCTCGTCTGTTGCCCCTACGAATTGTGGCGCAAATGCGGCCACCCTTGTGGTCGCTTCACCACATTCCGGCGCCAGAACCTGCGCCTTCTTCCAGGGCTGCTCAGCCCCTGATGACATCGAAAGGATACCGGACCATTGGCTCTCACAACGACCGATCCCCAAACAGCCGTCGCCGAAGATGCGATACCGGCGCCCGAAGGGCGGACCGAAATCATCGACACTGATTATGAGATCGGTCAGGACAACATCAACTTCCGCCGCCGTTTCGTCTTCGAGCTCGACATCCACAATGTCGTCTTCAGCATCTCGGCCCTGTCAATCGTACTCTTTACCTTCCTGACGCTGGCCTTCCAGACCACGCTCGAACCCGCATTCACGGGGCTCAGAAACTTCCTGACGAGCAATCTCGACTGGTTCTTCCTGCTGACCGGCAATGTCTTCGTGCTCGTCTGCATCGGCCTCATCCTCTCACCGCTCGGGCGCATCCGTCTTGGCGGACCGCAAGCAACACCTGATTACGGCAATCTCGCCTGGTTCTCGATGCTCTTTGCCGCCGGCATGGGCATTGGCCTGATGTTCTACGGCGTCTCCGAGCCCATGGGGCATTTCACGGCTGCACTTGGTGGACCGGTCTTCGAAGACGGTGTTCGCACGGACTGGGCACCGCTGAATGGCGCCGTTGGCGATCCTGAAGCTGCACGCCGGCTTGCCATGGCAGCGACGATCTTCCACTGGGGCCTCCATCCCTGGGCGATCTACGCGATCGTCGCGCTTTCGCTCGCACTCTTCTCCTTCAACAAGGGCTTGCCGCTTACCTTGCGTTCGATCTTCTACCCGATCTTCGGCGAGCGCGTCTGGGGCTGGCCGGGCCATGTGATCGACATTCTCGCGGTCTTCGCCACCATCTTCGGTCTGTCCACCTCGCTCGGTATCGGTGCACAGCAGGCAAGTGCAGGCCTGGAGTTCCTCTTCGGCATTCCCTCGACCGAAACCACGATGATCCTCCTGGTGCTGGCCATCACCTGCATTGCCATCGCGTCGGTGGTTGCCGGCATGGACAAGGGCGTGAAACTGCTGTCGGAGGTCAACCTCGGTCTTGCGGCTCTGCTGCTGCTCTTCGTCATCGCTGTTGGCCCAACCATGCAGATCATCCAGGGCTTCTTCCTGAACCTGAAGGCCTATGCGACCTATCTGCCGGCCCTGGCCAATCCCTTCGGTCGTGAAGACACCAACTTCTCGCAGGGCTGGACGGCCTTCTACTGGGCCTGGTGGATCAGCTGGTCGCCGTTTGTCGGCATGTTTATCGCCCGTGTCAGCCGTGGTCGCACGGTTCGCGGCCTCCTGACCGCAGTGCTGCTCATTCCCTCGCTCGTCTCCATCCTCTGGATGACGGCGCTTGGCGGCACGGCGATCAGCCAGTTCGTCAACGACGGCCTGACCAGCGTCCAAGATGCAGCTCTTGAACTGCAGCTTTTCGAGATGCTTGCCCACTTGCCGATCACAGCGGTCACCTCGTTTGTCGGCATCGTGCTTGTGATCGTTTTCTTCGTGACCTCGTCCGACTCCGGTTCGCTGGTCATCGACACGATCTCGGCCGGCGGCAAGGTCAATGCACCGGTCCCGCAGCGCGTCTTCTGGGCGAGCTTTGAAGGTCTGGTGGCTGTGGCCCTGCTTCTCGGCGGGGGGCTGGTCGCGCTCCAGGCCATGGCGGTCTCGACCGGCCTGCCCTTCGCGATCGTCTTGCTTGGTGCAAGCTATGCGTTGATCAAGGGGCTCCTGTCAGAACCCCGATAAAACTTCGCTAAGGCGGATTTAAATATTTAAATCCGCCCTAATATCATCATGATCCCATTCCATTTTTCCCGAGCCGTCCGGCAAATCTGAGTTTCATGAAATTGTCAGCCTGCAGGCATGTCGCTCGCCCAGACGCAATTGGTCTGTCAGCCGCCATGCCTGTCGCAGAGCTGGATCTCGGGGATTGGCAACAGGGTTAGAGGGGAAGAGGATTGAGTGAGTTCTATGCGGTCACGCTGGTTGCGACAGCCCTGGTGTTCCTGGCCGCTTTCTCAAGCCTCATTGCCTTCCGCTTCGGCGCTCCCCTCCTTCTGCTCTTCCTGACGATCGGCCTTGGTGCCGGCATCGATGGTCTCGGCATCGAGTTCTCCAACTTTCCGCTTGCCTATGTCATCGGCTCGCTTGCTCTGGCGGTCGTCCTTTTCGATTCCGGTTTTGGCACCTCGCTCCAGTCCTTCCGGCTTTCGGCCGGCCCCGCCCTCACTCTGGCGACACTCGGCGTGCTGCTGACCACCATTCTCGTCGGGGTCGCCGCGCATTTTCTGTTCGGCCTCACCTATCTCGAAGGCATGTTGCTCGGCGCGATCCTGGGCTCGACCGACGCCGCAGCCGTGTTCTTCCTCCTCCGTATTGGCGGCATCAACATCCGCGACAGGGTTCGTTCCTCTCTGGAAGTCGAATCCGGCACCAACGACCCGATGGCAATCTTCCTCACCATCGCGCTCGTCGAACTGATTACGACCGGCAGCGGCTCCGATGGCCTGTCGCTAGAATTGCTCAGGCTCTTCATCGAACAGATGGGCATAGGCCTGATCCTTGGCCTCCTCGGTGGCGCTTCGATCGCCTTCATCTTGCGCAAGCTGCAGATCGAGCAGGGGCTCGCGCCGATTTTCATGTTGGCGATGGCGCTGATGATTTTCGCCTTCACCGGCCTGATCGGCGGTAGCGGTTTCCTCGCCGTCTATGTGGCTGGCATCTACGCAGGCTCTCGGAAATTGCCTTCAACGGTCTCGATCAAGCGCTTCCAGGACGGCATGACCTGGCTTGCCCAGATCATCATGTTCTTGGTCCTCGGACTGCTGGCGACCCCGTCGCAGTTTCCGGAAATCCTGCTGCCGGCAGTTCTGCTCGCTCTTTTCCTGGTCTTCATCGCCCGACCGATCGCCGTCTGGCTCTGCCTCTTGCCCTTCGACTTCACCCAGCGCGAAACCGGCTTCATCGCATGGGTGGGCTTGCGCGGCGCCGTCTCGATCCTGCTCGGCATCGTGCCCGTCGTCGGAGCGATGGAAAACGGCCAGACCTTCTTCAACACGGCCTTCATCGTCGTCATGATCTCGCTCGTGCTTCAGGGCTGGACCATCAAGCCGCTTGCCAAACGCCTCGGCCTGATCATTCCGCCGCGCATCGGCGCGATCGACAAGGTCGAACTCGACCTGCCGGGGACGGCCAATCATGAACTGCTGGCCTATCGTGTGGTCGCTGGCAGCCCCGTGTTGGGAGGCGAGCGTATACCGCGCTGGGCCATGCCGTCGCTCGTCATTCGGGACGGCAAGTCGATGCGCTATCAATATGCCGGACGACTGCGCGAGAATGATCAGGTCTATCTCTTCATCGCCCCGACCTATTCGAAACTCCTCGACCGCCTGTTTGCAACCGAGGCACCCGTCGCAGAGGACGATGGCGAATTCTTTGGCACCTTTGCCATTTCGCCCTCCACCCATGTGCGCGACCTAGACGAGGCCTATGGGCCTCTGTCGATCACGGACAGTGAACGCGGCAAGACGGTTGCCGAGATGATCACCCAGCGTCTCGGCGGTCGCGCCGATTATGCCGACCGCGTCCGCCTCGGCACCATCGTGCTCATCGTCCGCGACATCGACGAACTTGGTCACATTGCCAAGGTCGGCGTTTCCATGGAGCCTGTGGAGCCGGCGACCACCTGGCCGATCTTTCTCAACCTGCGTGAACTCGCCCACGCGACCCGCGACTACCTGCGCCAGAAGCGGGCTGCGGCAAGAGGCGATGTCGGCGGCGAAAAATGACGCTGCTCGCCTTGCACCGTCACGCGAGCGGTGTAAGGTCCGGCCCGTCAGCCCAGTTCAACAGCATTCAAGACGGGTAATTCCATGCCGGCTTTCAAGACACTCGACGATCTCACCGACATCGCAGGCAAGCGTGTGCTTGTCCGCGTCGACCTCAACGTACCCGTCACCGACGGCAAGGTTTCCGACACGACGCGCATCGAGCGTGTGGCGCCGACGATCCTCGAACTGTCTGAGAAGGGTGCCAAGGTCATCCTGCTGGCGCATTTCGGCCGCCCCAAGGGTGAACCGGTGGCCGACCAGTCGCTGTCGCTGATTGCCCCGGCCGTCGAGGAAGTCCTCGACCAGCGCGTCGCCTTCGCCTCCGACTGCATCGGCGCCCCGGCAGCAGATGCCATCGCCAAGATGGAAAATGGCGACATCCTGCTTCTCGAAAACACCCGCTTCCACAAGGGCGAAGAGAAGAACGAACCCGGCTTTACGGCTGAGCTCGCCAAGAACGGCGACCTCTACGTCAACGACGCCTTCTCGGCAGCGCACCGCGCCCATGCCTCGACCGAAGGCCTCGCACACCACCTGCCTGCCTATGCCGGTCGCACCATGCAGGCCGAACTCGAAGCCCTCGAAAAGGGCCTCGGACAGCCGACGCGCCCCGTCGTTGCCATTGTCGGCGGCGCCAAGGTTTCGACCAAGATCGACCTCCTGTCCAACCTCGTGACCAAGGTCGACGCGCTCGTCATCGGCGGCGGCATGGCCAACACCTTTATCGCCGCCCAGGGCATCAATGTCGGCAAGTCGCTCTGCGAGCACGACCTTGCAGACACCGCCCGCTCGATCATGGAAACAGCAAAGACCGCCGGCTGCGCCATCGTGCTTCCGGTGGACGGCGTCGTTGCGCGCGAATTCAAGGCGAACGCCGCCAATGAAACCGTCGACATAAACGCCATCCCTGCCGATGCCATGATGCTCGATGTCGGCCCGAAATCCGTCGAGCTGATCAATGGCTGGATCGGCAAGGCCGCGACCCTGGTCTGGAACGGCCCGCTCGGCGCCTTCGAGATCGCCCCTTTCGACAAGGCGACGGTTTCAGCAGCCCTGCATGCCGCTGAACAGACAAGAGCCGGCAAGCTCGTATCCGTCGCTGGCGGCGGCGACACGGTCTCGGCGCTCAACCATGCCGAAGTCGCGGACGACTTCTCCTATGTCTCGACCGCCGGCGGCGCCTTCCTGGAATGGATGGAAGGCAAGGAACTGCCAGGCGTTGCTGTCCTGACCAAAGGCTGAGCGATACCGACCTTAAAGCCCGATACCTCCAATGAACCGCGTGCCTCCTGGGCGCGCGGTTTTTTCGTACCGTAATTTGGCCGTCGAGGGAGACGTGTTACCATCCTCGTGAGGGAACCTCAGGCACAGTCAACGGGTTCGGATCTTTAAAGGGCTATTGGGAGGAAGGCGCTGGAAGGACCGCGAAGCTAACTTCGTTTGAAACACATTTAAAAATCTTTGAATTTTCAAACGATTGAAATGATTTCAATCGTTTCAATAGGTTAGCGCACCATTTTCCCGTCGCGGAAGTTCTGTTATCGCCGGAGACACGAAGGTCGGAATGACCTGAAAGCGGTCGAAGAGTAACCGGGGCGGCCGCGTGGTCCGTCTACGACTATAAGAATTGTCCGGCGCGTTGCGCGCCATGATCGGGATAGGAGTGAGTTATGGTGGACGCAAAGATGTTGAACAAGATCACCTCGGCGCCCGGCTTCATCGCCGCGCTGGACCAGAGTGGGGGTTCGACACCCGGCGCCCTGCGCCTCTACGGCGTCGCCGAAACCGATTACAGCGGTGATGACGAAATGTATCGCCTGATCCACGCCATGCGCGTGCGCATCATGAAGGCACCGGCCTTCTCCGGCGACAAGGTCATCGGCGCGATCCTCTTCGAGCGCACCATGGACGGCGATGTCGACGGCGAGCCCGTCCCCTCCTTCCTTTGGGAAAAGCGTGGCGTCGTGCCCTTTCTCAAGATCGACAAGGGACTGCGTGACGAAGAGTACGGCGTTCAGCTGATGAAGCCCATGCCCGACCTCGACGCGCTCCTGATCCGCGGCCGCGAGAAGGGCATCTTCGGCACAAAGATGCGCTCGGTCATCGCCCATGCCGACAAGGCCGGCATCGCAGCCGTGGTCAAACAGCAGTTCGAAGTCGCGCGCCAGATCATCGGCCAGGGTCTCGTCCCGATCGTCGAACCGGAAGTTTCGATCAAGAGCCCGAGCAAGGCCGAGGCCGAGACCATCCTTCGCGAAGAGATCGCCGCCGAGCTCAACAAGCTGCCCTCCGGCGACAAGGTCATGCTGAAGCTGACCATTCCGACAGTCGCCGATTTCTACGCGCCTCTCGTTTCGCATCCCTCCGTCGTTCGGGTCGTCGCACTCTCCGGAGGCTACAGCACGGCCGACGCCTGTGAAAAGCTGAGCCAGAACCACGGGATGATCGCAAGCTTCTCGCGTGCGCTGGCCGAGAAGCTGCGCGTCTCGATGAGCGACGCCGAATTCAATGCGAGCATCGCCGCAACCATCGACCAGATCTATGCCGCAAGCGTCAACAAGGTCGGCGCGATCGCCGCCGAATAGACGGCGTTCACGGCCTCCGGTTGATCCGCGGCCGCACGCGAAATCTTGTCATCAGGACACGAAAGCCCGGCCATGTGCCGGGCTTCTTGCGTTATCAGGATGCGCTAGAATCCTCTGGAGCCATCATGCCGTCCCCTTCCCGCAGCATTCCCTTCGTCACCCTCGACGTTTTCACCGATACGCGCTTCTGCGGCAATCCGCTTGCCGTGATCACCGACGCCCGGGGCTTGAGCGATAAGGAGATGCAGGAAATCGCGGCCGAGTTCGGCTATTCCGAGACGACATTTGTGCTGCCGCCTCAGGATCCAGGCAATACCGCAGAAGTCCGCATCTTCACACCGGTCACGGAAGTGCCCTTTGCCGGACATCCCAATGTCGGCACAGCCCATGCGCTGGCCATCGAGGGCAACGTCTTCGGCAAGCCTGTCGGAGATCGCCTTCGCTTCGAGGAGAAGGCAGGGCTCGTCGAGGTGAGCGTGAACCGTGACGCAGACGGCATGGTGACGGCAACAACCATCCGGGCACCCGGCCCCCTGACAACAGGCGCATCGATTGCACCCGAGATCATGGCACCCTGCATCGCCCTTGCGCCGGAGGACATTGTCACCAGCCGGCATCAACCGACATTCGCCTCCGTCGGCCTGAAGTTCATCCTGGTCGAGGTGGCAAACCTCGACGCGCTGGCAAGGGCTGCGTCTCGCCTGGAGCCGCTGACGGCCCTGAGGCAGATGCATGCCGGCGAAGATTGCGACTGCGCCACCTTCCTCTACACCTGGGTCGGGCCGGACCATCTGCGTGCGCGCATGTTTGCACCGTTCGACAATGTACCCGAAGACCCGGCGACCGGCAGCGCATCCGCAGCCCTCGGCGCCTTTCTGACGACGCTCGCACAGGCACCGGAAGAGCGGTACCTTCTCGTGGAACAGGGCGTGGAGATGGGGCGCCGCAGCCTGATCAGGCTTGCCGTACGGACAAGCAACGGCGCCTTCGACCATGTCGAGATCACCGGAAGCTCGGTCCTTGTCATGCGGGGTCAACTGGCGCTCTAGTTTCCCGCACGCCCGCGCACTCCCCGGATCCCGGCCGAAAACTTCGACGAGCGTACCTTGCCGCCTCCGTTCCACATGACTATATCAGTGCCCGAGGACGACCTCCCCACAATGGGCCTGATTGACTGCGGGACGACCCGCCTGTTTTCCCGGAGGGAAGAACATGCGGAAGACCGCAGATCGTATTCGTCACGCAATAAGCTTTGAACTCATCGGACTGGCCCTGATCGTGCCGCTGGGCACCCTGGCCTTCTCGATGCCAGCGAAGGACATCGGCGTTGTCGGCGTCGTGGGCGCGACCCTCGCGACCTTCTGGAACTATATCTACAATCTCGGATTCGACCACCTTCTGCGCCGCCTTACCGGCACGACGCTGAAGACGGTGCCTGTGCGTGTCCTTCACGCCGTCCTCTTCGAGGCCGGCCTGCTGATGATCCTGATGCCGTTCATCGCCTGGTATCTGCAGATCAGCCTCTGGCAGGCCTTCGTCATGGACGTCGCCTTTGCCCTTTTCTACCTGGTCTATGCCTTCGTCTTCAATTGGGCCTATGACCGCGTCTTCCCCTTGCCCGAGTGGAAGACGGAGAAGGCAGCAGCACCTCAGTAAGAGATCTCAGGGTCGAATCAGAAGCGTAACCGACCAGGTGACGAAGGCGACGATGGCGAGTTTCCAGAAATCGCTGCGTCGCCTCAGGCCCGGAAGGCCAAGCGGCTTGATGATCTGCACGATCATGGCGAGGATCAGGAAGGCGGATATGGCCTTGGTCATTGAATTTCCCTGTGGAGCCCGGACGGGATGCCGCGCCGACGGCTCTTGATGCGGCGGGACAGCCACACCGCTGTCACTTTTGCCCGCCAGAACTTGATCCTGCAAGCACCAAGGTCGCATTCAGACAACGGTAGGAAGATCCTTCTATTGTGATTCTGCCGTGCTCCTCCGATTCGGGCGCCCTCCACACCAATCGACAAGAATGCCATGAGACGTAATCTTCTGCCGGTAATGGCCCTGCTTCTGGGCACGCTCTTCCTCTTCCTCGGAAACGGCCTGCATGGTCTGCTCCTGCCCGTGCGTGGGGCAGCCGAAGGCTATTCCAACGAAGTCCTCGGCCTGCTCGGAACCACCTGGGCTGCCGGCTTCGTGCTCGGCTGCTTCGTGGCACCCAAGCTGGTCGTGCGGGTCGGCCACGTCCGGGCCTTCTCGACCTTCGTTGCCCTTATTCTGGTGAACGCGCTCCTGACCGGCATCGTTGTCGATGCGACCTGGTGGGTCGCGCTGCGCGTCATCACAGGTTTCTGCACCGCAGGCACGTCGATGATCATCGAGAGCTGGCTGAACGAGCGCGCGACCAATGAGAGCCGCGGCATGATTTTCTCGTTCTACATCTCGATCACGCTGATCGGTGTGGTAGCGGGACAGATGCTGGTCGGTGCCTTTGACCCGGCAACGACCATTCTCTTCATGATCTGCGGCATCGTCTACGGTTTCGCCATCATGCCGACCTTGATGTCGACCGCTGCCACGCCGCAGCCGCTTCGGTCGATCAAGCTTGACTTGCCACTGCTCTACCGCAACTCACCCGTTTCCTTCGTCGGCATCCTCATGATCGGCATCGCCAATGGCGCCTATGGCACGCTCGGAGCTGTTTTCGGATCGCGTGTCGGTCTCGACCCGTCCACCATCGCGCTGCTCCTGTCGGTCACGATCTTCCTCGGCGCCATCATGCAGTTTCCGGCCGGCAAGCTCTCCGATCGCATCGATCGCCGCTACGTCCTGGCAGCACTCTCGGCGCTCGCGGCCTTCGCCGCCCTCGCCATGGTCGCAATCACGCCGTCTGACCCGCTCTGGATCTTCATCTTCGTCGGCATCTACGGCGCGGCGGCCAATGCGCTCTATCCGATCGCCGTCGCCCATGCCAACGACTTCGCCAAACCCGACGAGTTCGTGAAGGTCTCCGGCGGTCTGCTGCTGCTCTTCGGCATCGGCACGATCATCGGACCGACGCTCGGCGGCCCGGTCATGACGGCGGCCGGCCCCTATGCACTCTTTGCAGTGACCGCATTTGCGCACCTGCTGATCTCGGGCTACGCGATCTATCGCAGCCGGACACGTGCCGCGATCCCGGCCGAGGATCGTGAGAACGTACCGAACCTGCCGATCTCGGCATCGCCGATGAGCAGCACGCCGGAAGGCCTGAGCCTCGATCCGCGTGCAGCCCCCTTGCCGGAGCAGGATGAGTTGGACGACACTCCGGAAATGGAGGCACGCACATGATCATCGATGAAGAAGCACGCAAGCGCAGCACTGGCCACGAGCTTGGCTGCGAGCTCTCGGCCATATCGGCTGACGAACTGCGCCACCGCATTTCGCTTCTGGAAGCCGAGATTGATCGAATCAGGGCGGAGATCGACCGCAAGGAAGCTGGCAGGAAAGCCGCAGACAGCCTGTTTGGACCGAGGTCTTAGCCGTCAATATTCGGTGAGACGCCCGTGATGTCTTGAAACGATCTGAATCTCATCTTGGCGTTTACCGTTTATTAAGCCATTTCAGGGAAACTACAGTCACCCCGATCTTCGGGCTCAGCTGGTTCGTTTCATGGAAACTCCTTCTGATTTCTCCCTGTTTTACCTTGAGAGCCGCATCTGCGGCTCTTTTTTTGCCCAAAACGGCAAAGGTTTCACGAAAGTGTGGGAATTAACCCTTCCTTAAGTTTCGCCTTGCGGATTTGGGCTATTGGTAGCATCGTAGCCTCACAAAATGCGGCAGGAACAAGTTTGTAGCGCTGTCGTTACATGCCTAAGTGATGCGTTTACAGGGAAACATCCATGTCTGAACTCGGTATGAATACGGTTAGCTTTGCCGGTCGTGTGGCAGCGTCCAGCCAGTTCAAGGCGACCTATGCCGAGGGCATGGGCCTTGTTGAAGAAACCGCCGCCTATCTCGATGGCCCGGGTCGCGCAGCCGCAAAGGTATTGCCCCGCCAGGCCTCCGTTCTCTACGCGGCGGAATCGATGCGCCTGACCACGCGCCTGATGCAGATGGCCTCCTGGCTCCTTCTGCAGCGCGCCGTGAACAATGGCGAGATGAGCCGCGATCAGGTTCTCTCCGAAAAGAGCAAGGTGCGTCTCGACGGCTTCAACGTCGATCGCGCAGCACCAGGCTGGAACGACCTGCCGGAAGCCTTCCGCGATCTCGTCGAGCGCTCGCTGCGCCTTCAGAACCGCATCGCCCTGCTCGACCGCGAAATCTATCGTCCGGCCAGCGAAGAAGAATTCCAGCCGGACAACGAAAACAGCGTTCAGGCACAGCTTAACCTGCTGCGCACCGCTTTCAACGCAGGCTGATCACGCCTCAAGCACGACCTCGACCCGGCCAGCGAAAGCTGCGCCGGGTCTTTTCACGCTTGAACAAGCTCGATTGCAAAAATTCACATTTACAACTTTAAATATTGTGCGACACTCTTCTGAACAGGGGGAGTTGAGCACATGGCAAGGTTCATTCTTTCGATCGATGGCGGCGGCATCAGGGGAACAATCCCGGCCGCTGTCCTGACCGTCCTTAAGGATAAGCTCGAGAAGCGGGACAAGCGTCTGCCACTGCATCGCTATTTCCATCTGATCGCCGGGACATCGACGGGTGCGATCATAGCAGCGGGGCTGACCTGTCCGAAGCCGGGGAAACCCGCTGAGCCGGCCGCCGACCCCTGGACACTGCTCGATCTCTACAAGCGCAAGGGCGCGGAAATCTTCAACATCGGCCTCTTCCGCAAGATCGCCAATTTCGGCGGATTGTTCGAGGAACGCTACGATGCCGCACCGCTCGAAAAGATCCTGCGGCAGATGCTTGGGGAGAAAAGCGAGATCAAGGACGCACTCGGGAAGGTTCTGATCACCGCCTATGACATCCATGCGCGGCGTGCGGTCTTCATGACCAATGCTGACAAGGATCACGAGCGCTTCCTCTTCTGGCAGGCCGTGCGTGGCTCGTCGGCCGCACCGACCTATTTCGAGCCGGCCATGGTCGAGGACCTTGCTGGTCAAAGTCATGGACAGATCCCGGCCATCCCGCTGATTGATGGCGGCGTCTTCGCCAACGATCCAGCCATGGCCGCCTATGTCGAGGGCTGCAAGCTCGGCTGGCGTGACAATGACCTCGTCATCCTGTCGCTGGGAACGGGATCGGCCAACCGCAAGATCCCCTACCAGCAGGCCAAGAGCTGGGGCGCGGGTGGCTGGATCAACCCGGCCAACGACACGCCGCTGATTTCCGTGCTGATGCAGGGACAGTCGAGCACGACATCCTACCAGTTGAACAAGCTGTTGAACGTCGACCCGCCCCGCTTCTCCGATGGTGCGACGGTGGTCACGACAGCCAACCGGAAGACGCTCAACTATTTTCGGCTGGATGCACCGCTCGTCGGCGTGAATGACGCGCTCGACGACGCGACGCCCGAGAACATTTCGAAGCTGGAGCGCTTCGGCCTGACACTCGCTGAAAAACACGATCTAGCACTCGAAGAGATCGCCGATCGACTCGCAGCCATTTAACTGCCCCGACGGAAGCAGGCGCAAATGCAAAAAGCCCGGCACAACGGCCGGGCTTTTTGTATCATATCGTTCGAAACGATCAGAGGCCGAGGCCGCCGAAGCGCTTGTTGAACTTCGAAACGCGACCACCGCGGTCCAGCAGCTGCTGGTTGCCACCGGTCCAGGCCGGGTGCGAGGTCGGGTCGATTTCGAGGTTCATGACGGCGCCTTCCGAACCCCAGGTCGAACGGGTCTCGTATTCGGTGCCGTCGGTCATGACGACCTTGATGACGTGGTAGTCTGGATGGATGTCAGCCTTCATCGCTCTATTCCTGCTGTGCCGTGGGGTCCAAATGCCGCAATTGCCTCGGCAGGACCTATTCAATAGATGAAGCCGCAGTCCGTCTGGGCTACGGCTTCCCAATTCGATGCCGTGCCTATACATGAAGGACGCAGGGATAACAAGTGCCATGGCGCGAAAGCACCTGGGCACTGAAGGAGCATGACAGAGTGACCTTGGAAGCCGACACAACAGACAAGAAACGACGCTCTCTGAAGCCTCTGACCAGCCTCTTTCCTTACCTCAAGCGCTACAGGGGTCTCGTTGCCGGCGCGTTGATCTTCCTCTGCCTCGCAGCCGCGACGACGCTGGCGCTGCCGATCGCCATCCGGCGCATGCTGGACCACGGTTTCCAGGCCGCCGACAGCGAATTTATCAACGCATACTTCGCCATGATGATTGTCATGGCGCTCGTTCTCGCCGTCGCCAGCGCCCTTCGTTATTACTACGTCATCACCATCGGCGAGCGCGTGGTGGCGGATCTGCGCCGCGACGTCTTCGCCCATGTGACGAAACTGTCGCCCTCCTTCTTCGACATCAACCAGTCCGGCGAGATCGTCTCGCGTTTGACTGCGGACACGACTCAGCTGAAGTCGGCCGTCGGCGCCACCGCATCGCTGGCGCTCCGCAACACCATTCTCTGTCTCGGCGCCGTCGTCATGATGATCGCAACAAGCCCGAAGCTCTCGATCATGGTGCTTGCGGCGATTCCCGTCATCGTCTTCCCGCTGGTCGGTTTCGGGCGCTCGGTCCGTCAGCGCTCGCGTGCCGCCCAGGACACGCTCGCGGAAGCCTCGTCCTATGCCGGCGAAGTCATTGGCGCCGCCCGCACCCTCCAGGCCTTCAACGCCGAGGAAGCCGCACGCACACGCTACTCGTCCTCCGTCGAAAGCGCCTATGAAGCGGCACGTTCCGCCATCCGCTCGCGTTCTCTCCTGACCGGCGTTGCCATCGCCTTGGTCTTCGGCAGTGTCGTCGGCGTCCTCTGGTACGGCGCACAAAGCGTGCTTGCAGGCACCATGAGCGGCGGCACGCTCGGGCAGTTTCTTCTCTACTCGCTGATTGCTGCCGGTTCACTCGGTACGCTTTCGGAGGTCTGGGGCGAACTTTCTCAAGCAGCCGGTGCAGCAGAACGCCTGCATGAGCTTCTCGCCGAGCACCCGGCCATCGCGGCACCGGCCGTGGCCAAGACGCTCCCCGAACCCGCCCAGGGCAGTGTCCGCTTCGAGGACGTGCACTTCAGCTATCCTTCGGCGAAGACCAAATCCGCCCTCAACGGTCTTTCCTTCTCGGTTGCCCATGGCGAGACGGTCGCGATCGTCGGCCCCTCCGGCGCGGGCAAGAGCACGATCTTTTCGCTGATCCTGCGCTTCTATGATCCGCTATCCGGCACCATCCGGCTGGATGGCATCGACATTCGCGAAGCCGATCCCGAGGCCGTACGCGCCCGGATCGCAATCGTCCCGCAGGACACCACGATCTTCGCCTCGTCGATCCACGACAACATCGCCTTCGGCACGCCGAACGCCTGTCGCGGCATGGTCGAAGTTGCAGCGGAAGCGGCCCAGGCGAGTGAGTTCATCGGTCGCCTCGAGAACGGCTTCGATACGATCGTCGGCGAACGGGGCGTGACCTTGTCGGGCGGCCAGCGCCAGCGCATCGCGATTGCCCGTGCCCTGCTGCGCGACGCCCCTCTCCTGCTGCTCGATGAAGCAACGTCCGCCCTCGACGCCGAAAGCGAGACGCTCGTGCAGAAGGCACTCGACGGCCTGATGCGCGACCGCACCACCATCGTCATCGCTCACCGGCTCGCAACGGTCCTGAAGGCCGACCGCATTCTCGTGCTCGACGATGGCCGCATCGTGGAGGAAGGCACACATCAGAGCCTCATCCAGCAGGGCGGCCTCTACGCCAAGCTCGCGCGTCTGCAGTTCGAGACCGGTGGCCGCGACTTCACTGCGGCCGCGCAGTAAGAGCAGCGGGCTTTATCGCCGGACGCTTCTTCCCGCCACGCGGCCGGAGAACAGGCAGCCGCCGAGGAATGTCCCCTCGAGCGCATTGTAGCCGTGCATGCCGCCACCGCCGAAACCGGACACTTCCCCGGCGGCGTAGAGCCCCGGCACCGGCTTGTTCTCGCGGTTCAGCACGCGCCCCTCAAGATCCGTGTGCAAGCCGCCCAGCGTCTTGCGGGTCAGGATGTGCAGGCGCACACCGATCAGCGGACCGGCCGCCGGATCGAGCAGCCGGTGCGGCTTTGCCGTCCGCATCAGCTTGTCGCCGAGATAATTGCGGGCGCCACGGATCGCAGTCACCTGCGCGTCCTTGGAGAAGCTGTTTTCCATCTCCCGGTCACGCGCTTCGATCTGCGCGCGCAGATGGTGGACGCCAAGCCGATACTCTCCGGAAAGCTCGTTCATCCCCGCAACGAGATCTTCGAGATTGTCGCGCACGACAAAATCCTCGCCCTTGTCCATGAAGGCCTGGACCGGGCCCGGCGGGTTCTTGCCGAGACGCTTCGCCAGCAGCGACAAGTTCTTGTCCGTCAAATCGGGATTTTGCTCCGAACCGGACAGTGCGAATTCCTTCTTGATGATCGCCTTGTTCAGGATGAACCAGGAATATTCATGCCCGCGCGACCGGATTTCCTTGAGAGTGCCGAGCGTATCGAAGCCAGGCATGGCCGGCGCTGGGAAGCGGTTGCCGTCTGCATCGCACCAGAAGGAGGATGGCCCCGGAAGGATGCGGATACCATGGTTCGGCCAGATCGGATCCCAGTTCTTCAGGCCCTCCGTATAGTGCCACATACGGTCGCCATTGATGATCTCGCCGCCGACAGCCTGGGTGATCGACAGCATGCGGCCATCGACATGGACAGGTACGCCCGCGACCATGGCTTTCGGCGGCGGCCCTAGGCGATCCAGCGGCCAGCTCTTGCGAACGAGATCGTGATTGCCACCGATGCCGCCCGAAGCCACGATGACAGCGCCGGCCTCGACCTCGAATTCTCCGACGACGTTGCGGGAACTCGATCCGCCGCGCGGCGTCGCATCACCGGCCAGAAGAACGCCGGTGGCACCCGTCACCGCTCCGTTCGTCACGGTCAGGCGGTCGACCTGATGCCGGAACAGGAAGGTGAGCTTGCCCTCTTCCGATGCCGCCTTGGCGCGACGCACGAAGGGCGCAAGCACGCCGGGGCCTGTGCCCCAGGTGACGTGGAAACGCGGAACCGAGTTGCCATGTCCATCGGCATGACCGCCGCCGCGCTCGGCCCATCCCACCACAGGAAACCAGCTGACACCCTGGGCTTTCAGCCAGCTACGCTTCTCGCCGGCGGCAAATTGCAGATAGGCCTCTGCCCACTGGCGAGGCCAGAAATCTTCCGTGCGGTCGAAGGCGGCGGATCCGAACCAGTCCTGCCTTGCCAGCTCCAGACTGTCACGAATACGCATCCGCCGCTGTTCGGGACTGTCGACAAAGAACAGCCCGCCCAGCGACCAGAAAGCCTGCCCTCCGAGGTTCTGCTCGCCTTCCTGATCGATCACCCCGACCTTCAGACCGCGATCGGCAGCCTCGGTTGCGGCGACGAGACCGGCCAGCCCTCCCCCGATGACGAGTACATCGAATTCCCGCATGCCTTCCTCCCGACAAGCTTTTTCTTACTTTTACGCGCACGTAAGCAAGGTCGCAAGTTGTCTGGCACACAAACAATTGCTGGTGGGATCAGCGCTCGGTCAGTTTGAGTTCAATGCGGCGGTTCTGTGCCAGGGTCTCGGGCGTATCGCCCTCCGCAATCGGTTGGAATTCACCGAAACCGGCAGCGACCAGCCGATTGGCAGGCACACCTCTGGAGATCAAGTATTTGACCACCGATGTCGCACGCGCGGACGAGAGTTCCCAGTTGTCGCGATACCGGCCTGTGCCTGTGAGCGGCGATGCGTCGGTGTGACCGTCGACCCGGAGCACCCAGTTGATTTCCTCTGGAATTTCCTGGGCGAGTTCGAGAATGGCAGCAGCGAGCTTGTCCATTTCGCCTTGCCCGGCCGCATCGAGATCGGCGCCACCGACGGGGAAGAGCACTTCCGACTGGAAGACGAAGCGGTCGCCGACGATCCGGATATTCTCGCGGTCGGAGAGGATTTCGCGCAGCCGTCCGAAGAAGTCCGAGCGATAGCGGTTGAGTTCCTGAACACGCTGGGCAAGCGCCACATTGAGGCGACGGCCGAGATCGGCAATGCGCGCCTGGGAGGCCTGATCCTTGGCTTCGGAGGCCTGGAGCGCACCTTCGATGGCGGCGATCTGCGCGCGAAGCGCGGCGATCTGCTGATTCAAGAGCTCGATCTGGCTCATGGCCCGTGCGCTGACCTGCCTTTCGGCATCGAGTTCATCGGTCAGCCGGCCAACCTTCTGATTGGCGACATCTGCCGAGCCTGCACCGCTGTCGAGCAATTGCTGCAGCCGGGTGCGCTCACTTTCAGACGAGGAGAGAGAGGATTGCAGCGATGCCAGTGTATCCTGGAGATCCTGGTTGCCGCTCTTCTCCAGTGCCAGCAATTGTGTGAGTTCGGCGATCTGGCTGTTGAGCCGGTTCAGCACCTCGTCCCTGCCCGAGATCTCCCGACCCAGAATGAACTGGGCAATGACGAAGACGGTGAGCAGAAACATGATGGCGAGCAGGAGCGTCGACAGGGCATCGACAAAGCCCGGCCAGTAGTCGACACCGCGCTCGCGGCGGCGGTTGCGCCCGAGCGCCATTTACTTCGCCCCGCCGATCTTGTCATTCAACCGGTCCAGCGTCTTGCGCATGGCGCGCGCGTCTTCCTGCTGGGCTTCGATCCAGTCGCGCAGCATCTGCTGCTCGTTGCGCATGTTCTTGACCAGCCCCTGGATCCCCTCGGCGAGACCCGCAATGGCCGCGACCGAGCGATCATTGCCCTCGCGACTGGCGAGTTTCTGGATTTCCTCGACCAGCAGGCGGATATCGTCACTCGCAACAGCGCCGTTTGAAGCGGAGGCGACAGGACGCTCCGAATCGAGATCGGTGACGGAGGACAGCCAGTTTTCGAGTTCGGTATAGAACCTGTTCTGCGCGCGACCAGCCTGGAGATCGAGGAAGCCAAGGATCAGCGAACCGGAAAGACCGAGCAGCGACGAGGAGAAGGCCGTGCCCATGCCAGCGAGCGGCGCCGTAAGCCCTGCCTTCAGCGACTGAAGGATGTCGTTGCCGTCGCCCGACGCAGGATCGAGCGAACCGATGACCTCGTTGATCGAGCCGATTGTGCCGAGCAGTCCCCAGAACGTTCCCAGAAGACCGAGAAAGACGAGCAGACCGATCAGATAGCGGGTGGTGTCGCGCGACTCGTCTAGCCGTGTGCCGATCGAATCGAGAATGGAGCGCAGCGCGGCCGTCGAAATCGCCATCGACCGGCGACCACCGATCAGCGCCCGCATCGGCGCCAGCAGCTTAGGGTCGCGGCCGACCAGCATGGCATTGTCGCCAGCCGCGCGGAAGGAATTGAACCAGCGCACTTCCGGTCGAAGCGCCAAAACCTGGGCAAAGACGAGGATGATGCCGACGACGAGAACGCCGAGGATCAGGCCGTTCAGGCCGGGATTGGTGATGAAGGCGGCATGCGCCTGCCGATAGAGGATTGCCGCGATGAAACACACGATGATCAGGAAGATCACCATCGTCGTGAAGAAGGGCATCGGGCTGGAGAGCTTCTGGCCGTATGCTCCCGGACGGGTCTCACCCACCTCGAGATCCTCCAACTTCACTTTCGCCATGGTACGCTCAACCTCCGGGGAATCTTGGACCGGAGGCTAGTGCAAAATTGAGACGAATTGAAGCCGCGGACTTTGGGAAAATTTTCCCTAAGGCCGAAATCAGGCCTGCGGCACCGGACGGTTCACGACCTCTTCGAGAGCCTTGCGGATATATTCGTTGCCGGCAAGCACCGTGCCGTTCTCGAACATGTCCTGGCCGCCCTTCATGTCAGAGACGAAGCCACCGGCCTCCTTGATCAGGAGAATGCCGGCCGCGATGTCCCAGGCATTGAGCTGCGCCTCCCAGAAGCCGTCGAGACGACCGGCCGCGACATAGGCAAGATCGAGGGCTGCAGCGCCCATGCGGCGCACGCCGGAGACTTCGCCCATGACATGGCGCAGTTCGATGAGAAACTTGCCGTGCTGGCCGCGGCCGAGATGCGGCACACCGCAGCCGACGACGCAATCGGACAGCACCTTGCGGGCGCCGACGCGAATACGGCGATCGTTGAGGAAGGCGCCGCCACCCTTTTCCGTCGTGTAAAGTTCGTCGGTCGCCGGATTAAAGATGACGCCCGCGACGATCTCGCCATTGCGCTCGAGCGCGATCGACACCGCGAACTGCGGAATGCCGTGCAGGAAGTTGGTGGTGCCGTCGAGCGGATCGACGATCCAGCGATGCGCGCCGTCGGTGCCCTTGATCTCTTCGCCTTCCTCGCCGAGGAAGCCATAGGTCGGGCGGGCCTTGAGCAGCTCTTCACGCACGATCTTCTCGGCGCGGAAATCGGCCTGCGAGACGAAATCGCCGGGGCCCTTTACCGAGACCTGCAGGTTCTGCACTTCGCCGAAATCGCGCGACAGCGACTTGCCGGCCTTGAGTGCAGACTGGACCATGACATTGAGAAGGGCGGAGCGGGCCATAGATCGAATTCCTTGAAACTGGGAGGCGCCGGAAGGCGGCAACGGGCAAGCGCGCGTCGGCGGCGGTGTTTGGCCGGTTCAAGACCACAAATGCCGCCGGAATTCAAGGGGCTTGGCCCTTTCGGCCCATGCACGCGGCTCAGACGTGCCCTGCAGCAAAGGTGACGAGCAGGCCGCCAGCCACGGCAAGCGCCGATGCGGCTGCAAGCCGAAGCGAGAAACCACGGCTACCTGCGACCGCCGCATAGACCACTTTCGCCACCATGTTGGCGGTCACGGCAATCCCGACCGCAATGAGCGCCACGTCGAGAGAGAGCGCAGGCAGCATGCCGGCGACCGTGACCGTCGCCGCATCGACATCAGCAAGCGCCGTCAGGGCCGAGACCACATAAAGGCCGCCGTCACCGAAGATCTGGCTTGCCGCACGCGCGATGAAGGCGATGACGGTGATCAGAACAGCCATCTTGATGACCTGCGACAGCTCGAACGGATTACCGGGCAGGTCTGCCTCCGACGCCGTGTCGGCGCGAGCGATGGCCGTCATGGCTCCTGCCAGCATGACTCCACCGGCAACGAGTAGGCCGGGCAACAGGCGCCAGCCGAGCGCCGGAGCGAGCGCGAGGAGAAGAAGCGCCGTCCGGAAAAGTGAGACGCTGCCGGCAGCGATCGCACCGGCTGCGGGACCGGCGGCCACTGCCGTGTTCTGGCTCTGGCGCGCCATGGCGAGCGTCGTTGCAGTCGAGGAGACAAGCCCACCCACGGCACCGGCGATGAGATCCCCGCGCCCGCCACCGATCAGCCGGACGGCGACGTAGCCAACATAGGAAATGGAGGCGAGCATGATGACCAGGATCACGAGACTGCGGGGCGAGACCCCGCCGAACGGGCCATAGGGATCAGCCGGAATGAGCGGCAGGAGCACGAAGCCCATGGCAAGCAGCACGACCGCCGAGCGGAGCTCGATCCACGTCAGCCGCCGGATCGCGGCATGCAGGAACTCGCGGCTGGCAAGGATCGTGACCGTGGCAGCGCCCGCCGCAGAGGCAACCGACATATCGCCCGCAACAGCAAGCGCACCGAGGCCAAACGTGGTGATGCCGGCAATGACGGTCGTCGCGCTGAACGAGCCTTCGGCCCGCGCCTCCATCAGGCCAAACAGCAGGAGAACCACGGCAATCACGATCAGGAAGCTCGCAATAATGAGCCCGGACAGTCCGGACGGCGTCATGCCTTGATCAAGAAGCCCGCCGATCCCGCCGGTCATTCCAATTAGCGTGAAGGTACGGATCCCGGCGATGCGCGCCCCCTCGGGCTCGTCGCGCTCGCGCCAGTGGCGTTCGACGCCGATGGCGGCACCGATGGCGATCGCAAGCCCGAGACGTTGAAAGACATCGATGAGATCCATGACCGCCGCCCTTCCCTTGATACCAGATCTCGACAGCAGGAACCGATGGGATCGGCCCCACCTATCCTGCAGGCCAAGAGAGATCGGCTAGGCGCGCCGCACCTCGCCGATGGCCTCTGACGGCCATCCTATACGTATCTACTATAGAGACTTGGTATACAGCGGCAGAACCTGGTCTCGTCAGATCCGACGGAAGCGGTTGGCGAGATCGATCGCCTGCTTCTGCTGTTCTTCGTTCAGTCCCAGATAGAAGTCCTCAAGCGCCGGATCCTTCAGCCCCGCGCGACGCGACAGCACATACCACTTGGCGGCTTCGACCGGATTGGGGCCAGTTCCGAGCGCATTGATATAAAGATGGGCGATCCGGTTCTGGGCAACCACATTCCCACGCGCAGCTGCAATGCTCAGCCAGCGATAGCCGGCCTCGTAGTCGCGGGGGCCGTTATAGCCGTTCACGAGCCATAGCCCCATGTCGAGCTGGGCGGTGTCGAAACCGGCGCGAGCCGCCCGCATCATCCATTCGCGAGCCCGCGCCTTCTTTTCCGGCGGCACGTCCTTCAACGCGGAATAGACCTGCGCCAGCGCATACTGCGCATCGGCAATCCCCTGCTCGGCAGCCTTTTCGTAATAGGGCATGGCGGCGGTCAGGCCGCGTACACCGGGCGTGCCCGACACCAGGATCTGCGCCCAGTTGAACTGCGCCGAGGCATTGCCGGCATCGGCCGCGCGCCGCATGTAATCATCGGCCTTGGCTCTGTCCTGCGGCACTTCACGCCCCTCCATCAGGAGAAGCGCATATTTGAACATGGCAGACGGATCGCCGCCCTGGGCAGCCTGACCATACCAGAAGGCAGCGCCTTTCAGGTCACGCTTCACACCGAGCCCGCGCGACATGATTTCCGCAAGCAGTGTCTGCGCCGCGGGATCACCGAGCTGAGCGCGCGGCAGCGCCTTGTCGACGGCCGTCAGGAAGAGCCCGCGCTGGAAAGCGCCATAGGCCTCGTCGGGCTTTCCATCATAGGGCTTTTCCGGCGGCAGTTCCGGCAGCGGTGCGCCCATGCGCAGGTAGATATTGATGCCCTGCAACTCGTCCGGCTTATCGTCCGCGGTCGGCTTGCCGCCCTTTGTCACAGGCGGCAGGGAATCCCGGTCACCGCGATCGAGCGTATTGGCGTCGCCCGTGCTGCTGCTGGGCCGTGCCCCGCGTTCGATCTCGCCCGCTTCGTCGGGATCGGCCGGCAGGATGGCCGGCGCGTCGCCGATCTCCAGACCATCCTCGCTCTCCTGTCCGAGCACCGGGCTGGCCAAGGCGAGGCATGCCCCGGCGAGCGCGGCGAGAATCAGGCGATGATGGGACGAGATTGAACGCATGAGGCGGTTCAATCTTCAAACCGTGGCGCTTTTTCGTCAAGCTCGGCATTCACCCGGGTCACAATCGCGGCAGCTTGTGCCGGATCGGCAAAGACGGCCTTGCCGAGCGCCACGAATTCCACGCCGCTTTCGGCAACGATGACGGCCGAGGAGGGGTCGGTTCCGCCCATGACGATGGCCGGGATCTCGATCATCGACGACCACCATTCGCCGAGCGCGACATTCTTCGAGTGCGCCTCCGGCTTGATGTCGCCGTCGAGTTTGCCGAAGAAGATATAGTCGGGCTGGATCTCGCCCATTTCCAGCGCATGGTGGCGGTCCATGGCATTGCCACCGCCGACGATCAGCTTCGGCGCATGCTTCTCGACAGCCTCGGCAAGCGCTTCGGCATTGCCGCTGACATGCAGTCCATCCGCCTTCACACGCCCGGCGACGCGGCTGTTATCGACGACGAGCGCAGCAGCACCCGCCTCCTGGATGACCGGAACCAGCATCTCGGCATGCTTCTGGAAGACGGTGTCGTCGAGCTCGTATTGCGGGATGATGACCGATGCGACATCGCCGCCGCGCAGCGCATTGCCGAGCACTTCGGCGCGCTCGGCGGGATCCGCCATATCGGGAACGATGAGGACCAGGCGGCAGCGATTATCGATCATGCGCGGTGTTTCCGTGTGCGGGACAGGTCCGTTTCTCAGGATTTCGTCCTCGTTTTCTCTAGACAAATCCGATAGACCGCTCTTCCGAAAGGATCAACCGCGCAATGCTGACAGACCCGAACTTCTATGCCGTCGCCATTCCCGCGGTTGCCCTTGTCGGCCTGTCGAAAGGCGGCCTTGGCGGCGCTTTTGCGCTGATCGGCGTGCCCCTCCTCGCCTTCGCCGTACCGCCGATGCAGGCCGCCGCCATCTTCCTGCCGATCCTTCTCGTCATGGATGCCGTCGCACTCTGGGCCTGGCGCCATCACAACAATCGCGCAACGCTCGTTGCCATGCTGCCGGGTGCCGTCATCGGCATCGGACTTGGCTGGGCGACATCGACCTATGTTTCGGCGGATGCGATGCGCCTGGTTCTCGGCGGCATTTCGATCGTCTTTTCGCTCAAATATTTCCTCGAAAGCTGGGCGGCCTACAAGGGACAGGAAACGGCACCCGCAGCCCAGCGCCCTGTCGCGGGCTCCTTCTGGGGCTCTCTTGCCGGTTATGCGAGCTTCGTTGCCCATGCTGGCGGCCCGCCCTTCCAGATCTATGTCCTGCCGCTGAAGCTCGATCCGCTGACCTATACCGGAACCTCCACACGCTTCTTCGCCATCCTCAACGCGATCAAGGTCATCCCCTATTTTGCGCTCGGAGAACTGGACGCGACCAATCTCAGCCTGTCGGCTGCCCTCTTGCCGATTGCGCTGGTGTCGACGCTCGCCGGAGCCCGCCTCGTGCATTACCTGAGACCGGCGATCTTCTATCCGTTGATGTACGGCATGGTCCTGATCGCCGGCAGCAAGCTGGCCTGGGACGGCACCCGGGGGCTTTTCGGCATTTGACACGCGATTTCGTGTTCGGCCATGGCTTGCTGCAGCGCACATCGGCGCTTGCCGCGGAGGGGCCTTTGACATAACCTTTCCGGCATGACGAACGCAGACCCGTTCATGGCGATCGCAGACCCGAACCGGCGGCATATCCTCGAGGATCTGCGTCGGGGGGAAAAGACCGTGAACGAACTTGCCGCGCAGCTGCCGATCAGCCGCCCTGCGGTCTCGCAACATCTGAAAGCATTGCTCGACAGCGGCCTCGTCGATGTCCGCTCCGAAGGCACGCGGCGGATCTATGTGATCAATCGACCCGGCTTCGACCGCATGAACATGTGGCTCGACCAGTTCTGGTCCTGAAACTCAGAAAACACTCTTCAACGCAAAACAAAAGCCCCGAAGTCATGTGAACTCCGGGGCTGAGGGTGCTGTCTTGGCTGCTTCATGAATACATCGGGATCGGTCTTTGGGTCCGCCAGATCCCGGCGCAGCCGGAAGGGTGGGATCAGTGGCGTGTGGAGGCCCTCAGGCGTTCCATTTCATCCTTGAGACGCAGTTTCAGGCGCTTCAGTTCGGCAATGTGCCGGTCATCGATGGAGGGGGATGCAAGCGCGTCATGGAGCTTTTCCTCGAGGGCTCCATGCTTCTTCTGCAGCGATTCAAGATGAGCCTGTATGGTCATTTGATGCGTCCTTCCTTATCGCCTACCTCCAGCCCTCATCCGCTGGAGTTTCAGGCTTTGCGAAGATAATGTGACACGAGAAATGCGGTTTGTCGAAGGCGAATTGGCCAAAAACGACCTCGAAAATCGGAGACAAGGATAACTTCCCGTTACCGGTATTTGGTGATAGGAGCTTGCGCGAATCTTCGGGGCATCCTTAAAGGATGGGCCACACGGCGATAATGGGGAACAAGCATGGCCGATCAGGAACAGGCCGACGTCAGGCTTTCGTTGGCACGGCTTCGCCAGGAACATGAAGACTATGATGCGGCGATCAATGCCATGATCACGACCGGCTGCGACGCCCTTCGGATTCAGCGCATGAAGAAGAAGAAACTATCCATCAAGGACAAGATCACCGCGCTGGAAGACCAGATCATTCCCGACATCATCGCCTGAAGGCACAAGGATACGAGATGACAGCTGAGTGCCCGCCCGTCGCCATCATCATGGGAAGCCAGTCCGACTGGGAAACCATGAAGAATGCCGCCGACACGCTCGACGCACTCGGCGTCTCCTATGAAGCCCGCATCGTTTCGGCACATCGCACGCCCGATCGCATGGTGGCCTTTGCCAAGGGCGCCCGCGACGAGGGCTTCAAGGTGATTATCGCCGGCGCCGGCGGCGCTGCCCACCTGCCGGGCATGGTCGCCTCGATGACCAATCTGCCCGTCTTCGGCGTGCCCGTTCAGTCGAAAACGATGTCCGGCCTCGACAGCCTCTATTCCATCGTCCAGATGCCCGCCGGCATTCCCGTCGGAACGCTTGCCATTGGCCGCGCTGGCGCCGTCAACGCCGCCTTGCTCGCCGCCCGCGTGCTCGCCGCCTTCGACGAAGAACTGGCCGACCGCCTCGACGAATGGGTCGAGCGCCAAACGGCATCGGTCGCTGAATACCCCGTGGACGAGGCCCCATGACCATCCGCACCATCGGCATCATCGGTGGGGGCCAGCTTGGCCGCATGCTGGCCATGTCCGCCGCCCGGCTGAATTTCCGCACCGTGATTCTCGAGCCGCAGGCCGACAGCCCCGCTGAGCAGGTGGCCAATCAGCAGATCACGGCCGCCTATGACGATCCGGCAGCGCTGGCAGAACTCGCCCGCCTTTGCGACGTCGTCACCTATGAATTCGAAAACGTCCCCGTTTCGGCCGCCGAGACGCTGGCTGCCAGCGTGCCCGTCTATCCGCCGCCAAAGGCTCTCGAGGTTGCCCAGGATCGTGTGACGGAAAAACGTTTCCTCAACGCATCCGGCATCGAGACCGCCCGCTTCCACGCCGTGGACAGCCAGGCCGACCTCGAAGCGGCCCTCACCGATTTCGGCGGTGAAGGCGTGCTGAAGACCCGCCGCCTCGGTTACGACGGCAAGGGCCAGAGGGTCTATCGCAAGGGCGACAGCTCAGACGGCGGCTATGAGGCACTCGGCTCGGTACCGCTCATTCTCGAAAGCTTCGTGCCCTTCGTTCGCGAGATCTCGATCATCGCCGCCCGCGGCACTGATGGCGAAGTCCGCTGCTACGACCCGACCGAGAATGTTCATCGGGGCGGCATCCTGCACACCTCGACCCAGCCTGCCGCGATCACGCAGGACACGGCCAAGGCCGCCCGCGAGGCCGCGACCAGGCTGCTCGACGCCCTGGCCTATGTCGGCGTCGTCGGCATGGAGTTCTTCGTGCTTGAAGACGGCAGCCTGATCGCCAACGAGATCGCGCCCCGCGTACACAATTCCGGCCACTGGACGGAGGCTGCCTGCATGGTCTCGCAGTTCGAGCAGCACATCCGCGCGGTCGCCTCTCTGCCGCTCGGCGACACCGTGCGCCACTCCGATTGCGTGATGACGAATCTGATCGGCGACGACATCGATTCTGTCCCCGCATGGCTCGCAAAGCCGAACGTGCTCGTCCATCTCTACGGCAAGACGGAAGCCCGCCCTGGTCGCAAGATGGGTCATGTGACCGAAATCCTGCCGTTTCGCGACTGATTTTCCCGGTTTTTTAGCAGGATGCGTCCCGCATTTTCGGCCTGAGATGTTGACATGGCGGCCTCCCTCGGGCTAATTGCCGCCAACTCTTCAGGGGCGCGCCCAGCGGCGCGCTTTTGATTGTTTAGAACAGTGGGTGAATGACACATTCCCCGACAATCGTTGTGGACCAGAAAAATGAAGATCAAGAACTCGCTGAAAGCGCTTAAGGCCCGTCATCGCGACAACCGTCTGGTTCGCCGCAAGGGCCGTATCTACATCATCAACAAGCAGAACCCGCGCTTCAAGGCTCGCCAGGGCTGATGCCCCGGGATCTCCGGATCCCATGAGCCGGACGGACTGCCCGCTGCATCTGCGGCGTGTTGATATCGGAAATTTGAGTTTGAAAGACGGCGCTGAGGGACTAACTTCCCTTCATGCGCCGTTTTTCTTTGCGACTCGCCCTCACCCTCCCGCTTCTGCCCGCCCTGCTCTTTGCAGGCACCGTCGCCGCACAGGCGCCGGAAGAGCAAGGGAGCACACAGGCAAATGAGATGCCTGTCGAACAGATCCCGCTCAGGCCGCCAGCAAAGCCGAAGACTGTCGATGATCTGCTCGCCGAACTGAAGAGAGAGCGCAACCCGCAGGCGGCCCGCCAGATCGCCAATTCCACGATGGCGACCTGGAGCGACTCGTCTAGCCCGACGGTCAACCTCCTGATGCAGTGGTCTGCGAAGGCCGCCGCCGAGAAGCGCAACGCGGCCGCCCTCGACTTCATCGACCAGGCGATCATCCTGAAACCGGATTTCGTCGGCGCGTGGAATCAGCGCGCAACGCTGCATTTCACCATGGGCAACTACAAGAAATCCGTCTCCGATATTGAAAAGGTGCTGGAACTGGAGCCCCGCCACTTCGGCGCCATCGCCGGCCTTGCCGGCATCCTCACCGAACGCGGCAGCAAGGATGCAGCACTCAAGGCCTGGGAACGCTATCTCGAAGTCTTCCCCGCCGACCGCGAGGCCCAGGAGATCGTCGCCAAACTGTCGGAAGAACTGGCCGGCCAGCGGACGTGAGGTAGCATCGACCTCCCTTGACGAACGGCACAGCCGCACGATCTTGTTGCCATATCGTCCAGCCCGGAAGCTTCGCTCTTGCTCCTCCCCCGTATCGGTTTCGTCTTGCTCGTCATCCTTCTGGTCCTCATCGCCGTGCTCGCGGCGCTCGCCATTGCCACGCAACTCCGTGCCCGAGCCATTGAGGCGAAGACACCGAACATCGGTGAGCTCATCGATGTCGGCGGCTTTCGTCTAAACGCTCTTCACGTGCCCGCAAGCCCCGAGGCCGACCTGCCGCCGATCGTGTTCATCCACGGCGCTTCAGGAAACCTCAGGGATCAGGCGGGCGCCTTCCTGCAGCCCTTGAGGGGCCGCGCTGAGCTTCTCTTCGTCGATCGCCCGGGTCACGGCTATTCGGAGCGCGGCGGCAAGGAGAACGACACGCCGGACGGACAAGCCAACGCCATCGCGCGGCTGATGGAGGAAAAGGGCATCGAGCGGGCAATTATCGTCGGCCATTCCTTCGGCGGCGCGATCACCGCAAGTTTCGGCGTTTTGCATCCCGACAAGGTGGAAGGCCTCGTCTTCCTGGCGGCTGCCACCCATCCCTGGCCAGGAGGCGTCGACTGGTACTACCACCTGGCCTCTGCGCCGGTGATCGGACCGATCTTCTGCCACACGCTGGCTTTGCATGCGGGCATGATGCGTATCGAGCCGGCGACGGAGCATGTCTTCGCCCCCAACCCAAGTCCGGAAACCTATGTAGAGGACACCGGCCCGGCGCTTGTCCTGCGTCCTTCCGCCTTCCGCTCCAACGCCACGGATGTCGCCGGCCTGCATGCTTATGTGACCGCCTTCGCTCCACGCTACCGCGAGATCACCAAGCCGACGGTTGTCATCACCGGCGACAGCGACGAGATCGTGCTGGAGGAGATCCATTCCAAAGGCCTCGCCCGCGACATCGCCGGCTCCGAACTCGTCTGGATCGCGGGGCTCGGGCACAAGCCGGACTACATCGTGACGGAGATCGCCATCGCCGGCATCGAGACGGTTGCGGGCAAGGAGCGCGATCTACAGACCATGGCGCGCAAAGTGGAGCCACGTCTTGCGGCAAGCCGGGTGGTCCCGGCAGGCTCCGCGCCATCGCTGCAGGCTGGCCAATAATCGAGCACTAAAAAAGCCGCCCGAAGGCGGCTTTTCCAGATCAAGGATGCGGTTGGCTCATACGCCCGACTGACCGTCGGAACCGATATAGGCGATGCGCAGCATGTTGGTCGAACCGGGTGTGCCGAGCGGCACGCCGGCCGACATGATGATGCGGTCACCCGGCTTGCCGAAACCTTCTTCGACGACGATGCGGCAGGCACGGTTGACCATGTCGTCGAGATCCGTCGGCTCAGAGGAAACGACACAGTGCAGGCCCCAGACGACCGACAGGCGACGCGCGGTGTGGATGACCGGCGAAAGCGCGATGATCGGCACTTCGGGACGCTCGCGCGAGGCGCGCAGACCGGTATTGCCCGATGACGTGTAGCAGACGATCGCCTGCAGACGCAGCGTCTCGGCGATCTGGCGGGCAGCCAGCGAGATGGCGTCGGCGCCGGTCGCTTCCGGCTGGGCGCGCTGGGCATAGATGATGCCCGGATAGTGAGGCTCGCGCTCGACAGTGTGGGCGATGGACGCCATGGTGGCGACAGCCTCGACCGGATACTGGCCGGAGGCAGACTCAGCCGACAGCATGATGGCGTCGGCGCCTTCGAAGACGGCGGTCGCGACGTCAGAGACTTCGGCGCGGGTTGGGACCGGTGCCGTGATCATCGATTCCAGCATCTGGGTGGCCACGACAACCGGCTTGCCTTCGCGACGGCAGGCGCGGATCAGCTGCTTCTGGATGCCGGGCACGCGCTCGAGCGGCATTTCAACGCCAAGGTCACCACGGGCGACCATCAGAGCGTCGGAGAGCGCGATGATCTCGTCGATGCGCTCGATCGCCTGCGGCTTTTCGATCTTCGACATCAGGCCAACGCGGCCCTTGGCGATCTTGCGGACTTCCGCCAGATCTTCCGGGCGCTGAATGAAGGAGAGTGCCACCCAGTCGACATCATTGGTGGCGAGCACGGCATCAAGGTCGGCGCGGTCCTTGTCGGTGAGAACACCGGTCGCGAGAATGGTGTCGGGCAGGCTCACACCCTTGCGGTCAGAGATCTTCGTGCCCGAAACGACTTCCGTTACGATCGTCTTGCCGTCGCATTTGACAGCCTTCAGATGCAGCTTGCCGTCATCGATGAGCAAACGGTCACCAACTTTGACCGATTCGAGAATTTCAGGATGCGGCAGGTAGACGCGGCTTGCATCACCGGGCGCTTCGTTGCTGTCCAGCGTGAAGGTCTGGCCGGGCTTCAGCTCGACAGTCGTTTCGGCAAACTTGCCCACACGCAGTTTCGGACCCTGCAGGTCGGCAAGGATACCGATCGGGCGACCACAGGCGGCCTCGACGTTACGAATGCGCTGGATGAGCGTCCGCAGCATCTCATGGCTCGAATGGCTCATGTTGATGCGGAAAAGATCGGCCCCTGCTTCGTGCAGTTTCCGGATCATCGCCTCATCGGAAGAGGCGGGACCAAGCGTGGCGAGGATCTTTACTTTGCGGTTTCGCTTCATCAGTTCTGGCTTTCCTGGGTGCCCGACGTATCAGACAGCTGGACCATCCAGCTCCCCTGCCTGCCGGTGTCGTATTCCTTGAATCCCATCTGCTGATAGCCGCGTGCGAAGCAGTCCTTCACACCAACGATCTTGAACTCGTTTTCGGCGACACACATGTTGATGTCACCGGTCCAGCGACCACCGCGAGCGGCATCCTCAGCATAGAGATAATAATAGCGCGACTGGAGTTCGCCCTCGATGAGGGATGCACAGGTGCCGGCAGGGACCTGCCACCAGCCTTCCGTGATCCAGCCCTCTTCTGCCCGGTAGCCGACTGCGACCCCGACCAAGTTCTGCGTGCCGTTGCAGACACGAAACTCGGCTTGGGCAGCAGAGGCTGCCAGCATGGGCGAAAATAGCGCACCCGCGATCAGGAGGGGCTTCAGAAAACGTGCCGCAGCACGGTCAAAAGTCTGTCTGATCGGGTGATGCACGATTGCCGCCGGAACTCCAAAAATGCGCATGGGATGCCTTCTTGCGATGCTGACCAGAGAATGTCAACGCAACTCTAATCGATTATATTTTCTGCCTTTGGCCAGTCTCAAAACCTATATGTTCGATCTTGGCACAAACGTGACAGCCATGAAAGCTTGCGCTCCCCCATTCCCCATGCGATCAAGCGCTTGTACCAGACGATGGCTTCAAACTGATGAATGTTTCCCCCGTTTTCGAGATTTTGGATGGCCGTTTAGACGCCGGCCTGGTGCTCCTCGCCGACCACGCGACGAATATCGTGCCCGAGCCCTATGGCAGACTTGGCCTGCCCGATAGCGCCTTCGGCCGTCACATTGCCTATGACATCGGTATCGAGCCGCTGACGCGGCAGCTGGCCGCCCGCCTCGGCGTCCCCGCCGTCATGTCGCGCTTCTCCCGCCTGCTGATCGATCCGAATCGCGGCGAGGATGACCCGACGATTATCATGCGCATCTCTGACGGCGCCATCGTGCCAGGGAACCATCCGATCACGTCAGAGGAATGGCAGCACCGCATCGAGACCTATCATCGGCCCTACCACGGTGCGGTCTCCGATGTGATCGCCAAGGTCGCCGAAGCGTCGGGCAAGGCGCCGCTCGTTCTCTCGCTGCATTCCTATACCCCAGCCTGGAAGGGCGTGCCTCGCCCATGGCATGCGGCCGTCCTTTGGGACACAGATGGACGGGCTGTCCGCCCCCTGATTGACGGACTGGAAGCCGCAGGAGACATTCTGGTCGGCGACAACGAACCCTATGACGGCGCCCTGAAGGGCGACACCATGTATCGCCATTGCATGATCACGGGAATTCCGCATGCGCTTCTCGAAGTGCGGCAGGATCTGATTGCAGATGAGGCCGGCGTCACCGCCTGGGCCGATCGCCTCGCACCGATCTTCGAACGCCTCAATGCCGACCCGAAGCTGCACGAGTATGAAATCCACGCCTCGCGGACCGGCCCCTACCCCGCGCAGCCCATCACGCCCTGAAGGAGGACAGCATGACGCTCCCCACAAAGGACCAGCAGACCGAACTCGAAGCGGCCGCCTTTCGCCGGCTCGTATCCCATCTGCGCAATCGCCCCGACGTCCAGAACATCGATATGATGAACCTCGCCGGCTTTTGCAGAAACTGTCTGTCGAACTGGTATCTCGACGCCGCCAAGGAAAGCGGTATCGACCTCACCAAGGACGAAAGCCGCGAGATCGTCTACGGCATGCCCTATGACGCTTGGAAGTCGCTCCATCAGCGCGAAGCAAGCGCCGAGCAGCGTCAAGCATTCGAAAGGAACCGCCCGAAGGAATGACGCGCTCCACAAGCTTTGGGACTTGACGCGGACGCTGCTTCGCGGCACGTGGACGCCACGAAAACCATCCCGAGAATGCCATCCCCGCAATGAAGGAGATTGCCCATGACTGATGCCGCTCACGGCGTCGCCCGCGACCAGCTCCGTGCCTTTGTCGAACGCATCGAGCGCCTGGAAGAAGAAAAGAAGACCATCGCCGACGACATCAAGGATGTCTACGGCGAAGCCAAGTCCATGGGCTTCGACACGAAGATCCTCAAGAAGGTCATCGCGCTTCGCAAGAAAGACGACCAGGAGCGAATGGAAGAGGATCTTATCCTCGACACCTACCTGCACGCGCTCGGCATGATCGAAAGCCCGCCGGAAGGCTGAGGCAGACGCATCGCGACCTACAAAAAAACCCGCCGATCCGGCGGGTTTCTTTTTGTCTGCAATCTGGAAAAGCCTGGGATCAGGGAGCTCCGAAGCGGCTCGGATCGACCGTGGTGGCATCGAGGCGGAACCCGTCAGGAACAGCGGTCGGGGGTGCCACGAGCGAACGCGACACGACGCGCGGGGCCTTCACCGGCTTGGCGACGGATTCAAACTTGCCCTGGTTTAGCGCCCACTGCTCGATCATGTTCTTGGTGAGCTGGGTGCCACCATACATGGCCATGTGTGCGCGCTCTGCATCTTCCTGTCCCGGACGACCGCCCTTCTTCGGCACGACTGCATCGGCGTCTGCCACTGGCTCGGACGGTGCATCGAACATGTCGCCGAACTGTGCGGTCGACTCGACGCTGGCTTCCTGCTGTGGCGGGATCGACGCCATTTCGACAGGCTTTGCAGCCGGCGCCGGTGCGGCACGAAGCTCGGCCTGAGCGGGCGCGCTCGACGGGATCGGTGCGGCCATTTCCGGCATGGTGCTGTCTTCCAGGGCGGCAGCGGCCTCAGGCGACAGGATCGCCTGTTCGACTTCATCCACTTCCGCTTCGGCTTCCGCCTGGGCGGAGGCGAGCAGCGCCTCGGCGACCTGCGGACGGGCTGCTGGCACAGGAACAGTCATACCATCCGCAAGCATCATCGCATTTGCCGTATTCGGATCAATCGAGGCCGTCATGACGCCTTCCGCTACGCCAGCCTGCGGCCGTGCCTGCAGGAGCGTCGGAACCGGTACGTTCAGGGCCGCAAGGTCGGGGAATTCATTCGCCGCCGGTGTGGGCACGCCGCTTGCCACCTGTTGCAGCGCATCTTCGGCGGCGTTGCGCGGTGGCTGATAAAGCGCAACGGCAAGGCTGTTGTCGGCCGGACGCAGCGAGGGTCGCGCCTGGGGAACTGGCGCATCCGCAGCGTCGACGCCAGGAAGCGTATTGGCGACCATCACAGGCTCGGACGCCGTCACGACGGGTTCCTGGCGCGGCGCGGCCGGAGCTGGCTGCGCCGTGGCCGGACGAGCGGCGGGTTGCGGCACATCCTCAACCTCATCCTCGTCGCCACCGCCGAACAGCATGGCAAGAAAGTTGCGCGGACGCCCGCGGGTCTTTTCCTCGGCGATCATGACGGTATTGCCGGACGCGACGCGGCGCTTGTATTCGGCCAGCGCCTGCTGGTAGCCCGGCAGCGGCTTGCCGTCGGAGGGAATATGGACGGTCTTGCCGTCAGGGAAGAGACGCACGAGATCCTGACGGTTCATGCGCGGCCAGGCACGCACACCGGCAACGTCCATGTGAACGAAAGGCGAGCCGGAATTCGGATAAAAGCCAACGCCGCCAGCCTGCATCTTCACGCCGATTTCGCGCAGCGTCTTCAGGGGAACACCGGGGATGTAGAAATCCATCGCCGTGCCGCGCATGTGCTGGCTTTCCTTCGCCACACCCTGGGAGCGCGAACGCAGCATGTTGTTCGTCGCAGGCGAACGATAGGCTGAGACGACCTTGATGTATCCCTTGGCACGCGACTGGCGATAAACTTCCCAGACAAGATCGAAGAGGCGCGGGTCCATCTTCGTCGGCTCGTTGCGGCGCCAGTCACGGAGAATATAATTGAGTTGTTTCAGACCCTTAGGGTCATAGCGGCCATTACGCTTGAAGGTGATCGATGCCTTCTCGCCGGTATGAACGAATTCAATGTTGAGCGTACGGGTCTCAGCACGCGCAGCGGCGGCATTTCCAAACAGGAAGCAGAAGCTCATGAGAAGGGCGGCAAAAAGCGAAGACAACAGCCGGTTCACCGGCTGCGCAGACGCAAGCCGGATTTTGCGCTCGTTTTGTCCATAGAGCGCGCTGATGTCCTGCGATGCCTGCAATGCAATCCCCGTCCGAAAGACTACGTCCCACGCCAACCGAAATGAACGTCAAATGCGGTCATACCATGGCAAATTTGCCACATCCGCACAAGCTGTCACTTTATGGTGAACGCTTGCCTAACAAATGCTTAGCTCCTTGGTAGGCGATTAAGCTTACCCCAGAGTTAACATCGAACGGTTGAGGCAAATCAAGCAGCATCCTTCTGCGGATCGTCGGGATCGATTCCGTAATCCTTGAGCTTGCGGTAGAGCGTCGACCGCCCGATACCGAGCTTTCGGGCGACCTGGCTCATCTGGCCCCGATAGAACTTCAGCGCGAAGCGGATCAGTTCCTCCTCGATCTCCGCCAGCTTGCGCACATTGCCGGCCTCGTCGGTACTGACGATGACATTGCCGGAGGCCGACCCATTGAAACCTGTGGATGGAGCCGACGGACCGCCGCTGAAGCTTGCTGCACGCTCGGCAAGAGCGGCCTGAACCTTGGCGATCGGGCTCGGCTCATACACAGCGGCCTGCGCCTCGCTGCCGACAGTCGCGCCTCGATGACTGGTGACCTGCGCTACAATCTGCGGGAATTCGCTTTCCTTGAGGCTTGTGCCCTCGGCCAGAACAACAGCGCGGAAGATCGCGTTCTCGAGCTGCCTCGTATTGCCGGGCCAGTCGAAGGAAGTCAGCAGGGCAAGTGCGGAAGATTCGACCTGCAGGGTCCGCGGCAGGCGCTGCTCGAGCGAAAAGCGCTCGACAAAGGCCCGGATCAGATGCGGGATATCCTCCTTGCGGCGCCGCAGGGCCGCAATGGTGATCGGAAAGACGTTGACGCGATAATAGAGGTCCTCGCGGAAGCGCCCGGCCTTGACCTCCTCGATCAGGTCCTTGTTGGTTGCCAGAACCAGCCGCACATTGGCCTTCAGGGGCTTCGCCTGTCCGCTACGATGCACCTCGCCGGACTGGACGACTTCGAGCAGGCGCATCTGGCCGACTGGCGGCAACTCGCTGATTTCCTCGATGAAGAGCGTGCCACCTTCGGCCTCGGCCACCTTGCCCGTCTGGGTTTCGCTGCCGAACAGCACGTCTTCGATCTGCGCAGGCGTGATGGCATTGCAATTGACCGAAACGAAGGGACGGGACGACCGATCGCTGGCGGCATGGATGGCGCGTGCCACGAGCTCCTTGCCGACGCCTGCTTCGCCTTCGAGCATCACGGGGATCATCGATTGTGCTGCACGGCGGCCGAGCTCCACGACGCGAGACATGGCCGCACTGGCCGCAACGACGTCGGAAAAGCTGACCGAACCGCTGCGGGCCCGGCGCGGCGTACGGCCCTGCTGGCTGGTGCGATGGATCTTCAAAGCCGATTCGATCGCACCGATCAGCCGCTCCTGGGCGATCGGCTTGACGAGGAAGTCGAAAGCACCCGCACGCACGGCGTTGAGCGCGGTTTCGGTCGCGCCTTCCGTCGTACAGACAATGACAGGCACGCCCGCATTGATCTCGGCAAGCATCGGGATGACGCTGGGATTTAGGCCGTCTGCGGCTGTCACGTCCAGCACCACGACACCGATCTGCTCGGCGTGACGGCGGAAGAGTTCGACACCCGCAGGCGCGGTGTCGGCGACATGAACGGCATGGCCGTGCGCTTCGATCGCAGCCTTCATGCTGCGGCGCTCGGCGGCATCTTCATCGATGAGTAGAATCTGTGCGGTCAACTTGCGCTCCCCGAGGCTGTTTCGGCGCGTTCGCGCTCCTGGGTTATCGCGGGCAGACTGGCAGAAAGGCCTGAAGATGTTCTTGGGAGAAAACCTAACATTTTAACGGTCCTTAACCGTTTATGGCACAATCCACAGCGGCACTGCGGCAATCGGCTCGCTCTGGTCGCCCTACACCGGCACACCCGGCTGCTTGCCCATCGGCAGACGACTGACTACATCTCCCGAACGAACGAGAGAAAGGACGTCACCATGATGATCGACCGCCGCCCAGCCTTAAGCTCCCTCACCCAGGCCTCCGCGAGCAGGGATCAAAACCTCGGCGACCTTCCCGTCTGGAAACTCGAAGACCTCTATCCCGGCCAGACCTCGTCGGAATTTCTCGGTGCCGTCGAGAAGGCCGGCGCCGATGCGCTTGCCTTTGAGACGAAGTGGAAGGGCAAGCTTGCAGCATCTCTCGAAACCGTCGGGGAAGGCTCGCTGGCCGAAGCGCTGCGGGAGATGGAAGCACTGGAAGACCTGCTCGGTCGCATCGCCTCCTATGCCGGCCTCACTTATTATTCCGACATGACCAATCCGGCGAATGGCAAGTTCTTCGGTGATATCCAGGCGAAGCTGACGGACATGTCGTCCCGCCTTCTCTTCTTCCCGCTGGAACTCAACCGCCTGCCCGACGACGCTGTCGATGCGGCCATGGACCGCGATCAGGCTCTCGGCCACTTCCGCCCCTGGATCGTCGACCTGCGCAAGGACAAGCCCTTCCAGCTCGACGACCGCTTCGAACAGCTTTTCCTTGAGAAGTCGCAGACGGGTGCTGCGGCCTTCAACCGCCTGTTCGACGAGACGCTTGCCGCACTTCGTTTCAAGGTCGGCGAGGACGAGATGCCGCTCGAACCGACGCTGACGCTTCTTCAGGATGCCGACCCGGCCAAGCGCAAGCTCGCTGCCGAAGCCCTGTCGAAGACCTTCAAGGACAATATCCGCATCTTCACTCTGGTGACCAACACGCTCGCCAAGGACAAGGACATCTCCGACCGCTGGCGCGGCTTCGAGGACATCGCCGATAGTCGCCACCTCGCCAACCGGGTCGAGCGCGAAGTCGTCGATGCGCTGGCCGAAGCGGTCCGCGAAGCCTATCCGCGCCTGTCACATCGCTATTACAAGATGAAGGCGAAGTGGCTCGGCATGGACCAGATGAATTTCTGGGACCGCAATGCGCCGCTTGCCGAAACGCCTGACAGACTGATCTCCTGGGATGAAGCCAAGGACATGGTGCTGTCAGCCTATGGCGGCTTTGCGCCCGAAATGGCCGAGATCGCCGGCCGCTTTTTCGACGGCGGCTGGATCGATGCGCCTGCCCGCCCCGGCAAGGCCCCTGGCGCCTTCGCCCATCCGACAGTGCCTTCGGCTCACCCCTACGTTCTGGTGAATTACCTCGGCAAGCCGCGCGATGTCATGACGCTCGCCCATGAACTGGGCCACGGCGTGCACCAGGTGCTGGCCGGCGGCCAGGGTGCGCTGATGTGCCAGACCCCGCTGACGCTCGCAGAAACCGCGTCCGTCTTCGGCGAAATGCTGACCTTCCGCGCGCTTCTGGACAAGACGACCGATAAACGCGAACGAAAGGCCATGCTCGCCCAGAAGGTCGAGGACATGATCAACACGGTCGTACGCCAGATCGCCTTCTACCAGTTTGAGCGTAAGATCCACACCGCCCGCAAGGAGGGCGAATTGACGGCCGAGAAGATCGGCGAATTGTGGCTTTCCGTGCAGCAGGAAAGCCTGGGGCCGGCGATCAAGATCTCGGAAGGCTATGAGAACTGGTGGGCCTATATCCCCCATTTCATCCACTCGCCATTCTACGTCTATGCCTATGCCTTCGGCGACTGCCTGGTGAACTCGCTCTATGCCGTCTACCAGAACGCCGACCAGGGCTTCCAGGACAAGTATTTCGAGCTCCTGAAGGCTGGCGGCACCAAACATCACTCCGAGCTGCTCGCCCCCTTCGGCCTCGATGCCACCGATCCGTCGTTCTGGGCCAAGGGTCTGTCGATGATCGAGGGGCTTATCGACGAGCTGGAAGCGCTAGATAAGGCGGCCTGAACAGCGGAGCTGCCGACATCCCATGCGTGACCACGCGCCCTATGCGCTCTTCCGCGACGACCGCGCGGGGACAAGCCTCGTCTTTGCCGAACCGGAGACGCTTGTCGTCGCCCGGACGGCAGACGAGGTCGAGCCTGCGCTCGCCAGATTGGAGGCAGCCCGGAAGGCCGGCAAGTGGCTGGCGGGCTATCTGTCCTATGAGGCCGGCTTCGTATTCGAACCGAAGCTGAGGCCGCTTGTTGAGGACGGGCGCGAAACACCGCTGATCGCGATGGGGGTCTTCGACGCTCCCGCATCAGTCGAGCACCCGCTGGCACAGGCGCCCTCCAATATTCCAAACGCGCCGCTCTTGAGCGACCCGCGCGCGGGCTGGGATCTTGAAAACTATCGCCGCCGCTTCGACCGCCTGCATCATCACTTGCGCAAGGGCGACTGCTATCAGGCAAACCTGACCATGCCCGTAGAGGCCCGCTGGGATGGCGACCCCCGCGCCGCCTTCTGGTCGCTCGTCGGTCGCCAGCCAGTGCATTATGGCGCGCTGATCGACTACGGCACCGGCCCTGTTATCCTGTCCCGCTCGCCCGAACTCTTCTTCTCTGTCGACGAGGATGGCTGGATAGAAACCCGCCCGATGAAGGGCACGGCACGGCGCGGGGCAAGCCCCGAGGAGGACGAGGCAATCATAGAAGCGATGCTTGCCGACGAGAAGACCCAGGCCGAAAACAGGATGATCGTCGACCTCCTGCGCAACGACGTTTCCGTCATCACGGAGGTCGGCACACTCTCGGTCCCCAAGCTCTTCGCCATCGAGACCTATCCGACCGTGCATCAAATGGTCAGCTATGTACGCGCCAGGCTCTTGCCCGAAATCGGCCTGCCCGAGATCATGGCCGCCCTCTTTCCCTGCGGCTCGGTGACCGGCGCCCCGAAAATGTGGGCCATGCGCATCCTGCATGAACTCGAAGCCGGCCCGCGCGACGTCTATTGCGGGGCAATCGGCTGGTGCGACCCGGCAGGCCCCATGCGTTTTTCAGTGGCAATCCGCACCATCTCCCTTTTCAACGAGGGGCGCGCCGTCTTCAATGTCGGCGGCGGCATCGTCTTCGATTCGAAGGCTGAGGCCGAATACGAGGAATGCCTGCTGAAGGCGCGTTTTGCCCTGGGTGATCAATGGATTTCTCGCTGATCGAGACGATGCGCTGGCAGCCGGACGCAGGTTTCCTGCGGCTCGACCAGCATCTGCGCCGTCTCTCCCGCTCTGCCGATGCGCTGGGTTTCCGCCAGCCGCAGGACGCAAAAGGCAAACTCGAGAGGGAAGTGTCCGGCGATACACCACTGCGCGTGCGCCTCGTCATGACCTATCGCGGCAAGATGGAGGTGACGGCGACGCCCTTCGAGCCGATCCCGGAAGAAACGGTCTGGCGCCTGAAGATCGCAAAGACAAAGCTGCAGTCCGAAGACAGCCTCTTCCGCCACAAGACCACCCGTCGCGAACCCTACGAGGCCGCGCGCGCCGAGTTTTCCAAGGATGAGGCCGACGAGTTGATCCTACTCAACGAGCGGGGCGAGGTCTGCGAAGGCACGATCACCAACATTTTCGCCGAAGCCGCCGACGGCATGCTGCTGACCCCGCCACTCACCAGCGGCCTTCTGCCGGGCGTTCTGCGCGCCGAACTGATCCGGGAGCGCAAGGCGCGTGGCGAAGTGCTGAAACTCGACGACCTTCGCCAGCGCAAGCTTTTTGTCGGCAACTCCCTGCGCGGCCTGATCCGCGCAGAACTGGTGGAAGGCTAAGCCCGGTTACTTTCGTCGGTAAAAGATCATGCCCCCGTGGTGCAGCACATCCTGGCTGACGAAGGTACCGTCGGCTGTAAAGCCCGTATCGTCCCAATAGTCGATGTGATTGCCGGTGACGACATATCGTCCCTGATAGGCGCTCTCTCTGGGTCCTCGGGCCTCATCGTAACGGCCATTCGGCAGGAGTTCGTGCCGGATCCTGCCGTCTTCGGTAACCCACATGCCGACGTAAGGATGGGACTGCTCGGTCTTCGATGTTTGATCCATGTTTTCTTCTGCCAGAACGTTGAGGGGATAAACCGGCGCCGTCGCCAGTGCGATGACGGTGCCAAGAGCAATGGGGTGAAAACGCTTCATCCTGGCCTCCATCAGTAAGGCGAACGCACAGGGCGCACGACGATTTCGCTGACATCGACGTCGTCAGGCTGTTCCATCGCGTAGCGGACAGCCCGGCCGATGGCGTCGGGTGTCAAAGCGATGGCACGAAAGCCTTTCATCGCTTCGGCAGCCACGGGATCCGAGATCGTGTCGGCCAGTTCGCTCTCGACGACGCCGGGATGGATGCAGGTGACACGCAGCCTGTCGTTCTCCTGGCGAAGACCATCGGAGATCGCCCGGACCGCAAACTTCGTGGCGCAGTAGACGGCCGCCGTCGGCGAGACCGTCAGCGCGCCGATCGAGGCGATGTTGACGATATGCCCGGAACCCCGCTCGGTCATTTCTGGCAGCACGGCTGCGACCCCGTAGAGGACACCCTTGATGTTGACGTCCACCATGCGGTCCCATTCGTCGACCTTCAGCGACGACATCAGCGAAAGCGGCATGACGCCTGCATTGTTGACGATCGCATCGACGCGTCCGTATTCCTCCCGAGCGGCCCCGGCAAAGGCTGCCACATTGGCGCGATCGGTGACATCGAGGCTGCGCGTCATCACCCGACCGCCGGCCCAGCGGATCTCATCCGCCACCTTTTCCAGCCTGTCGACGCGACGCGCACCAAGAACCACCGTTGCTCCGGCTTTCGCCAATTCGTGGGCGATGCCCACCCCGATCCCGCTCGATGCACCGGTAACCAAGACGACTTTATCCATGACGTTTCCTTTCTTGCTTCGCGCCAGATGCGCTTGTCAGGAAGATAAGGCTGCGTCATTGTCGCGATTAGCAGCTAAAAACTTTCTTCGTTGGGAAGAGAAACTAACCAATGCCGTACGATCTGAACGCACTTGCCGTCTTCGCCCTGGTTGCGGAGGAGAAAAATTTCCGCGCGGCAGCGGATCGCATCGGGGTCACCCGATCGGCCGTGAGCCAGTCGATCCGCAAGCTCGAAGAAACACTCGGCATCGCCCTCCTGGCCCGCACCACCCGCAGCGTCGCCCTCACTGAAGCCGGCGAACGCCTGTATGCTCAGATCGCCCCCTCGCTGGTCGAGATGACCGACGCTCTGGAGGCCGCGTCCAATCTGCAGAGAAGACCGCGCGGACAGCTCAATCTCGCGGTCTCGTCAATTGCGGAAAGCTTTCTCTCCGGACCTCTGCTCGCTCGCTTCGCCAGGCAACATCCCGAGGTCAAACTGCATGTGACGGTCACCGACGAGGAGTTCGACATCGTCGCCGAAGGCTATGATGCCGGTGTCAGGCTCGGTGAGGTCATTGCACAGGACATGATCGCCGTACCCGTCTCAGGGGACCTGAGACAACTGGCGGTCGCTTCCCCGGCCTATCTCGAAGAATTCGGAACGCCGGCCCATCCGCGCGAGCTCGCAAACCATCGCTGCATCGGTTGGCGAACCAGCCCGCGCGTCGCACCCTATCGTTGGGAATTCGCTGAGAACGGAAAGGAATTTTCGGTGGCGGTCACCGAGAGCATCACCACCACCGAGATGATCCTGATGGTGAAGCTCGCGGTCGCCGGTGCGGGCATCACCTTCGGCATGGAGGATTCGTTCGCGGAACCGCTCGCGCGCGGCGAACTGGTCGCCGTCCTCGAGGACTACTGTCCGACCTTCCCCGGCTTCTACCTCTATTATCCAAGCCGCAGAAACATGGCCCCGAAACTGCGCGCCCTTGTGGATTACCTCAAGCGGTGACCGACAGCGCATTCATGCCTGGCCGAGATTGACACGGACGGCGATCCGCTGGAGCTTGAACCCCATGCCCTTCACCCATACGCCCTATGCTGGCGCCACCCGCCCCTTCACCATCGGCCTGTCGGCGCTCGACCCTCAGCGCTGGATCGAGCCCGACGCGGCGCTCGGCCAGTACCTCGCCGAAAAGCAGGAGCTTGCGAGAACTCGGTTGACCGACATCTTCCGCGGCACCGATGACAGCCTGGAGGCCCAGCGGGAGTGTCTTGCGGCTCTCGTTGCTCATCTCGAAGAGAGTCAACCCGGGCTCTATCGCCGAAAACATCAGACCATCCACGTCGCTGGTCACACGGTCGATCTTGCGGACGACACCCTCCCCCCACTGCTCCGCGCCGGAATGTTGGTGCAGGACGATCTGGTGATCATGATGAAGCGCGAGGCCGGCTGGTCCATCGCCGCTGCCCATCTCTCATTCCCATCCTCCTGGTCGCTTGCGGAGAAATTCGACCGGCCGATGGAGGCGGTCCACGAGCATGTACCGGGGTTCCAGGGCGGCACGCGAAACGCGGTCATGATCAACCGTATCTTCGACAATCTCGCGCCCGGCCTGCCCGCAGAGCGCTTCAACTGGTCGATCAACTGGAAGGAAAAGCTCTTTCACCCGGAAACCGGCCGCAACGATGCCGCGAAACCGGACGAGGCCGTGGTGCGCGTCGAGCGCCAGACACTGACGAAACTGCCCGTGACAGGCGCGATCGTCTTCACGATCCGCATCTATCTGGATCCGGTCACGGCGTTCAGGAACCACCCGGACGGTCCGAGGCTCCGCGCAGCCCTGGCCGAGCAGTTGGAGGGCCTCGCCGGCGATCAGCTTAGATACAAGGGGCTCGACATCCAGCGTGACCGGCTCGTCGCTCACCTGCGGCAAGATACAGCACTCGAAAATCAGCGGTGAGGCCCGTCGCCCACAGGGGCCCACCCTTTATTGTGTCAGATTTTTGTGATCTAGAACCGCCAGTATCGCTCCGGCCGCAAAAGACAGGTCGGAAACATGGCCCAGGCATAATGACCGGGCCTCCAAGGAGACGGAAATGAGCGAAATGACCTACCCGGTTTATGGCGAGATCACCGGCCCGATCGTGATGATCGGTTTCGGCTCGATCGGCCGCGGCACCCTGCCGCTGATCGAACGCCACTTCAAGTTCGACAAGAGCCGGATGGTCGTCATCGACCCGCGCAACGACGAAGCAGACCTGCTGGCCAAGCATGGCATCAAGCACATCCAGGCGCACGTCACCAAGGAAAACTACAAGAAGCTTCTGAAGCCTCTCCTCACCGAAGGCGAAGGCCAGGGCTTCTGCGTCAACCTGTCGGTCGACACCGGCTCGCTCGACCTGATGAAGCTCTGCCGCAAGCTCGACGTGCTCTACATCGACACCGTCGTTGAGCCCTGGCTCGGCTTCTACTTCGACAAGAGCATGAAGAATTCCGAGCGCACCAACTATGCGCTGCGCGAAACCGTGCGCCAGGAAAAGGCGAAGAATCCGGGCGGCACGACGGCCGTTTCCACCTGCGGCGCAAACCCGGGCATGGTCTCCTGGTTCGTCAAGCAGGGCCTGGTCAACCTCGCCCATGAAATCGGCCTGAAATTCGACGAGCCTGATCAGAACGATCGTGACGGCTGGGCCAAGCTGATGAAGAAGGTTGGCGTCAAGGGCGTGCACATCGCCGAGCGCGACACCCAGCGCACCAAGAACCCGAAGCCGCTCAACGTCTTCTGGAACACATGGTCGGCCGAAGGCTTCATCTCGGAAGGCTTGCAGCCCTCCGAACTCGGCTGGGGCACCCATGAAAACTGGATGCCGAAAAACGCCAAGAAGCACAAGAAGGGCTGCAAGGCCGCGATTTATCTGGAGCAGCCGGGCGCCAACACCCGCGTTCGCACCTGGTGCCCGACGCCAGGTCCGCAATACGGCTTCCTCGTCACCCACAACGAGTCGATCTCGATTGCCGACTACTTCACCGTCGAGAAGGATGGCGAAGTCGTCTACCGCCCGACCTGCCACTATGCCTACCATCCGGCCAACGACGCCGTGCTGTCGCTGCATGAGATGTTCGGCAATGGCGGCACGCAGCAGCCGGTGCTGCACGTCCTGAACGAAGACGAACTGGTTGACGGCGTCGACGAACTTGGCGTGCTGCTCTACGGCCACGAGAAGAACGCCTACTGGTACGGTTCGCGCCTGTCGCTCGAAGAAACCCGCCGCATCGCGCCCTATCAGAACGCAACCGGCCTGCAGGTAACCTCGGCCGTGCTCGCCGGCATGGTCTGGGCACTCGAGAACCCGAAGGCCGGCATCGTCGAAGCCGACGAGATGGATTACAAGCGCTGCCTGGAAGTGCAATCGCCCTATCTCGGCCCGGTCGAAGGCCACTATACCGACTGGACCCCGCTCGACGGTCGCCCGGGTCTCTTCCCGGAAGACCTCGACGAAAAGGATCCGTGGCAGTTCCGGAACATCCTGGTCCGCTAAACGGTTTCAGGAATGAACTTAAGGCCCGTCGCCTGCGGCGGGCCTTTCTCGTTGCAAGCAAGGACGGGATAACCCCGGCAATACAAGGCTTTCGCCTTGCTTTGGCCGAGGCTTCGCGGCATGTTCTCGACGACAACGCAAACGGTGGGCGGCCGGACCGAACCGCCGAGATGGTGGGAGACAAGAATGAAAATCAGATCCCTGGTAGCTGTAACGGCGATGAGCCTTGCCCTTTCGTCCTGCTATTCCAGCCCTCCTCCCCGCCAGTTGCCTGCCGTTCAGCAGGGCCCGTCGATCGAAGGCGCCTGGGTTGATCCGAACGGCATCTCCTCGACCTTCCAGGGCGGCACCTTCACCACGCGGACGACCGACACCAACCAGATCCTCGCATCCGGCACCTATACGCTCGTCAACGATCGCCTTGTCGAGATCAACATGACGTCGCTGGTTCGCAACACGCAGCAGAAGGTGAATTGCGCCCTCGTGACGCCGTCGCAGCTCAATTGCACCTCCGACAGCGGCGCCCAGTTCTCGCTCGCCCGACGCGGCTGAGCCGGCGCCAGGACATGCTGATCAAGGAGCGGCCCAAGCGGCCGCTTCTTTCGTTTCTGGCCCCTGCGAACATGCGGACATCAAGCGAATTTTGCTTGCCCTCTCCCGGTCTAGATGAAAACATCCGCCATCCGAATTCTGGCGCGTGACTGTCATCAATCCGTGCCAGACTGTGGGTGATCGATTGCAACAGGAGAGATAAGATGTTCAGACATTTGAAGATTGGCCTTTTCAGCGCCTCGGTGCTGGCCCTGACCGCCGGAACCGCTCTGGCCGATTTCGAACTTAACATCCTGCACATCAATGACCTGCATTCCCGCATCGAAGCCATCAGCAAATCCGATTCCACCTGCTCGGCAGATGATGCTGCCAAGAACGAATGCTTCGGCGGCATTGCCCGCGTGAAGGCCGCAATCGACGCCCGTCGTGCCGAACTTGAGGGCAAGAACGTACTGACACTCGACGCTGGCGACCAGTTCCAGGGCTCCTTGTTCTACACCACCTACAAGAGCGCCCCGATTGCCGAGTTCATGAACGCCATCGGCTTCGATGCCATGGCCATCGGCAACCACGAATTCGATGACGGCCCGGAAGAGCTCGCAAAGTTCATCGATGCTCTGCAGTTCCCGCTGATCTCCGGCAATACGCTCGCCGGCCTCAACTCTCCGGTCGCCGACAAGTTCAAGCCCTACATCGTCAAGGAGTTCGGCGAGGAGAAGGTCGCAATCGTTTCGGTCCTCGCAACCGACACGGACGAGACCTCCTCGCCTGGTGACACGATCCTTTTTGCCGACGAGATCACCTATCTGAAGGAAGCCGTGGCCGAAATCGAAGGACAGGGCATCGACAAGATCGTGCTGCTCTCGCATGTCGGCTACGTCAAGGATCAGGAAATCGCGGCAGCCGTTGACGGCATCGACGTGATCGTCGGCGGCCATAGCCACACGCTTTTGTCCAACACCGACGAGAAGGCCGCCGGCCCTTACCCGACCATGGTCAAGAACCCGGCCGGCCAAGATGTTCCGATCGTCCAGGCCTATGCCTATTCCAAGTATCTCGGCGACCTGACGGTCGTTTTCGATGATGCCGGCGTCGTCAAGACCGCGACTGGCGAACCGAAGCTGCTCGACGCCTCCGTGACCCCGGATGAAGGCTTCGTCGCCAAGGTGGCCGAACTCGGCGGCCCGATCGAGGAGTTGAAGCTGAAGGAAATTGGCGAGACTGCCGAGGCCATCGACGGCTCGCGTGAAACCTGCCGTGCGGTCGAATGCACCATGGGCAATCTCGTGGCCGATGCCATGGTGGACCGCCTGAGCGATCAGGGTGTTACCATTGCTATTCAGAATGGCGGCGGCCTGCGCGCGTCGATCGACGCCGGCACCGTCACCATGGGCGAAGTCCTGACGGTTCTGCCCTTCCAGAACACGCTTGCCTCCTTCCAGCTGAAGGGCTCCGACATCGTGGCCGCGCTTGAAAATGGCGTTGGCCAGGTCGAGGAAGGGGCTGGCCGTTTCCCGCAAGTGTCCGGTTTGAAGTTCACCGCTGATCTGAGCAAGCCGGCCGGCAGCCGCATCTCCTCCGTCGAGGTCAAGGAAGGTGACGCCTTCGTCGCGATCGACCCCGAGAAGGTCTATGGCGTGGCCACCAACAACTATATGCGCACTGGTGGTGATGGCTATGGCGTCTTCGAGAGCGGCGGCCAGAACGCCTACGATTTCGGCCCGGGCCTCGAGACCGTGGTGGCCGACTACATCGCCAAGAACAGCCCCTACACGCCTTACACCGACGGTCGCATCACCGTGATCTCGGCGACGGCTACGGCAGCGGACGAGACTGCCGCGCCGCAGGCCGACGCGAGCGCACCGGCTGCAACCGCAACGGAAGCACCGACCGCTGAGGCTCCAGCTGCAACCGAGGCGCCGGCGGCTGCAGAGGCGCCCGCTGCGGCAGAAGCTCCAGCGGCAACCGCTACGGATACGGCCATGACGACTGCCGCGACCGTCTATAAGGTCGTGGCTGGCGACAGCCTTTGGAAGATTGCTCAGGCCACCTATGGCGACGGCATGATGTGGAGCAAGATTGCCGAGGCGAATGCTCTGCGCAATCCGAATGTCATCTCGATCGGCCGGGAATTGCAGCTTCCGCCGCAGTAAGACCGTTTGACGCATGCCAAAAGCCGGTCCGGGCTTCCCCGGGCCGGCTTTTGCTTTTATCAGATGATCTCAACTGGCCTTCGCCACGTAACGGTCGAGATCTCATCACCAGGATATCAAGATGAATGTACTGCCTGCCCATTGGCCCTCCGACCATCCGCCCGTCAATTTCGGCAAGGTCGGCGTGCTGCTCGTCAACCTCGGAACGCCCGATGGCACGGACTACAAGTCCATGCGCCGCTATCTCGAGGAATTCCTGACGGACAAGCGCGTCATCGAGTGGTCGCGGTGGTTCTGGTACCCGATCCTCTACGGGATCGTCCTCAATCGTCGTCCACAGAAGGTCGGCAAGGCCTATGAGGAGATCTGGAACAAGGATCTCGATGAGAGCTATCTGCGCACATACACGCGCAGCCAGGGCGAAAAGCTCGCGGTTGCCTTGAAGGATCTGCCGAATGTGCATGTCGACTGGGCCATGCGCTACGGCCAGCCGGCGATCCAGGCGAAGATGAACGAGATGCAGAAGGCGGGTTGCGAGAAGATTCTCGTCTATCCGCTCTACCCGCACTATGCGGCGGCAACCACGGCGACCGTCAACGACGAAGCCTTCAAGGCGCTGTTGAAGATGCGCTGGCAGCCGGCGCTTCGTACGGTCCCGCAATATGCCGACGATCCTGTTTATATCGAGGCGCTGGCCAATTCGATCAACCAGCATCTGGCGACGCTGGACTGGGAACCGGAACTGGTCATTACCTCCTATCACGGCATCCCGAAGTCCTACTTCATGAAGGGCGATCCCTATCACTGCCAGTGTCACAAGACGACGCGTCTCTTGCGCGAGCACCTCGGATGGGAGAAGGAAAAGCTGATGGTCACCTTCCAGTCCCGTTTCGGGCCTGAGGAATGGCTGCAGCCCTATACCGACAAGACGGTCGAAAAGCTCGCTCAGGAAGGCGTGAAACGCATCGCCATCATGAACCCCGGCTTCGTCTCCGACTGCCTGGAGACGCTGGAAGAAATCGCCGGTGAAGCGGGCGAGGACTTCCTGCACAATGGCGGCGAGAAGTTCACCCACATTCCCTGCCTCAACGACAGCGATGATGGCATGCGCGTGATCGAGAACGTTGTGCGCCGGGAACTCCAGGGCTGGGCCTGAAGCTCAATAGGCTAAGTGACATACGAGATGATGAAGGGGGCTGCCGGAAGGCGGTCCCCTTTTCCTTTGTATCCATGTCTCTTCGCATAGCCGTGCCCTCTAGAGGGGCATTTGAGCTACGTCAGCGACACAACCGAGACGATGAACACGCATGGCGAGCCGATGAGAAAAAGCCCAATTTTCGGTACACATGCTCAATTTTAGTGCATCTTTTCATTTGCTTAGCGCGCCGGAGTTCCGAAGTAGCACAACCGCAGAGACAACCTCAAGCTGCCCACCCGCGCAGATCTAGAATGGGAAAAATTCCCTAAATGGTTGGATTTCAATATAATTTTAGATAGGCGATTTCTTATATTAAGGTTCCATTTAGTAATGATCCCTAGAATTAGGGGGAGTTGAAGGAGACCACCATGAAATTCGTCACGACCGCATTGGCATCGACATTCCTCGTCGCGTCGCTCGCCACTGCCCATGCAGAACCGGCACAGCCTGATGTCGCCAAGCTCGTCTCGCCAGAGCTGATCAAGCAGATCCAGGAATTTATTTCCGCCGAGATCGTCACCGTATCGGTCGAAGCGCAAAACGCCCGGCTGACCGAGCTCTCCCAGGAGAAGATCGACGAGCTGGACAATCAATGGAAGGCCGAGCGCGAAGCGACCGACAAGCCGCTGATTGCCGCCACGCTCTCCAACCCGCTCTCCGTCTATCTCGCCCGCATCCAGGGCAAGTCGCTCGGCCTCTATCCCGAAATCTTCGTCATGGACCAGAACGGCCTGAACGTCGGCCAGAGCTCGATCACCAGCGACTTCTGGCAGGGCGACGAGGCGAAGTTCCAGAAGACATATGACGTCTCGGAGGACGCGATCTTCATCGATGAAGCCGAGTGGGACGACGACATGAAGATCTGGCGAAACCAGGTGAGCCTGACGCTGGTCGACAGCGCCAAGAAGAAGATCGGCGCCGTCACCGTCGAACTCAACCTGACGGAACTCGAGCGCCGGGCGCTAGCCGGCAGCTGATCCGTCGACACGGCTCCATGATGGCGGCCGTCCTGTAAACCATGATCCAATTCGACCCCGACCGGGACAGGATTTTACCATGCTCAAGAATTTATCCGTAAGCGCCAAAGGCTTCCTCGCTTTCGGACTCCTTGCCGCTATCGCGATCGCAGCCTCCACCTTCATGCACAACCGCGCCATCACGGCGAGTGAGCAGGTCGCGGAAACCGCAACGATGAATCGCGCCCTGGAGGTCATCGAAGAATTCTCCGCCGACCTTTACATCGCGGACCTCCAACTGAAAACCTTCCTGTTGACTGGCAACCGCGATTACGCGGATGGCGCAAAGGAGGTCGCTGCGGAAATGGGCGCAGACCGTCCCAATATCGAAGCGATGCTCTCGACGTCTGCTCCCGGTGAGCTCTCGAAGTTCAAGGAGGCGATCAACGCCTTTGAGACTTGGAAGACGAACTTCATGGAACGGCAGATTCTCTTGATGCGAGACCCCGCAACGGTTGAACTGGCCCGCGCCATCGAAGTGACGGGTGAAGGCGAGGCCCTGGTCAAGGCCTTCGAAGCCCGCCTTGGCGAGATCAAGTCTGCTCTTTCGGCGCGCGCCGCCGCAGCCGCTGAAAACCAGACCGCAGCCCTCTCGCTTGTGGTAACGGTCAGCCTCGGCGCATCGATCGTCGTCGGTATCGCTGCCGTTCTGCTCGGCTTCCTCAACTTCCAGCTCGTTTCCCGTCCGCTCGGCAAGCTCGCCGACAACACGACGCGCCTCGCCAATGGCGACCTCGACGTCACGATCGATCAGGGTGGCAAGGACGAAATCGGCCGCATGGCCGCAGCGATGCAGATCTTCCGTGAGGCGGCCGTGGCCAACAAGCGGCTGGAAGCAGAGGCCGACGGTAACCGTCGTCAGGCAGAGGCCGATCGCATTGCGACCCAGCAGCGCGCTGAAGCGGATGCAGCTGAACGTCTTCGCATCGCTACGTCGGGTCTGGCCGCTGGCCTGAAGCGCCTCGCCTCCGGCGATCTCGCTTTCCAGATCAACGAAGCTTTCGCTCCCGATTTCGAGGCACTCCGCCACGACTTCAACCAGTCTGTCCGCCAGCTGAACCAGACCATGGCCTCGATCAACAACAGCGTCGCGACCATGGAGACCGGCACACGCGAGATTGCGTCGGGGACCGATCACCTGTCGAAGCGCACCGAACAGCAGGCCGCCGCCCTTGAGCAGACGGCAGCCGCAGTCGAAGAGATCACCGCCAACGTCGTCAATTCGACCAAGCGGACAGAAGAGGCCCGCGGTGTGGCGGCCCATGCCAACACCTCTGCCAACCAATCCTCTGAAGTCGTGTCCCGCGCCGAAGAAGCCATGCGCCGGATTGAAAACTCGTCGCAGCAGATCTCGAATATCATCGGCGTCATCGACGAAATCGCCTTCCAGACCAACCTTCTGGCGCTCAATGCCGGTGTTGAAGCAGCACGCGCCGGGGAAGCCGGCAAGGGCTTCGCCGTCGTCGCCCAGGAAGTCCGTGAACTCGCCCAGCGCTCTGCCAATGCTGCGAAGGAGATCAAGGCCCTCATCCAGAACTCGTCGACCGAGGTTGCTGGCGGCGTGGATCTCGTTCGCAAGACCGGCGAAGCACTGCGCACCATCGGTGGCTTCATCACCGAGATGAACACCCACATGGATGCGATTGCCCTTTCCGCCAAGGAACAGGCAACCGGCCTCTCGGAAGTCAACCATGCGGTAAACTCGATGGACCAGACGACCCAGCAGAATGCTGCCATGGTCGAGGAATCCAACGCTGCCTCGGCAGCACTTGCGAGCGAAGCCGCCAAGCTACGCGAGTTGATCTCGCACTTCAGCATCGACGGCGTGCAGCAGACCCAGGCATCAGCACTCCGCGAAACCGCCCGTGTCATGGCCCAGCCTTCGGTATCGGCAAGCCGCTCTCCTGCACCACGCGCCGCCGAAGTCGCCCGGCATGCCGCCCCCGCACCACGCAGCCATGGCAACGCGGCAGTGGCCCAGGACAACTGGGAAGAGTTCTAAGCTCAGGTCGATCAGCCTGAAAATCGAGGCGGCGGGAGAGATCCCGCCGCTTTTCCGTTTCTTGCGGCCCCTGCCAGCCTCCACGGCAAACCATGCCCGTGTGTGACCGCCATCCTTTGCATTTACCCTGTCCCGCCACGATGTTAGACCAAGGGGGCGCAATCTTCGTTTGCACCAATGCTGGAGGAATTCATGCCCGTCACCGGTCCGGACATCGTCGTCATCGCACTCGTACTGCTCGTGATCCTGGTCCTCTTTGCCGGTATCAAGACCGTTCCGCAGGGCTTCCGCTACACGATTGAGCGTTTCGGCCGCTACACACGCACCCTTGAGCCGGGCCTCAACCTGATCATCCCGTTCTTCGAGCGGATCGGTTCGAAGATGAACGTCATGGAGCAGGTGCTCGACGTGCCAACCCAGGAAGTCATCACCAAGGACAATGCCTCGGTCTCTGCCGATGCGGTCGCCTTCTATCAGGTGCTGAACGCCGCGGAAGCTGCCTATCAGGTGTCGAACCTGGAAAATGCCATCCTGAACCTGACGATGACCAATATCCGCTCGGTCATGGGCTCGATGGACCTCGATGAACTGCTCTCCAACCGCGAGGTGATCAACGATCGCCTGCTGCGCGTCGTCGATGAGGCGGTCCGCCCCTGGGGCATCAAGGTCACCCGCGTCGAGATCAAGGATATTCAGCCACCGGCCGATCTGGTGGATGCCATGGGTCGCCAGATGAAGGCGGAGCGTGAGAAGCGCGCCCAGGTCCTCGAAGCAGAAGGCTTCCGCAATGCCCAGATCCTGAGGGCCGAGGGCGCCAAACAGGCCGCCATCCTTCAGGCCGAAGGTGAGCGCGAGGCCGCCTATCGCGAGGCCGAAGCCCGTGAGCGTCTGGCCGAAGCCGAAGCCAAGGCCACCCGCCTCGTCTCGGAAGCGATCGCCGCCGGCGACGTCAACGCCATCAACTACTTCGTCGCCCAGAAATACACCGAGGCCATGGCCGCGATCGGCACCGCCAGTAATTCCAAGGTGGTTCTGATGCCGATGGAGGCGACTTCCCTAATCGGCTCGCTCGGCGGCATCGGCGCGATTGCTCGCGAAGTCTTCGGCGACGACAAGCGCCCTGCCCCGCCGCGCCCAGCCGCAGCACCCCGCACCACGCCGCCGATCAGCTCCTTCAACCCGAACGGCGAGTGACCACCATGCTGGCGCGCATCATCGCCGAACTCGGTCCCTGGAGCTGGTGGGTCCTCGGCATGCTGCTGCTTGCGGCCGAACTCGTCATGCCCGGCGTCTTCCTGGTCTGGATCGGCCTTGGCGCCATCCTGACAGGTGTTTTGTCTCTGCTGCTTTGGGATGCGGGCTTCTGGTCGTGGCAAATCCAGTCGCTGGTCTTTGCGGCAAGTGCCGTCGCCTTCACGCTCGCCGGACGCCGTCTCTTCACTCGCCTCGAGTCGTCCAGCGACGAACCGCTCCTCAATCAGCGTGGTGCAAGCCTCGTCGGCCGCACCGCCGTGCTGGCAGAGCCCATCCGCGAGGGCCGCGGCCGCATCCGGCTGGATGACACCTTCTGGCTGGTCTCCGGCCCGGACCTGCCCGGTGGCGCTCGCGTGCGGATTGTTTCCAGCGATGGTCGCGATCTGACAGTAGAAGAGGCTTGAGTCCCCCTCAGGCGACCCCGATCCTGAGCAGATCGTGGAAGTGAATGAGGCCGACGGGCGTGTTCTCGTCATCGACGACGATCAGTGCACCAATGCCATGTTTGTTGATCATCGCCGCGGCGGTCGTCGCGAGGGCATCGCCCTTGATGACCTTCGGATTGCGGGTCATCACGTCATCGACGTTCAGGATCGACAGATCCCGCGCGAGATTGCGGGCCATGTCGCCTTCCGTCACGATGCCGCAGAGCTTGCCGGCTTCATCCACGATCCCCACACAGCCGAAATGCTTGTGCGACAGGGTCTTGACCGCCTCGGGCATGGGCGTACCGAGCGCCACCAGCGGCAGGCGATCGCCGGTATGCATGATGTCGCGCACATGGGTGAGTGCCGCGCCGAGCTTGCCGCCCGGATGGAAGGTGCGAAAGTCCGACGGCGAAAACCCGCGCGCTTCGAGAAGCGCAATCGCAATCGCGTCGCCGACCGCAAGCTGCAGCACAGCCGAGGTCGTCGGCGCCAGCCCGTGCGGGCAGGCCTCCTGAACCTTCGGCATCAGAAGCACGACATCGGCATTGCGGGCGAGCGTGGAGCTTTCACCCGCAGTGATGGCAATCAGCGGGATCGAGAAACGGCGGGAGAAGCTGAGAATACCCTGCAGTTCGGTCGTTTCGCCACCCCAGGAGATCGCCAGGATCGCATCATCCTGCGCGATCATGCCGAGATCGCCGTGATTGGCTTCCGATGGGTGGACAAAGAAGGCGGGCGTGCCGGTCGAGGCGAAGGTGGCCGCGATTTTCGAACCGATATGGCCACTCTTGCCGACACCGGTGACAATCACGCGACCGCCGATCCCGCCGATCGTTTTGACCGCATTGCAGAAGGGAGCGGCGAGCGGCCCGGCCAAGGCCTCTTCGAGGACACGTAGCCCCTCCCGCTCGGTCGAGATGACGCGAAGAGCGGATTCGGTGGCACTGGCTTCAACGAGATTGACTGCGCGCTTGATCATGGCGTCCCATACTGCGTTTGTCGGCTGCTGTAAATTCTTGTGGCGCATGCCGCCCCTGCGGCAAAGCGTGCCCGGTCGCCAAAGACCGCCGAAACCAATCATTAACCACCAGGCTTTACGATTGGGTAAGCATTACAGATCGCCAGGCGCAAGCATGACTTCAGTCGAAAATCGGAACACGCGCGGCGCAGGCCGCCTGGGACTGCGCGCTTTCGCCAGCGCCCTTGCGCTGTCGGCGCTCGTGCATCCCTCGCTGCTCGCCGCCCAAGAGACACGCCCCACGGCGCAATCCTCTCAAGGCATGTCGGCAAGCGGCAGGCAGCCACTGGGGATCGGCCCGGAAGGCATTGCGACGCGCGCGAGCGAGATGTCGACATCAGCCCCCGCAGTGGCGACCGATCCGACCACGACAGCCACGATCGCGCCGAACAGCTTCGCCATGGAACCGCTTGCGGATCCCGATGCCGTGCCGCTGGACGACGACATCGGTCGCCAGAACCTGCGCGAGACCCGGCTCGACGACCCGACGGCCGCCCGCATTCGCCGCGATGCACTGGACGCCGAAGACGGCACCGGCATTCGCCTCGGCAGCATGATCCTGCGGCCGTCGATCAGCCAGAAATTGGGGACCGAGCGGGAAAAATCCGGCGGTGTCAAAGCCAACCGCACATTCTCCGAAACCGGGCTGAAGGGTACTTTGACCTCGGACTGGTCGAGACATGAGCTGAATGTCGGAGCCGAAGGGGCCTGGCAGGAAACGCTGTCTGGTGCGGACAACGACAAGCCCCGTGCCAATATCGACGCGCGCCTGCGTCTCGATCTGGCCGATGACACCATTGCCACACTTTCCGGCTCCTACAGTTTCAGCCGCGAGGATAGCGACGATCCGAACGCCGTATCAGGCGCCAGGGTCCAGTCCGGCGTCAATCAGTTCGGGACCGGCCTGTCTATCGAGCGGGACTTCGGTATGATCCGCGGCTCGATCGCGGGCGATATCACGCGATTTCAGTATTCCGATGCCAAGCTTTCCAATGGCGGCATCCTCGAACGCAGCGATCGCGACCGCAATCGCTACACCGTCAGCAGCCGTCTAGGATACGAAATATCGCCTGCTCTCACGCCCTTCATAGAAGGCACGATCGGGCGGATCGACTATGACGAAGCGGAGGATTCGTCAGGGTACCGGCGCTCGGCGGATCTCTATGGCGCAAAAGCGGGGGTGGCCGTCGATCTGGGAGAGAAGCTGCGCGGCGAAATCGCCCTGGGTTACGAGCACCAGACCTTCGAGGACGCGCGCCTGGCGGAACTGTCAGCGATGACGGTGGATGGCAACATCTTCTGGTCACCGCGCGACGGCACCAACATCGATCTCTCGCTGGACACGAGCATCGATCCATCGACCACGGCCGGTGTCAACGGTGCAACGATCCACCGGGTCACTGCCGCCCTCTCCCACGACCTGCGCACGAACCTCGTCGCACGCCTGACCGGCGGGACAACCTTCACGAATTACGACGGAAACGCGAGTGCGAGCGATACGACGGCCTATCTCGCGGGCGCCGGCCTGACCTGGAAGGTAAACCGCTATCTCGATGCGACGGCAGATCTCGCTTACGAGCGAACGAACTACAAGACCGGCACCGACAACAGCACGGTGACGGCATTGGTGGGCCTGACCGCCAAGCGCTGAGCCTGGCGGTCAGGGATTTCATTTTACTTCAGTGCGGCCAGCAGTGCCTTCAAATTGTCCTCGATGGCCGGACGAATGTCGGATCGCTCGATGGCAAAGGCGACGTTTGCCAGGATGAAGCCGTCCTTGGAACCGCAGTCGAAGGTCTGCCCCCTGAAGTGGTAACCGGCGAAATCTTGGTTCTGGGCAAGCTTCAGCATGCCGTCGGTTAGCTGGATCTCGTTGCCGGCGCCACGCTCCTGGGTCGACAGGATCTCGAAGATTTCCGGCTGCAGGATGTAGCGACCGTTGATGAAGAAGTTGGAGGGCGCAGTCCCCTTGGCAGGCTTCTCGACCATTTGCGTAATCTTGAAGCCGCCTTCGAGCGCGTCACCGACGCCAACGATGCCGTATTTGTGGGCCTGATCCGGCGCGCATTCCTCGACCGCCACAATGTTGCCGCCGGTCTTTTCATAAAGTTCGACCATGCCCTTGAGGCAAGCCTTTTCGCCGCGCATAATCATGTCAGGCAGCAGAAGCGCGAAGGGTTCGTGCCCTACGATGTCGCGAGCACACCAGACGGCGTGTCCGAGGCCCAGCGGCTCCTGTTGTCGCGTGAAACTGGTTTGACCGGCGGTCGGCTGGAGTGAGTCGAGAAGCGAAAGTTCAGCGTTCTTGTTGCGGGCCTTCAGGGTCTGTTCGAGTTCGAACTGAATGTCGAAATAGTCCTCGATGACCGCTTTCCCACGGCCGGTCACGAAGACGAAGTGCTCGATCCCGGCTTCGATGGCCTCGTCAACCACATACTGGATGACCGGCTTGTCGACGACGGTAAGCATTTCTTTCGGAACCGCCTTGGTGGCGGGAAGAAAACGCGTACCGAGACCGGCGACGGGAAAAACGGCTTTACGGAGCTTTTTAGTCTGAACCACTCATTCCTCCTCGAGGATCTAAATCGATTAACGTCTTCATAACGCGGTCACGCCCAGTAACATACAATTGCTTCAAAATGGCAAAGGCAAAGCTTGGTCGGACAACGTGGTAAAGGGTTTGTTGACTGAACAGCATTAACCTGTGGTGAACAGCCTTGTTCCGGCTGCCAACTCAAGAATGCACGGGAGATGCCCATGAAAAGACACCGCCCCAGCCTGCTCGGCGCCATCGCGCTGACGCTGACGACAGCGCTCATCCCCATGGAAGCCTTCGCGGACGCCGGTTTCCAGAAGTGGATCCGCGACTTTTATCCCGTCGCCGCCAAGGAAGGCATCACCGAGCGGACCTATCGCCAGGCATTCAACGGCGTGACCGAACCAGACCAGTTTGTACTGGAAAAGGCTGCTTACCAGCCAGAGTTCAGGTCCCAGATCTGGGACTATCTGGATAGCCGCGTGAACCCTTACACGGTCAAGGTGGGCCAGGAGATGTTGGCCAAGCACGGGCGCCTGCTGACAGCCTTGGAAAACCACTTCGGCGTCGACAAGCACGTGCTGCTGGCGATCTGGTCGATGGAATCAAACTACGGCGCCGCCTTGGAGCGTCCCGATCGACTGCACAACGTGCCGCGTTCCCTGGCGACACTGGCTTATGCGGACAAGAGACGGGCAAAATACGCCCGTACCCAGTTGGTTGCCGCCTTGAAGATGCTGCAGAACGGTGACGTGACCAACAAAAACCTGATGGGTTCCTGGGCCGGGGCGATGGGCCATACCCAGTTCATTCCGACGAGCTACCTACTTTACGGCATTGACGCCGACGGCAACGGTAGCAAGGACATCTGGCATTCGATCCCGGACGCACTCGCCACCGCCGCCAATCTGCTTGCCAAGAATGACTGGCAGACCGGCCGCACCTGGGGCTACGAGATCGCCGTCCCGAGAGGGGGCCACAAATATGCGGGCCAGACCAAGACGGTTGCGCAGTGGCAGGCGCTGGGCTTCGCCCGTCCATCCGGCAAGGGTTTCAGGAACGGCAGCGAACGCGCCGAACTCAAGATGCTCGGTGGCGCCAACGGGCCGGGCTTCCTGATGACCAAGAACTTCTTCGTCATCAAGCGCTACAACGCCGCCGATAGCTACGCCCTTGGTGTCGGATTGCTGGCGGACGAGATTGCCGGCTATGGCGGCATGCAGCAGCGCTGGCCGCGCCCCGACGGTTCGCTCGACGTCAAGGAAAAGTTCGAGCTCCAGACCCGTCTTCAGGCGCTTGGCTATTACGATGGCAAGATCGACGGCAATTTCGGCTCTGGCTCGAAGGCGGCAATCACCGCCATCCAGCAGCGGCTCGGCATGTCCGTGGACGGCCAGCCTTCACGCGTCCTGCTCGATAAGCTGCGCAACTGATCCGGGGTCCGCAGCAAGCGCACCTGTTGACTTGGTATCCGCCGCGCTCCACAAACAGGAGAGCGCGGCGGATGCATTTTGAGCCCGCCGCTTTCGCCCATGGAGTGTGACTTGACGAGCCCGCGCGGAACCTTCGCCCGCCTCATGACGCTCGGTCTGGCGCTGACAGTCGTCGCGACCGCATTCATTACGACGTCTGCCGAAGCCCAGCAGCCGGAACGCCGCCGCACTCTCCTCGACCTGCTCTTCGGCGAACGCCAGCCGGCCTATGTCCCGCCACAGAACGTGCAGCGGCCGCGCGAAACCAATACCCGCAAGAAGACCAGTGGCAGCGTGACCACGATCAATACCCGGCCGCAATCCACCCGCGCGGTCGCCGCCCCCCCGCCGCCGCCCAAGCTCGACAATGCAAAGACAGTCCTCGTCCTCGGCGACTTCGTGGCAAGCGCACTCGGCGACGGATTGAAGACCGCCTTCGAGGACTCACCCGGCGTTGTTGTAGAGAACCGCACCAATGGATCCTCCGGACTGGTGCGTGACGATTTCTACGATTGGCCGGGCCAGTTGCCGGCACTCGTCAGCGATGTAAAACCGAGCGTCGTGGTCATCCAGATCGGCGCCAACGACCGTCAGCAACTGGTAACGCCGACAGGCCGCCTCGACTTCCGGACTGATCCCTGGTTCGCCGCCTATAGTGACCGGGTCGCACGCCTGGCCAGCGTGGCGGCAGAAACCCGCGTGCCCGTCATCTGGGTCGGGCTGCCAGCTTTCCGCCCGCAAAACATGACGGCGGACGCCCTGCGCCTCAACACCATCTATCGATCGAGCATCGAGAAGGTGAACGGCGAATTCGTCGACATCTGGGAAGGCTTCGTCGATCAGGAAGGACGCTTCATCGTCACCGGCTCCGACATCAATGGCCAGCCGGTGCGCCTGCGCGGCAATGACGGCATCGGCTTTACCGGCCCCGGCAAACGCAAGCTCGCCTTCTATGTCGAAAAATCCGTGCGCCGCTATCTCGGCGACATGACGAGCCCGGATATCGTCCGCCTCGACGCCAGCAATCTGCCCGAGCTGGTGACCCTGTCGCCATCGGAGAACAAGGCGATCGTCACCACCCCGCCGATCGATCTTTTCGATCCGGAGCTCGACGGCGCTGACGAACTGCTTGGCGGAACCGTGCCGGCCTCCTCGACCTTCCTCACGCCGCGCGACCAGCTCGTAAAGAACGGCCGCCTGCCGGATCCGCCGGTTGGTCGGGTGGACTATGTGAAGCGGCAGGCGGAGGTGGCGCCGACAGCCTCTCCCGCGCCGACCACGGCGACACCCTGATCCAGTCAATACGTCCAAAACAAAAGGGGCCGCTCGAAAGCGGCCCCTAATCGTTTGGCAAACCGTAGGCTCAGCGCGGCAGCACGCTCTCACCCATCAGCGCCTCGTCGATGGCGCGAGCGGCCTGGCGTCCTTCGCGGATCGCCCAGACGACCAGCGACTGGCCGCGACGGGCGTCACCTGCGACCCAGACCTTGTCGATCGAAGAACGGTAGTCCTTGTCGTTGGCAACGACATTGGTCGAGCCGCGACGGTCGGTGTTGAGTTCGAGCTTGCCGTCGAGATCCTTCAGCACGCTGTCGGTGAACGGGCCGGAGAAACCGATGGCGATGAAGGCGAGATCGGCCTTGATGATGAACTCGGTGCCGGGGATCGGCTTGCGGCGCTCATCGACCTGGCAGCACTTCACGCCGGTCAACACGCCGTCTTCGCCGACGAATTCAAGCGTTGCCACCTGGAATTCACGGTTGGCGCCTTCAGCCTGGCTGGACGAGGTGCGCATCTTGGTCGCCCAGAAGGGCCAGACAGCGAGCTTGTCTTCCGTCTGCGGCGGACGCGGACGGATGTCGAGCTGGGTCACCTTGACGGCGCCTTGGCGGAAGGCCGTGCCGACGCAGTCAGACGCCGTGTCGCCGCCACCGACGACGACGACATGCTTGCCGCCGGCAAGGATCGGATCGGCGGGCCAGCCGACGCTGTCGATGTTTTCGCGGCCGACGCGCCGGTTCTGTTGCACGAGATAGGGCATGGCATCATGCACGCCATGGAACTCGACGCCGGGAATGCCAGCCTCGCGCGGCGTTTCCGAACCACCGCAATAGAGGACTGCGTCGTAATCCGCGCGCAGCTTCTCGACGGTCACGTCGACGCCGACATTGACGCCGCAATGGAAAGTGACATTTTCGCCCTGCATCTGCTCGACGCGACGATCGATGAAGTTCTTCTCCATCTTGAAGTCCGGAATGCCGTAGCGCAGCAGACCACCAGGCTTGGTTTCGCGCTCGTAGACATGCACCTCGTGGCCGGCGCGGCCGAGCTGCTGGGCGGCGGCGAGACCAGAGGGACCGGAGCCGATGATCGCGACCTTCTTGCCGGTGTGGATCGTTGCCGGCTGCGGCACGATGAAGCCGAGTTCATAGGCCTTGTCGGCAATCGCCTGCTCGACGGTCTTGATGGCGACCGGCGTGTCCTCGAGGTTCAGCGTGCAGGCTTCCTCGCAAGGAGCCGGGCAAACACGACCGGTGAATTCCGGGAAATTGTTCGTCGAGTGGAGGTTGCGGATCGCCTCCTCCCACTTGTTGTTGTAGACGAGGTCGTTCCAATCAGGGATCTGATTATGCACCGGACAGCCGGTCGGACCGTGGCAATAGGGAATGCCGCAATCCATGCAGCGCGCCGCCTGCTTCGTCACCTCGGCATCCGACATGGGGATCGTGAATTCGCGGAAATGGCGGATGCGGTCGGAGGCCGGCTGATACTTCGCCACCTGCCGGTCGATTTCCATGAAACCTGTAACCTTGCCCATGTCTACTTTCCTCAATCTCCGCCGCTATCGCAGCCAGTTCTCGATCTGCAATCCCGGAACCCGGGAAAACTCACTTTCGTTGTTCGTCACCAGCACAGCGTCCAGCGCCAGCGCATGTGCCGCGATCCAAAGGTCATTTGGACCTATATTTTTGCCCTGCCGCAGCGCCAGCCGGACATCGGCATACCGTTGGTCTGTCGGCAGTTGAAGGGGCGCCACATAGAGGCGCCGCGTTACCGCTGACACCTTCTGTGATAGCTCCTCGGAGCCATTCTTCTTCACGCCGTACCAGATCTCACCATGGGTGATGATGCTGATGAAGGCGTTCTCCTCGCCAACCTCGAGAAGCCGTTCGAGCACCTTTCCACGCGGATCCCTCACGATCGCCGAAACGATGTTGGTATCGAGCATGTACCGCATCAGATCTCGACCTCGCCGAGCGGTGCCAGATCATCGTCATTCTCAACGAAATCCTCTCCGCTCCAGGCTTCCGCCTGCTTGAGATACTCGATCAACCCGGCAGTCACTGCCGTCCGCATCAGGATTGAACCATCCGGTTGCCGCACCATGATGGCGCGATCACCTTCAAGATCGAATTCCTTCGGGATGCGAACAGCCCGGCTTCGACCATTCTTGAAGATGGCGACTGCAACCTCGCCACCTTCACCAGCGTCTTTCAAATGCTCGTTCATATCGGACCCCACGTTTGTGATATGCTGACAGCATATCACAACATTTGGACCTGTAGAACTATTCCGCAGCCACGCCCATGCGCATACGTTCCATCTCCTCAAGCGCACGGCGGTATTCCACCGGCATGACCTTGCGGAACTTCGGACGATACTCGGCCCAGCTGTCGAGGATCTGCTTGGCACGGTTCGAGCCCGTATAGTGCAGATGGTTCGAGATCAGCTGGTAGAGGCGCTCCTCGTCGTGGCGGGTCATGTCGCCCGACACGTCAACAAGGCCCTTGTGCATGAGGTCGCCGCCGTGGTGGTGCAGCTTCTCCAGCATGTCGTCCTCTTCCGGAACCGGCTCGAGTTCAACCATGGCCATGTTGCAGCGCTTTGCGAAATCGCCGCTCTCGTCGAGCACGTAAGCCACACCGCCCGACATGCCGGCTGCGAAGTTGCGGCCGGTTTCACCGAGCACGACGACCACGCCGCCCGTCATGTATTCGCAGCCGTGGTCACCCACGCCCTCGACGACGGCAATCGCACCCGAGTTACGCACAGCGAAACGTTCGCCGGCCACACCACGGAAATAGCATTCGCCGGAGATCGCGCCGTAAAGCACGGTATTGCCGACGATGATCGAGTTCTCCGCGATGATACGGGCATTCTCCGGCGGGCGCACCACGATGCGGCCACCCGAAAGGCCCTTGCCGACATAGTCGTTGCCATCGCCCACGAGATCGAAGGTGATACCGCGCGCGAGGAATGCGCCGAAGGACTGACCGGCCGTGCCGTTCAGCGTGACATGGATGGTGTCATCCTTCAGCCCCTTGTGGCCGTAGCGCTTGGCGACTTCGCCAGAGAGCATGGCACCGGCCGAGCGGTCGACATTCTTGATATCGACGTCGAAGACGACAGGCTGCTTGGCCTCCAGCGCCGGCATCGCCTTCTCGATCAGCTTGCGATCGAGAATGTCGATGATCGGATGGTTCTGACGCTCGGTCCAGTAGGTGGCGGACTTCGGCGCATCGACCTTGTGGAAGATCTTCGAGAAATCGAGCCCCTTGGCCTTCCAGTGGGCGAGCATCTCGTCCTTTTCCAGAAGCTCGGAAGCACCGATGATCTCGTCGAGCTTGGTCACGCCAAGCGACGCCAGGATCTCGCGCACTTCTTCAGCCACGAAGAAGAAGTAGTTGATCACGTGCTCGGGCGTGCCCTTGAAGCGCTTGCGCAGAACCGGATCCTGGGTGGCGACGCCAACCGGGCAGGTATTGAGATGGCACTTGCGCATCATGATGCAGCCGGCCGCAATCAGCGGAGCCGTCGCAAAGCCGAATTCGTCGGCACCCAGCAGCGCGCCGATAATGACGTCACGGCCGGTCTTCAGACCACCGTCGACCTGCAGGGCGATGCGTGAACGCAGACCGTTGAGGACCAGCGTCTGCTGTGTCTCGGCAAGACCGATTTCCCATGGCGAACCGGCGTGCTTCAGCGAGGTGAGCGGCGATGCACCCGTGCCGCCATCGAAGCCCGAGACCGTGATATGGTCGGCGCGTGCCTTGGCAACGCCAGCGGCAACCGTGCCGACGCCGACTTCCGAGACCAGCTTGACCGAGACATCGGCTTCCGGGTTGACGTTCTTCAGGTCGTAGATCAGCTGGGCCAGATCTTCGATCGAGTAGATGTCATGATGCGGCGGCGGCGAAATGAGGCCAACGCCCGGCGTCGAATGACGGGTCTTGGCAACCGTCGCATCGACCTTGTGGCCGGGCAGCTGGCCGCCCTCGCCGGGCTTTGCACCCTGGGCGACCTTGATCTGCAATACGTCGGCATTGACCAGGTATTCGGTGGTCACACCGAAGCGGCCTGATGCGATCTGCTTGATCGCCGAACGCTCTGGGTTCGAGGAACCGTCAGCGAGCGGGAGGTAACGATCGCTTTCCTCGCCACCTTCACCTGTGTTCGACTTGCCGCCGATCTTGTTCATGGCAATCGCGAGCGTGGTATGCGCCTCGCGGCTGATCGAGCCGAAGGACATGGCACCCGTCGAGAAGCGCTTGACGATATCGACAGCAGGCTCGACCTCGTCGATCGATACAGGCTTGCGTCCGAGGTCTTCGGCCTTCTTGATCTTGAACAGGCCACGGATGGTGTTCATCCTGAGATTGCTGTCATTCACCATTTCGGCGAATTCGCGGTATCGGTCCTGGCTGTTGCCGCGTACGGCATGCTGCAGCGACGCGATCGAATCAGGGCTCCAGGCATGGTTTTCGCCACGCATGCGGTAGGCATATTCACCGCCGACATCGAGCGTGCTGGCGAGAACCGGATCCTTGCCGAAGGCCGAGAGGTGACGAGTGACCGTTTCCTCGGCGATCTCCTCGAGGCCGATGCCCTCGATGGTCGTCGCGGTGCCGAAGAAATACTTGTCGACCAGCGCCGATGAAAGACCAATCGCGTCGAAGATCTGCGCTCCGCAATAGGACTGGTAGGTCGAGATGCCCATCTTGGACATGACCTTCAGAATGCCCTTACCCACAGCCTTGATGTAGCGATAGACGACTTCGTCTTCAGACACTTCCTTGGGGAATTCGCCATGCTTGTGCATGTCGAGCAGCGTGTCGAAGGCGAGATAGGGGTTGATCGCCTCGGCGCCGAAGCCCGCGAGACAGCAGAAATGATGCACTTCGCGCGGCTCGCCGGATTCGACCACGAGACCGACCGAGGTGCGCAAACCCTTGCGGATCAGGTGGTGATGGACGGCAGCGGTCGCGAGCAGCGCCGGGATGGCGATCCGGTCCGGGCCAATCTGACGGTCGGAAAGCACGATGATGTTGTAGCCGCCGCGCACGGCCGCTTCCGCCCGCTCGCACAACCGATCGAGCATTTCCGGCATGCCTTCGGCACCACGGCTGACATCATAGGTGAAGTCGAGCGTCTTGGTATCGAAGCGATCCTCGACATGACCGATCGAGCGGATCTTTTCCAGATCGCCATTGGTCAGGATCGGCTGACGCACTTCCATGCGCTTGGCATTCGCCATGCCTTCATGGTCGAGGATGTTCGGGCGCGGACCGATGAACGAGACGAGGCTCATGACGAGCTCCTCGCGGATCGGATCGATCGGCGGGTTGGTAACCTGAGCGAAGTTCTGCTTGAAATAGGTGTAGAGCAGCTTCGACTTCGTCGACATCGCCGAGATCGGCGTATCGGTCCCCATCGAACCAATCGCTTCCTGGCCAGTCGTCGCCATCGGCGACATCAGGAGCTTGGTGTCTTCGGTGGTGTAGCCGAAGGCCTGCTGACGATCGAGGAGCGACACGTCGCGGCGAAGCGCGCGCGGCTCTACCGGCTTCAGGTCTTCGAGGATCAGCTGGGTGCGATCCAGCCACTCGCGATACGGATGGCTCTTGGCAAGGCTCGACTTCACCTCTTCGTCCGAGATGATGCGACCTTCCGCCATGTCGATCAAGAGCATCTTGCCCGGCTGCAAACGCCACTTCTTGACGATGCGCTCTTCCGGCACCGGCAGAGTACCGGCTTCGGAAGCCAGGATGACGCGATCGTCGTCAGTCACCAGATAACGGGCCGGACGCAGGCCGTTGCGGTCGAGCGTCGCGCCGATCTGGCGACCATCGGTGAAGCAGACGGCAGCGGGGCCATCCCACGGCTCCATGAGAGCGGCGTGATACTCGTAGAAGGCCTTCCGTTCAGGGCTCATCAGCTGGTTGCCTGCCCAGGCTTCCGGGATCAGCATCATCACGGCATGCGCGAGAGAATAACCGCCGCGCTGCAGGAACTCGAGCGCGTTGTCGAAACAGGCAGTGTCCGACTGGCCTTCGTAGGAGATCGGCCAGAGCTTGGAGATGTCATCACCGAACAGCGGCGAGGACACGGACGCCTGACGCGCCGCCATCCAGTTGACGTTGCCGCGCAGCGTGTTGATTTCGCCGTTATGGGCGACCATGCGGTAGGGGTGCGCAAGCTTCCACGACGGGAAGGTGTTGGTCGAGAAGCGCTGGTGCACGAGGGCAACGGCCGACTCGAAGCGCGGATCGGCCAGATCCTTGTAATAGGCGCCAACCTGATAGGCGAGGAACATGCCCTTGTAGACGATCGTCGAGGACGACAGCGACACGGGATAGAAGCCGGTTTCCTGGCCGCCATACTGATCGTAGATGCGGTTGGAGATCACCTTGCGCAGCAGGAACAGGCGACGCTCGAAGGCGTCCTGGGTTGCGGCATCACGACCAGCACCGATGAAGACCTGGATCTGCCGCGGCTCGGTTGCAGCAATCTCGGGCGCTTTGGACAGCGACGAGTTGTCGACCGGCACGTCGCGATAGCCGAGCAAGCGCTGACCTTCGGACTGACAGACCTCGGCGATCACCTGCTTGAAATGCGCGATCTGCTGTTCGTCCTGCGGGAAGAAGAAGTGACCGACGGCATACTCGCCCGCCTTCGGCAGCGTGACACCCTGGGCGGCCATCTCTTCGCGGAAGAAGCGGTCGGGGATCTGCACGAGAATGCCCGCGCCATCACCCATCAAGGGATCTGCGCCGACGGCGCCGCGATGGGTGAGGTTTTCGAGGATGAACAACCCGTCCTTGACGATCTGATGCGACTTCTGCCCCTTCATATGGGCGATGAAGCCAACGCCACAGGCGTCATGCTCGTTGCGAGGATCGTAGAGACCCTGTTTCAGAGGCAGACCGGTGCGCGCGATCGCCGTCTCGGCGACCGCTTCCGCACTGGCGGACCGCATGATCTCTTCGGATGACGGAATCTTCGTCATGACCTTTACCTCCGTTGAAGCCGGACTGGCCGGGCTGATTGGACCCATCTCAGGCACTGATGGGCGCCAGCGACGACCATCCAATCCTACGCGGATCGACTGACCACCCCATGACGCCCGAAAACACATCGCCTTCGAAACCGGAATTAGGTCAACTAGTCTGACCTAATTTCTGCTGTTCCTATGACAGAAAGTAAACGCTCATGCAAGAGTTGCCCAGGAAAATTAACCGGACAAAGGATGCGAAATTACGACACAGGGGCAACGGGCGAAATTTTATTACGCCAATTGCCATGGCTGCATCACCTTATTGCGGAGTTGACACGCTTTATCCGCGTTACGGCCGGGCCACATTGATAGCCATGCGGAAAGAGATAAAGTCCCTGGCATCACTCCCGCCTCAGGATAATGCCATGCACTTCGCTTCAGACAACTGGTCCGGCGCCCATCCCAGGATCGCCGAAAGCCTCACCCGCCATGCCCAGGGCTTCGCCTCCGCCTATGGCACGAGCGACCTGGACAAGGCAGTGGAAGACCAGTTCAGCACCATTTTTGAACGCGAGGTTGCGGTCTTCTTCGTGGCAACCGGCACCGCTGCCAATTCGCTGGCGCTCGCCAGCGTCGCCAAGGCCGGAGGCGTCAGCTTCTGTCACGCCGATGCACACGTCAACGCCGACGAAGGCGGCGCGCCGGAATTCCTGACCGGCGGTACACGGCTATTCGGCGTGGAGGGCGCAGAAGGCAGGATCGACCCACAGGCACTGGAGGCCGCGATAGCCCGTTTCGAGCCGGCGTCTCCCCATCACGGCCGCGCTATGGCCGTCACCGTGACCCAGGCGACCGAAGTCGGCACGGTCTACACGCTCGAAGAGCTCGACAGGATCGCGGCGATCGCGAAGGCGCGTGACCTGCCGCTGCACATGGATGGCGCGCGATTCGCCAATGCCCTCGTCGCACTTGATGCAACGCCGGCAGAGATGACCTGGAAGCGCGGGGTCGACATTCTCTCCTTCGGCGGCACCAAGAACGGCTGCTGGTGTGCCGAAGCCATCGTCTTCTTCGATCCCGAAATGGCGGCCGACATGCCCTTCATCCGCAAGCGTTCCGCCCAGCTCTTTTCCAAGAGCCGCTTCATCTCGGCCCAGCTCGAGGCCTATCTCGACGGCAACCTCTGGCTGGATCTCGCGGGCCATTCGAATGCCATGGCCGACCGCCTGCGATCGGGTCTCGCAGCGAAGAACACCGCTCGCCTTGCCTGGGACACCACAGCGAACGAGGTCTTTGCCGTCATCGAAAAATCCTCTGCCGAACGTGCCCGTGCCAAGGGGGCGAAATTCCATGAATGGCAGCCCCCGCACGGATGGCTTCCCTTGCCGGCCGAGAACGAGGTCCTAGTTAGACTGGTGACCAGCTTTGCAACGACAGTAGAAGACGTAGATCAATTCTTAGAAGTCGTCTGAGCCCAAGGTTTCTTACAAATAAATCGCGCACGTTTTACACAAAAAACCTTGATTTTTCAAAGACACAACTCCTCGACATGATGCGTTTGCCAGCCCCGTTGAGGGCTTCAACGACACCACGCATCACGATCCGAGGAGACATTTCATGACCAAGACCGCCATCAATACGGCCGCCCTCGCCGCCGCCGTCACCATGGCCATCGGCAGCGCCGCCCTTCTGTCCGGCCCAGCCGTCGCCCAGGAAAAGGAACGCTGCTTCGGCGTTTCCATGGCCGGCAAGAACGATTGCGCCGCCGGCCCCGGCACCACCTGCGCCGGCACATCCAAGGTCGATTATCAGGGCAATGCCTGGACCTATGTCGCCAAGGGCACCTGCACCGCGATGGCGCTTCCGGATGGCCGTATGGGCTCGCTCGAAGCCCTCGACCGCGACCTTCCGAAGGCTTGAGACAGCACGGCACCTGCGGCTCGTCCGCAGGTGCCGCCCCGCTTTCCTTTCCAGGACGAACGCTTGAGGAGCCGGCAGTGTCTGTCCACCCCGCCTTAGAGATCACCAACCGTCACGGCACTGCCGCCCGCCTCCCCTGCCGTGCAGGCGCAGGCTTCAAGCCTCAGCATGCCGACGCAATTCTCGCGGATGATTTCCGCATAGGCTTTCTCGAAGTGCATGCCGAAAACTACATGGGCGCCGGCGGGCATCCACACCGCATGCTAACCCGCATGCGCGAGGACTTCCCGCTTTCGATCCACGGCGTCGGCCTCTCGATCGGCAGCCCGACCGGCCTGGACCCGGAGCATCTCGCACGCCTCAAGACGGTCGTCGACCGCTACCAGCCGGAACAGGTGTCGGAACATCTCGCCTGGTCCACCCATGAAAGCCACTTCTTCAACGATCTCTTGCCCGTACCTTATGACGCAGCGACGCTGAACAGGGTCTGCGACCACATCGACCAGGTACAGGAGACGCTAGGACGCCGGATCCTGCTCGAGAACCCGTCGACCTATCTCGGCTTTGAAGCCTCCACCATGAGCGAGACGGACTTTATTCGGGCGATTGCGCGCCGCACTGGCTGCGGCCTTTTGCTCGACATCAACAATGTTCATGTGTCGGCCACCAATCACGGTTACGGCGCCCGCGACTATCTCGCCGATTTCCCACTCCTCTGCGTCGAGGAGATTCATCTGGCCGGCCATGCGGCAGATATCGACGATGCCGGTCTCCCGCTGCTGATCGACAGCCATGACCGCCCCGTCAACGATCTCGTCTGGGATCTCTACGCCCATGTCATCGGCAAGCTCGGCCCCCTGCCGACTCTCATCGAATGGGACAATGAAGTGCCCGACTGGTCCGTCCTCAAACGCGAGGCGCAACTGGCCGAGGCGATTCTCGACCGCCATGTCGCGGCCGATCTGGGACTTCGCCATGCGTCCTGACCCAGTCTCCAGCGGCGCCTTCGCTGAAGCGCTTTTCGCACCGGATCTGCCTTCTCCGGAAGGGTTGACGGGTCGCGAAGAGACGCGACCGCAACGCCGCTTCTCGGTCTACCGCAACAATGTCACCGTCTCGCTGGTCGATGCTCTCGCTTCAATCTTTCCGACGGTCCAGAACCTTGTTGGCGAAGACTTTTTTCGCGCCATGGCCCGATTCTATGTGGCCGCCCATCCGCCCACCTCTCCCCTGCTCTTCACCTATGGCGAGAGCTTTCCCGCGTTTCTCGAGTCCTTCCCGCCGGCGGCGGACCTGCCCTTTCTTGCAGATGTCGCCCGTGTCGAGCGGCTCTGGCTCGATGCCTATCATGCAGAGGACGTCGCCCCCTTCGATCCGGCAGCGCTTGCACAAATCCCGGCTGAGGAACTGGCAAACATACGCTTTCGGCCTCAGCCAGCGACGCGCATGAGCCGCCTCGGTCACGCCGCCGGCACCATATGCCGCCTTGACCGGGCCGGCATGCCGCTGGACGGCGTGAACCCGCTTCGAGAAGAAGCCGTGCTCGTCACCCGTCCGGCCTTCGATGTTTCGATCGAAATCCTGCCCTTGGGCGGGGCTACCTTCTTTGAAAGACTTCTCAGCGGCCATGCGCTCGGCGACGCCTGTCTCGCGGCCGGAGAGGAAGCCGCCGACATCCCTGCCCTTATCGGCCTTGCCCTCACTTCGGGCGCATTTGCCACGATCGACCTTCTCCCGGAAAGCGAAAGACCATGACATCTGCCATGACATCTGCCATCACAATCATCGAATACTACCGCCGCACGATCCGTCGGATGGAGCCCATGCTCGACCGTTGGCTGCTCGGGCTCTTCGCGCGCTTCGTCTTCCTGGCAGTGCTGGTGCCCTATTACGTCAACTCGGCCCTGACCAAGTTCGACGGCCCCTTCTCGATTGCCGATAGCGCCTACTACCAGATCGCCCTGCCGGCCGTAGACGCAGCCGGCGGCGATGTCTCGGCCGTATCCTTCTTCCCCTGGGGGCTGATGGTCTTCGTCGGCTCCTATGGCGAAATCATTCTGCCGTTGCTGCTCGTCGCCGGCCTTTTCACCCGCATGGCCGCCCTTGGCATGATCGCCTTCATCGTGGTGCAGAGCTTGACCGACATCCTCGTCCACAATGTCGATGCCGGCACGATCGGCGCCTTGTTCGACCGTTTTCCCGACAGCGTCATCCTCGATCAGCGCCTGCTCTGGATCTTCCCGCTCGCCTATCTCGCCGTAAAGGGCGCGGGGATGCTTTCGCTCGACAAGCTGCTCTGCACGATCTGGACCCAACGGATGGCAGGACATGAAAAAAGCGGCCGGCTTTCGCCGACCGCCTGACCAGGGGCCAGATCGTCTGGGAAACGATCAGTTCACATGCGCCTCGATCGCCTTGGGCGCGCTGCCGAGGGGTTCTGCGGCAATCGAGATCCGGCGCGGCTTCATCGCTTCGGGTATGTTGCGCAGCAGATCGATGTGCAGCAGGCCGTTCTTCAGCGAGGCTGCAGTGACTTCCACATGATCGGCCAGCTGGAAGCGGCGCTCGAAGGCGCGCTTGGCAATGCCGCGATAAAGGAATTCGCTCTGCTCGACCTTCTCGTCTTCGGCCTTCTCACCCTTGACGGTGAGCACATGGGCATGCGCCTCGATTGAAAGCTCGCTTTCGTCGAAGCCGGCAACGGCCATGGTGATCCGGTAGAGGTTCTCGCCGGTGCGTTCGATGTTATAGGGCGGATAGCTCTGGGCCTGCTCCGGCTGACCGAGGCTGTCCAGCATGGTGAACAGACGATCGAAACCGACGGTGGAACGGTAGAGCGGGGAAAAATCGACGTGACGCATTGTGTCCTCCTTGAAGCGACGTTGGCGTTCTCTTGAGGCCGCTGGCATCCCGCTTGGGGCGATGCTGGCGGCGGTCCGCGGACCCTTCTGGCGTCCGCAGAACCGATGTGGGAAATGCCTAGATCGAATTCAAGATCTTCCGTTCAAGCGCCGCTCATCCCGCGATGAACTGCGGGTGAACGCCTGGTTCAAGCCGGGTTCAAGCATACTCATCTAGGTTTGGATCATCGGTTGTCTCGACCGACCGGGCCGGAGATATCGTCCCTTCCACTTCGGCCGGACTTCGCCGGAACCGCAGCCCTCCGTCTGCGGTTCCGGCTTTTTTCTTTGACTTGCGACCGGGCTGCGGCCTATCCCCAAGAGACGAGACGCGACTTCAACCGACAGGCAGTTGCAGGCATGGACGCCATTCTTCACGCCACCCCCGGAAACCCGATTCCCGGCACGCCGCAGGTCGGCTACTTCGAGGGCCATCGCGGCATCCGCCTGCGCTACGCGGTCTTCCGGTCGAGTGCCCCGAAGATCAAGGGCACGATCGTCCTGTTGCATGGACGAAACGAGAGCATCGAAAAGTATTTCGAGACGATCCGCGAACTCAATGAAAGCGGCTTCTGGGTCGCGACCTATGATTTTCGCGGCCAGGGCGGATCAGAACGGCTGCTGAAGAAGGATCCGCGCCGAGGACATGTCGGCCGCTTCGACCATTATGTCCGCGACCTCGAGATCTTCCTCGAACAGATCGTGCTGCCCGACACCCGTCTGCCCTTCTTCCTGCTCGCCCACTCCACCGGTGGCCTGATCGCCTTGAAGGCGGCTCCACGTCTTTCCAACCGCATCGAGCGCATGGTGCTGGCGGCCCCCTTCGTCGGCCTCGGCGGCCAGAAGACATCGCCGGAGAATATCCGCCGGATTGCGACCCTCGCAAGCTTCACCGGTTTCGGCGGCATTTCGCTGACGAAGGACGAGCCCTTGAAACCCTTCGAGGGAAATCCGCTGACATCGGATGCCCTGCGCTTTGCCCGCAACCAGCGGCTCATGCTCGACCATCCGGAACTGGCACTTGGCCCACCCACGGCGCGCTGGCTCTACGAGAGCCAGAAGGCGATCGACTCCATCCGCAAGCCGGGCCATCTCGCATCGATCACGGTGCCGACGGTGATCATCGCGCCCGGCAATGACCCGATCGTGCCGTATCACTATCAGGAGTCCATGGCGCAATATTTCCGCGCCGGCCAGCTAGTGCCGGTCCCCGGCGCACGCCACGAAATCTTGCAAGAGCAGGATCGCTACCGCAAACAGGCGCTAGCCGCGATCTTTGCCTTCATGCCGGGCGGCGAGCCCGACGCGGCAGATCCCGCCGAAGAACTGACAGTCTCCACCCTGGAGGCCTGAGCGACCGAGCTTAGCCGCGCTTCAACATGTCCATGGCCTCAGCATGCACGGCCCTGGATCCGGCCGCAATGATCGAACCGCCAGCCTCCGGTCGCCCGCCGTCCCAGGTGGTGATCACGCCGCCCGCCTGCTCGATGATCGGGATCAGCGCCCCAACGTCATAAGGCTTCAAGACTGTCTCGATGACGAGATCGATATGACCGGCAGCGAGCAGGCAATAGGCATAGCAATCGACGCCGTAGCGGAAGAGCTTGACCTTGTCCTGCACCGCCTCGAAACGCTCGACTTCCCAATCCTTGAAGAGATGCGGCGAAGTGGTGAAGAGGATCGCGTTTTCGAGCGATCCGCAATCGCGGACGGCATTCTGCCGCTCGCCGTCAGGACCAAAATACCAGGAGCGCTCGCCATCGGCATAGTAGCGCTCACCGGTAAACGGCTGCTCCATCAGCCCCATGACCGACCTACCCTTCTCCTGAAAGCCGATCAGCGTGCCCCAGACGGGAACGCCGGAAATGAAGGCCCGTGTGCCGTCGATCGGATCGATGACCCAGAGATGATCGCTATCCATGCGGATATTCTCGTGCTCTTCACCGAGAATGCCATGGGTCGGAAATTCTGCTTCGATCAGCTTGCGGATCGCGATTTCGGCCGCCTGGTCGCCTTCGGTGACCGGGTCGAAACCGGCTTTCTCCTTGTTGACCACGGACAGGCCCGAGCGAAAGCGCGGAAGGGTCTCGGCCCTGGCGGCATCGGCCAAGCGAAAGAAGAAATCACGATCAGGGCGCATGGGAAAATCCGTCGTCTGGAGGGAGTTCCGTCTTAATGCCAGTCGCGGGGAAAGAAAACCACCGTCGACCGCCTTCTTCGACCTCACCGGACGCCCGCGAACAGGCCCCAGAGCACCGAATTGCGTAAATTTTGGCCTTGCTCAAAAAAGCACCAAGATTCATCTTGACAATGGTGCACCGCAACATCTAACGTCTCAATCACAGTCTTCTGACTGTAAATACCCTCCTTGGGTGTTTCCTCCCTAGACTTAACCGCGCCACGAGCGCGGTTTTTTTTGCCCGGCACAGAGCGCCGAGAGCCGCAACATCCGGGAATGGGAAAAACTTACTCGGCAGCGAGGGCCCGGTCGCCGGCATAGTCGGCGACGAAGTCTGCCATCTGCTCCATGAACACCGCGAGCGAGCCGGCCAGCGCATCGAAGTCCGAGCGCTTTTCGAGCGTCGTCTCGTCGATATAGATCGAGCGGTTGACCTCGATCTGCAGAGCGTGCAGCCCACGGGCCGGACGGCCGTAATGCTCGGTGATGAAGCCCCCTGCATACGGCTTGTTGCGCACGGCCGTAAAGCCGAGATCCTCGAAGAACTGCAAAGCGGCCTGACTGAGCTCGGCGGAAGCACTCGTCCCGTAACGGTCGCCGACGATGAAATCGGGCTTCAGGCCGCTCCCGGCCACCCGAATATTGCCGGGCATGGAATGGCAGTCGATCAACACGCCGAAACCGAACATCGCATGGGTCCGGGCAATCAGCCGGCGCAGACAGACATGATAGGGCTTGTAACAACTCTCGATCCGCTCCATGGCGACCGACAGCGGCATGCGGCGCTCGTAGATCTCCATATTCTCGGCAACGATGCGCGGGATCGTGCCGAGCCCACCCGCGACACGCGCGGAATTGCTGTTGGCAAAGGGCGGTAGCGGATCGGAAAACATCCGGGGATCGAGCTCGTAGGGCTCGCGGTTGACGTCGACATAGGCGCGGGGGAAATGCGCAACGAGCATCGGCGCGCCGAATCCGGGCGCAGCCGAGAACAGCTCGTCGACATAATGATCCTCTGACCGGCGAATCGAAATTTCGTCGAGTCGCGACTCGCCGAGGAAGGTCGTCGGATAGTGACGGCCGCTATGCGGGGAATTATAGACGAATGGAATGGTCTGGATCGCGGGCTCTCGAACCTCAAACAGCTCGATTTCGTTGGTCATCCGCTTCCCAGGGCCTCTTCTTTACCAAGTCACAAACTTGTTGCGTCTCTCATGTTGCCAGTCGCCCGGTGCAAAGTCCATACTCCCGGAAATGGCGGAGCAGGCTCACTTTTTCGTTGTTCACCGGTTCTTTACTGAGCCGAACCTAAAGTGAGCGGCTGCAAGCTTACCCATGCAATCGAGTACAGCGGTCCCTAAATGACTCAGAAAATCCTTCTCGCCGAAGATGACAACGACATGCGCCGGTTCCTGGTAAAGGCGCTCGAAAAGGCAGGCTACAAGGTCTCCTCCTTCGACAACGGCGCCTCAGCCTATGACCGCCTGCGGGAAGAACCCTTCTCCCTTCTCCTCACCGACATCGTGATGCCGGAAATGGACGGCATCGAGCTCGCGCGCCGCGCCACCGAACTCGATCCGGACCTGAAGGTCATGTTCATCACCGGCTTTGCAGCCGTTGCCTTGAACGCCGACTCGAAGGCGCCGAAAGACGCAAAGGTCCTGTCCAAGCCTTTCCACCTTCGCGATCTCGTCGACGAAGTGAACAAACTCCTTGCTGCGTAAGGCCTGCCGAAGGGGTTGAAAAAATCTCTTCACAAAACTGCAAAATGCCTATTGACGGGCGAACAGGTTTTGTGGTCTTAAGCCGCTCATCGGATGGGCGTGTAGCTCAGCGGGAGAGCACTACGTTGACATCGTAGGGGTCACAGGTTCAATCCCTGTCACGCCCACCATTCGAATTCTTTCAAGGGCTTGCCGGAAACGGCGAGCCCTTTTTGGTTTCTGGTTTGCAATCCGCTTGGAATCGCGAATCATAAGGCTTGGTCATCTGTCGGCAAAAACTGGAGCGTCTCACCGTATAGAAATAGGCAGCGCAGCAAATTCATTTTTTAGAATAGTACGCTGTTCGCACCGTATCGATACATTCGGCATACGTTTGAAGAATCCAAGTCCTGTCCGCCTTGGTCCATCCTGCCTTCAGATTATCTGGATCGCTCGCTGAAACGCTTTTCTGTTCAACTGCAGCGATTGTCGCAAAGAGTTTGAAGGCAACCTCCTCTGGTGAATTTTCACCAAGATGAACTACGTTCTTATCAGCCATTCGTTCATTCCTTCTTTGGTTGCAAGCTAGAAGGAACACGCTTTTCACGATTTTAGCAACAGTCGAAGGGACGGCATACGGCAATTTACTTGGCTACCCGGCTCTGAACGCTCACCCCTTCACCACCGAAACCGCTTCCCCCGCATAAACCACCACATAGCCGCCCATTGGCTTCAGCATCCGCGCCCGCGCCTCAAGCTCCCCGAGATAAGGCGCCTCTCGACAGATCGCGGCCGCCTCCGGCTCCACCAGCACCGTCAGCTGCGGCCCCTGCGCATACATCATCATCCGGCTCAACCTAGGCTCCCATTCGTCCCCGAGCGTCGGATCGGTGCGCCACAGGCAGTAAAAGTCGCGGCAGGTCGAAGGCCTGACATCATAGGCGTCGCAGCCGCCGCCGGGCAGACAGTGGCGACACGGCTCATTCGCCGGTTTGTCAAATTCTGCGATATCGGGAAGGATGCAGCAGAGCGAACAACTGCCGCAATCGCGGCCCGGCACCAGCGCCGGGCCCTGCCCTTGCCCCGGCAAAGTCATCTCATGCCGCCGGACCGATGGCGACGGAGATCGGCGAGAGCCCTTCGACCGCGCCTTCAAGCCGGTCGCCCGGCTGCAGCGCGCCGACGCCAGACGGCGTGCCGGTGAAGATCAGGTCGCCGGGCGTCAGGTGATAGTAACGCGACAGATGGCTGATCATCTCCGGCACCGACCAGACCATTTCGTTGAGATGGCCTTCCTGGCGCGGGCTGCCATTGACCACAAGCGAGATGCGCTGTGCATCTGGCACAAATTCAGCGGCCGGGGTGATCGCACCGATCACGGCCGACTCCTCGAAGGCTTTCGCAATGTCCCAGGGACGCTGTTTTTCCTTCATGGCGTTCTGCAGATCGCGCCTCGTCATGTCGAGCCCGACGGCATAGCCGAACACCGCCTTCATCGCGTCATCGGTCGAGACCCGGAAGACCGGCTTTCCGATGGCAATCACGAGTTCGATCTCGTGGTGATAATCTGCCGTGCCGGGCGGATAGGCGATCGCGCCTCCATCAAGAACGAGACCCGTTGCAGGCTTGGTGAAGTAGAAGGGCGCGACGCGATCGACGGTGTTGCCGAGCTCGGCGGCATGGGCGGCGTAATTTCGCCCGACACAGAAGATCCGGTGAATGGGAAAGCCCTCCGCCATGCCATGAACTGGGATAAGCGGGGCGGTCGGAACGGAAAACAGCGGACGGGTCACGGACAAGGACATTCTCTCTGGATTGATGAGGCTCGGGCCCGCCAAGACTGCCAGCGGGGATCACCAGCATAACCGTCTGAACGCGGCAATGCATCCGGCTTGATTGGCAAGGTTGAATGATCGGCCGGGCTTGGAACCAACCGCCAAACATGTAACAAAACCGCCGCAGCTGCGTTCACCTGCCCGTGAGGCATAAGTGCTCGCTCCGACATCAGCCGGGACGGATCCGCCCCGGCAAGACATCGAAAGGCATAAGAACATGAGCAACAAGATCGTGCCGGTCATCATGGCCGGCGGCAAGGGAACAAGGCTTTGGCCTCTGTCGCGCGCAGCCGCTGCGAAGCAGTTCATCCGGTTCCTCGGCGATGAGACCTTGCTGCAGAAGACGCTGGCCCGCGTCTCCGACGCGACGATCTACGACGCCCCTGTCATTGTGACCAACGAGGACTTCCGCTTCCTCGTCGCCGAACAGGCCCGCGAGATCGGCGTTTCGCTTGATGGCATCATCCTGGAGCCGGAGGCGCGCAACACCGCGGCTGCCGTCGCGGCCGCTGCGCTCATCGTCGGTGAGCGCCATGGCAGCGAAACGCTGATCCAGATCTTGCCATCGGACCACGAGATCACCGTCGACGATACCTATCGCGGCTGCGTGCAAAAGGCGGCCCATGCGGCGCGGGACGGCAAGATCGTCACCTTCGGCATCACCCCCACCGAGCCCGCAACCGGCTATGGCTATATCGAGATCGGCGACGACCTCGGCAATGGCGTAAACGAGGTCGCACGCTTCGTCGAAAAGCCGAAGGCCGAGGTCGCCGAAAAGATGCTGGCGAGCGGCAACTATGCCTGGAACTCTGGCATGTTTGTCTTCTCCGCCGGCCAGATGATTGCTGAGCTCGAGACGCTGGCGCCGGATGTTCTCGCAGCCGTCCGGACCTCGATCGAAAAGGCCAAGGGCGATCTCGACTTCACACGCCTCGACGCGGAGAGCTTTGCGGCAAGCCCGAGCATCTCGATCGACTATGCCGTCATGGAAAAGACGCCGAACGCCGCCGTCGTGCCGGCTCCGATCGTCTGGTCCGACCTCGGCAGCTGGGATGCGATCTGGAAGCTCGCGGAAGGCGATCAAAACGGCAATGTGGTCAATGGCAATGCCACGGTCTCTGATACGACCAATTCCCTGATCATGTCGCGCAACGCGCATCTCGCCGTCCAGGGCATGGAAGGCGTCGCCGTGATCGCTTCGGAAGATGCCGTCTATGTCGGCCGCCTCGACCGGGCCCAGGATGTCGGCAATCTCGTCAAGATGCTCGCAGCGGACAAGAAGACGGCGCATCTCACCGAAAACCACCCGACGGCCCTTCGCCCCTGGGGTGGCTATACCTCGATCCTCAATGGCGATCGCTTCCAGGTGAAGCGTCTCTTCGTGCACCCGGAAAAAAAGCTTTCGCTGCAGAAGCATCACCACCGCGCCGAACACTGGGTCTGCGTCAAGGGCACGGCCGAGGTGACGATCGACGACAAGGTGACCGTCTTGCACGAGAACCAGTCGATCTACATCCCGCAAGGGTCCGTCCACCGCCTCGCCAATCCCGGCAAGATCCGCCTCGAAGTGATCGAGGTCCAGACCGGCTCATATCTAGGCGAGGACGACATCATCCGCCTGGTCGACGAATTCGGCAGAAGCTGAGTTCAGGTCATACACCGCATCTGCGCGGCCCGGCGGCTTCCACCGTCCGGGCCGCTTGCTTTATGGCGCTGCATTGCACAAGATCGACGCAAGCCGGAAAAAACGGCAGGGCGAACAGCGAAGCGGTAAAGAATGGCGATCAAGGCAAGCATCTATCATCTCACCCACTACAAGTATGACAACCCGGTCCAGCTCGGACCGCAGATCATCCGGCTGAAGCCTGCCGCCCATTCCCGCACCAAGGTTCTCTCCCATTCACTGAAGGTCACGCCCGAAAACCACTTCGTCAATCTTCAGCAGGACCCCTACGGCAACTACCTCGCCCGCTTCGTCTTCCCGGAACCGGTCAGCGAATTCAAGATCGAGGTCGACCTCGTCGCCGACATGACGGTCTACAACCCGTTCGACTTCTTCACCGAGGAGATCGCGGTCAAATGGCCCTTCGACTATCCGGAAGATCTTCGCGACGACCTCAAGATCTACATGACGCCGGAACCCTCGTCCCCGGCGCTCGATGCGTTCATGGCGACCGTCGACACGACGCCCGGCCAGGGCACCGTCGACATGGTGGTCGGCTTGAACGCCCGCCTGCAGCATGACGTCGGTTATGTCATCCGCATGGAGCCCGGCGTCCAGACGCCCGAGGAAACGCTGACCTCCGCCCGCGGCTCCTGCCGCGATTCGAGCTGGCTGTTCGTGCAGATCCTGCGCCGCCTCGGTTTTGCCGCCCGTTTCGTCTCCGGTTATCTCATCCAGCTCGCACCGGACCTGAAGGCGCTCGATGGCCCCTCAGGCACCGAGGTCGATTTCACCGACCTGCATGCCTGGACGGAGGTTTACATTCCCGGCGCCGGCTGGATCGGCCTCGACCCGACCTCGGGTCTCTTGACCGGCGAAAGCCACATCCCTCTGGCCGCCACCCCGCATTACAAGAATGCCGCTCCCATCTCCGGCGGCTATGTCGGCCAGGCCAACACCGAATTCGCCTTCGACATGCAGGTGAAACGCGTCGCCGAACATCCGCGCATCACCAAACCGTTCTCGGACGACAGCTGGGATGCCCTGAACGCCCTCGGACAGAAAGTCGATGCCGATCTGGAAGCTCATGACGTGCGGCTCACCATGGGCGGCGAGCCGACCTTCGTGTCGATCGATGACTTCCAGTCCGCCGAATGGAACACGGATGCCGTCGGCCCGACAAAACGCGACCTCGCCGACCAGTTGATCCGCCGTCTGCGCGAGCGCTTCGCCCCGGGCGGTTTCCTGCATTACGGTCAGGGCAAGTGGTATCCGGGCGAAAGCCTGCCGCGCTGGACCTTCTCGCTCTACTGGCGCAAGGACGGCAAGCCGATCTGGCATGATCCGGCGCTGATTGCCGCCGAACACAAGGACACCGGCGTCACCCACGAACAGGCCGAAGCGCTGATGGCCGGGATTGCGGCCGAGCTCGACATCGAAACCGACATGATCATCCCGGCTTATGAGGATCCGGCCGAGTGGATCATCAAGGAAGGCAGCCTGCCGGAAAATGTCGATCCCTCGAATTCCAAGCTTGAAAGCGCAGAAGAGCGCGCCCGAATCGCCAAGGTCTTCGAGCGCGGCCTGACCAAGCCGACCGGCTATATCCTGCCGGTCCAGGCCTGGAACGCCAAGGCAGGTGGCCGTCGCTGGGTGAGCGAGAAGTGGCGCACCCGTCGCGGCAAGATTTTCCTCATCCCCGGCGACAGCCCGATCGGCTTTCGCATGCCGCTCGGCACCCTGCCTTACGTGCCGCCGTCGCAATATCCCTATATCCACACCACGGACCCCTCGATCCCACGCACACCCCTGCCGGATTTCGGCCCGCAGATCCGCGAAGGACGCGCCATGCCCGAGGCCTCCCGCAGAACCGGCGAGGCTCAGCAAGACCGAAACGAGCAGAACATTACGGGCTCTGCCGGCGACATCAGAGGGGCCGTGCGCACCGCGATGAGCGTCGAACCCCGCGACGGCCGCCTCTGCGTCTTCATGCCACCGGTAGAAGCCATCGAGGACTATCTGGAACTGGTAGCAGCGGCCGAAACGGCCGCCCGTGGGCTTGGCTTGCCGGTGCACATCGAAGGCTATGCGCCGCCGCAGGACGAGCGCATCAACGTTATCCGCGTTGCACCGGACCCAGGTGTCATCGAGGTCAACATCCATCCGGCATCCAGCTGGGACGACTGCGTCGCCACCACCAATGCCATCTATGAGGAAGCCCGCCAGACCCGACTCGGCGCCGACAAGTTCATGGTCGATGGCCGCCACACCGGCACCGGCGGTGGCAACCATGTGGTGGTCGGCGGCGCCAATCCCGGCGACAGTCCCTTCCTCCGACGTCCCGATCTTTTGAAGAGCCTGATCCTGCACTGGCAGCGCCACCCGGCGCTCTCCTACATGTTCTCGGGCATGTTCATCGGCCCGACCAGCCAGGCGCCGCGCTTCGACGAAGCCCGTCACGACAGCCTTTACGAGCTGGAAATCGCCATGGCCCAGGTGCCAATGCCGGCCAGCGGCGCTGCTGCCCCCCTGCCCTGGCTCGTCGACCGGCTGTTCCGCAATCTTCTGATCGATGTCACCGGCAACACCCACCGCTCGGAAATCTGCATCGACAAGCTGTTCTCTCCCGATGGCCCGACAGGACGCCTCGGCCTCGTCGAGTTCCGCGGTTTCGAGATGCCGCCGAATGCGCGCATGTCCCTTGCCCAGCAATTGCTGGTCCGTGCACTGATTGCCCGCTTCTGGAAGAACCCGATCGGCGGCCGTTTCGTCCGCTGGGGCACCAGCCTGCACGATCGTTTCATGCTGCCGCATTACCTCTGGCTCGATTTCCTCGAAGTGCTGGCGGATCTCCGGGAAAACGGCTTCGACTTCAAGCCGGAATGGTTTGCCGCCCAGCTCGAATTCCGCTTCCCCTTCGTTGGCGAAGTCACCTACGAGGGCTCGAAGCTCGAGCTGCGCCAGGCGCTGGAGCCCTGGCATGTCATGGGCGAGGAAGGGGCTATCGGCGGCACCGTCCGGTATGTCGACTCATCCGTCGAGCGCCTGCAGGTGCAGCTGGAGACAGCCAATCCGGAACGCTTCGTCGTGGCCTGTAACGGGCGCCAGGTGCCGCTGCGCAAATCCGACGTCAATGGCGTGGCCGTCGGCGGCGTGCGTTACAAGGCCTGGCAGCCGGCCTCCGGTCTGCATCCGGTCCTGCCCGTCAACACACCGCTAACATTCGACATCTATGATACATGGTCTGCCCGGTCGATCGGGGGCTGCGTTTACCACGTCGCCCATCCCGGCGGCCGGACCTACGACACTTTCCCTGTGAATGGGAATGAAGCGGAAGCCCGTCGGCTTGCACGTTTCGAGCCTTGGGGCCATACAGCCGGCTCCTATCCCCTATGGCCCGAAACCGTGTCGCCGGAATTCCCGCACACTTTGGACCTGAGACGACCGCAAGGTATCTGATCTGATGGCACAGAAGACGGCAGCGGAGCTATCCCCGCCAGAAGCGCCGAAAAGCGAGGCCCGCACGGCCGGCTATCGCGCGCTGGCCGGCGCTGCCGACGAAATGATCGACACACAAGGCAATGTTCGGCCCGTCTGGCAAGCCCTGGTCTCGGCCATCGACACCATGCCGGAGCACGATCTGCACGAGCGCTTTGCCCGTGCCGATCGCTACCTGCGCGACGCCGGTGTCTTCTACCGTGCTTATGGTTCTGGAGGATCGAGCGAGCGGGCCTGGCCCTTCTCCCATATCCCGGTGATGATATCGGAAGCCGAGTGGCAGGTGCTGGCCGAGGGACTGGTCCAGCGCGCAAACCTCCTGGAAGCGGTTGTCGCCGACATCTATTCGGAAAACCGGCTGGTCCAGGAAGGCTTCCTGCCGCCGCAACTGATCGCCTCGAACCCGGAATTCCTGCGCCCGCTCGTCGGCATCAAACCGGCCGGCGGCCATTACCTGCACTTCTGTTCCTTCGAAATCGGCCGCGGGCCAGACGGCAACTGGTGGGTGCTTGCAGACCGCACCCAGGCGCCCTCGGGTGCGGGCTTTGCGCTAGAAAATCGTGTTGCGACCGCCCGCGCCTTCTCCGATGTCTATGCCGAGACCCACGTCCATCGCCTTGCCTCCTTCTTCGGCGCCTTCCGCAAGGCGCTGCAGGCGCGCACCCGTGGTTCGGACGAGCGCATCGCGGTCCTGTCTCCGGGCCCGGCCAACGAGACCTATTTCGAACACGCCTATATCGCCCGCTATCTCGGCATCATGTTGCTCGAAGGTGAGGATCTCACCATCGTCAACGGCAAGGTCATGGTGCGCACTGTCGCCGGTCTCAAGCCCGTCAGCGTCCTATGGCGCCGCCTCGATGCCGCCTTCGCCGATCCTCTGGAGCTCGATCAGAACTCCTATATCGGCACGCCCGGCATGGTGGATGCCCTGCGCAACGGCTCGGTCACCTTCGTCAATGCGCTCGGCTCCGGGATCCTCGAAACCCGTGCGCTTCTCGCTTTCATGCCGACCCTCTCCCGCCACCTGCTCGGCGAGGAACTGAAGCTGCCCTCGATCGCCACCTGGTGGTGCGGCCAGAAGGCCGAGCGCGAGCATGTGGCCGCCCATCTCGACCGCATGGTGATCGGCTCGGCTTTCTCGCGCCTGCCTTTCTTCGATGATGGCGGACGCTCTGTCATGGGGTCGCGTTACAAGGACCCGCAGGGCAAAACCACTGCCGCATGGCTGGAGGCAGAAGCCGGCAACCTCGTTGGCCAGGAAGTCGTGACGCTCTCGACCACGCCTGCCATGATCGACGGCCAGCTCACGCCGCGGCCGATGTCGCTGCGCGTCTTCGCCGCCCGCACGGAAGACGGCTGGCAGATCATGCCCGGCGGCTTTGCCCGGATCGGCAGCGGTTCGGATGTCTCGGCGATTGCCATGCAGTCCGGCGGCAGTGCGGCCGATGTCTGGATCGTCTCCGACAAGCCCGTTGACCGCACCTCACTTTTGCCGGCGGAAGAGACCTTCACCCGCAACATGCCCGGCAGCCTGCCGAGCAGAGCCGCCGACAACCTCTTCTGGCTCGGTCGCTACATCGAGCGGGCCGAAGGTGTGCTGCGCATCCTGCGCGCCTGGCATGCGCGCTATGCCGAAAGCGCCAATCCGGACCAGCCGCTGCTCGCCTTCGTCAGTGAATATCTCTCGAACATCGATGTCGACACCAAGTCCGGCGTGCCGGAAAGCCTGCTGCGCAACATCGACAGCGCCGTCTATTCTGCCAGCAACATACGCGACCGCTTCTCGCCGGATGGGTGGCTTGCGCTGAACGACCTGTCGAAGACGGCCAAGCGCTTCCATGAGAAGGTGAAGCCCGGCGACGACGCGGCGCACGCCATGACCATCCTCTTGCGCAAGCTCGCGGGCTTTGCCGGTCTCGTTCATGAAAACATGTACCGCTTCACCGGCTGGCGCTTCCTGACCATTGGTCGCCTTCTGGAGCGCGGCCTGCACATGACACGCCTGCTTGGTCACATGACCGGTCCCGATGCTCCCGACGGCTCGCTCGACATGCTGCTTGAGATCGGCGACAACGTCATGACCCATCGCCGCCGCTACAATGTCTCGACCGCGCGCCTGACGGTGACCGACCTTCTGGCGCTCGATCCGCTCAATCCGCGCTCGATCCTCTTCCAGCTGAACGAGATACGCATCGAGGTAGAGCAACTGCCGAACGCCATGGTCAACGGCCAGATGTCGACCCTTTTCCGCGAGGCGATGCGCCTGCATTCGGGGCTTGCCGTCATGACGCCGGAAGCCATGTCGGCCGATGTCTACACCAATCTGGAGCGCGAATTGGAGAAGTTCTCCGATATCCTCGCCCAGACCTATCTGAGCTGACGCGATGCTCTACGACCTCTCGCTCCATATCGGTTACCGCTACGAGGTTCCGGCAACGGGCGCTCACCACATGTTGCGGCTTCTGCCGCTCTCGCTTCCCGACCGCCAGCGACTTATAGCGGGTGCGATCACGGTCACCCCGGAGCCGGACGAGATCTCGACGTTCAACGACTTCTTCCGCCATCCGACGAGCCACGCCATCCTGCGTGGTCCGCATGAGAAGCTCGACATCCGCATGCAGGCGCGGGTGATGGTTCAGGCTCAGCCTATGGCTGCCGACTTCTCGCCGTTGCTCGACCGCCTGCCGCAGGAGATCGCCGAAACCTGGTCGCTCGATGCGGAATCGCCGCATCATTTCCTCGGCACAAGCCCACGGTTGCCCCGGGACAAGGCGATCGCGACCTATGTGCGCGGCATGCTGAAACCGAGCATGACCGTGCGCCAGATCGCCGAAACGCTTTGCAGCCGCATCCACAAGGACTTCAAATACGACGCCGAAGCCACGACCGTTGACACGACACCGGCGGAAGCCTTCGACAAGAAGCGCGGCGTCTGCCAGGACTTCGCCCATGTGATGATCGTGGCACTGCGCAGCCTCGGCATCCCGGCCGGCTATGTCAGTGGCTTCCTGCGCACCATCCCGCCTCCGGGCAAGGAACGCCTGGAGGGTGCAGACGCCATGCATGCCTGGGTGCGGATCTGGTGCGGCAAGCTGACAGGTTGGCTGGAACTAGACCCCACCAACGATATCGCGGCCGGCACCGATCACATCGTGGTCGGCTACGGTCGGGACTATGCCGATGTCGCCCCCGTCATCGGCGTCCTGAAGAGCTATGGTTCGCATCAGACGGATCAGGCCGTGGATGTCATCCCGGTGCGCCAATAGTGCATTCTTCCATCGAATTTTAGCGATCCCATTAAACGGATCGCAATGGGCCACGGTCTATAACCCTCCAAACGCTGATTTTGGATGGACATGATGACTACCCCTGACAGCCCGCGCAAATCCCTCTTCTCACGTCTCTGGCACGATCGCGCCGGCAATTTCGGCCTGGCAACGGCCATCCTGCTCCCCGTCGCAGCCGCCACGGCTGGTGTGGCAATCGACTTGAACCGGATGGTCCAGGTGCGCAGCGCATTGCAGGACTCAGCCGACTCGGCCGTTCTGTCTGCGGCGAACGCCCTGGCGAAGAACGATAAAATGTCCGACGAAGAAGTGCTCGAGTTCGCGCGCAAGTTCATGAAGGCGCAGCTGAACAACGTTCTCCCAGGCGACGCAAGCGACCAGACCGACGAGGAAGCGGCAGAAGATCCGCTGGCTGGCGCGGTCGGAAATGTCGAGCGGAAGCTGGGAACATCGGGCAAGACCGTCGAAGTCAGCCTGTCACCGAGCTACACCTTGGCGACCAATGGCATGACCGCCCTGCTCGGCTGGAAGGAAGTGACCGTCAGCGTCACCGCGACGGCGCAATCCACGCCGGAAAGCGGCGCGGCAGTCTCGATGTATGTCGTGCTGGATCGCTCCGGCTCGATGTCCTTCACCACGGACACGGTCGACACCTCGGTCGCAAGCTGCGTGAACTACAGCGCGTCCAACTGGGCTTACAAGGATGTAAAGCCAGGCAGGACGGGCTACATCAGCCCAACGAAGCCGTGCTACGTCAAGAAGATGCAGGCCTTGAAGACGGCCTCGGCGATCATGATGAACGAGCTCGTGAAAGCCGATCCAAAGGCCGACCTCATCCGTGTTGGCGCGGTGTCCTACAACGAGGTAACCCAGCCCGCCTCTGGCATGGCCTGGGGTGTCACGACCGCAACAAACTACATCACCGCACTGCCATCTGTGCCGACCGGAGGCACCGACGCTTCCGGCGCAATGACGATTGCCTACAACGCGTTGAAGAAGACCAACACTGCCGAGAAAAGCGCGCACGCCACCAAAGGCAATTCCGACTTTACCCGCTACATCGTGTTTATGACGGATGGCGAAATGACCGGTAACAGCGCTGCGTGGAACCCGACCATCGACAAGGCGGTCTTGGATGAGTGTACCGCTGCGAAGAAAGAAGGGATCAAGATCTTCTCGGTCGCGTTCATGGCGCCCGATCGAGGCAAAACGCTCCTGTCTGCCTGCGCGTCTTCACTAAGCGACTATTACGAGCCGACCGATATGGCCGGTCTGGTCAAGGCCTTCGGTGAGATCGGCAAGGCAGCGGCCGCAGCGTCTACCCGCCTGACCAACTGAGACAATCCAAAACGTTTTGGATTTTGCCCACAATTTGACCGCAGCTGTCATGGCTGCGGTCTTATCGTTTGTTCACGCTTTCCAGAAAATATAATTAGAACAGGATGTTGAGCGGCAAATCGCCGATCGGAACAAAATCATCCTCGAAGCTCCCCGCCTGTTGCAACTGTTTCATTTCGATGCGTAAACTGCCGTCCAAGGGGCCGGCACCAGCAATCGCTTCGAAGCCGCCCGGAGACACGAACAACGCCAGGCGGACCGATGATCAAGACTCCCCACAAAGTCGACCTTCCCCTTCCCAAGCGCGGCGTTTCCGATCCGGACGCCCTGGCCGCCGAGATCATGGACAAGCTGACCTACAGCATCGGCAAGGATGCCAAGGTGGCAACGCCGCATGACTGGCTGACCGCCACCATCCTCGTGGTACGCGACCGCATCATCGACACGTGGATGGAATCCACCCGCAACACTTACATGAACAACGGCAAGCGGGTTTATTACCTTTCGCTGGAGTTCCTGATCGGCCGCCTGCTGCGCGATGCCATGTCGAACCTCGGCCTGATCGACGATATGCGCCAGGCGCTTCAATCCCTCTCGGTCGAATTCGATGTCATCGCCGGCCTTGAGCCCGATGCAGCACTCGGCAATGGCGGCCTCGGCCGTCTTGCGGCCTGCTTCATGGAGAGTATGGCAACCGTCAATATCCCGGCCTATGGCTATGGCATTCGCTACGTGCATGGCCTCTTCCGCCAGCAGATGGCAGATGGCTGGCAGGTCGAGCTGCCGGAAAGCTGGCTGGCCCACGGCAACCCCTGGGAATTCGAGCGCCGCGAAAGCTCCTACGAAGTCGGCTTCGGTGGCACCGTGGAGACCGTGGATGGTCCCGATGGCGAGCCACGCTACGTCTGGAAGCAGGGCGAGCGCGTGATCGCCACTGCCTACGACACACCGGCCGTCGGCTGGCGCGGTGAGCGCGTCAACACGCTGCGCCTCTGGTCGGCCCAGCCAATCGACCCGATCCTTCTCGACGCCTTCAACGCCGGCGACCATATCGGCGCGCTGCGCGAGAGCAACAAGGCGGAATCCCTCACCCGTGTCCTCTATCCGGCCGATGCGACCCCTGCCGGCCAGGAATTGCGCCTGCGCCAGGAATTCTTCTTCTGTTCGGCCTCGCTGCAGGACATAGTTCGCCGTCACCTGCAGCAGGGCAATACGCTCGCCCAATTGCCGGATAAGGTGGCAATCCAGCTTAATGACACCCACCCGGCCGTCTCCGTTGCCGAACTGATGCGCCTGCTGGTCGATGTGCACGGTGTGGCCTTCGACGAGGCCTGGGAGATATCGTCCAAGACCTTCTCGTACACCAACCACACACTGCTTCCGGAAGCGCTGGAAAGCTGGCCGGTGCCGCTGTTCGAGCGTCTCCTGCCGCGCCACATGCAGCTCGTCTACGCAATCAACGCCAAGGTCCTGCTCGACGCCCGCAAGAAGCGCGGCTTTAATGACCATGAGATCCGCCAGATCTCGCTGATCGACGAAAGCGGTGATCGCCGCGTGCGCATGGGCAACCTCGCCTTCATGGGCTCTCACTCGATCAACGGCGTCTCCGCGCTGCACACGGAGCTGATGAAGGAAACGGTCTTCTCCGATCTTCACAAGCTCTATCCGACGCGCATCAACAACAAGACCAACGGCATCACCCCACGCCGCTGGCTGATGCAATGCAATCCGGACCTGACAGACCTCATCAAGGAAGCGATCGGGCCGGAATTCCTGGATGATGCGACCAAGCTCAAGGGCCTCGACGCCTTCGCCGATGATGCAGCCTTTCAGCAAAAATTCGCGGCGGTGAAGTTCGCCAACAAGCAAAAGCTCGCGAGCCTCGTGGCCAGCCGCATGGGCATCAAGCTCGATCCGCATGCGATGTTCGACATCCAGATCAAGCGTATCCACGAATACAAGCGCCAGCTTCTGAACATCATCGAGACCGTCGCCCTCTTCGACCAGATCCGGTCTCATCCGGAACGCGACTGGGTCCCGCGCGTCAAACTCTTCGCCGGCAAGGCAGCGCCCAGCTACCACAACGCCAAGCTGATCATCAAACTGGCGAACGACGTCGCCCGCGTTATCAACACCGACCCCTCGGTCCGCGGTCTGCTGAAGGTCGTTTTCATTCCCAACTACAACGTATCTCTCGCCGAAGTCATGGTGCCCGCTGCCGACCTTTCCGAACAGATTTCCACCGCCGGCATGGAAGCGTCTGGAACCGGGAACATGAAGTTCGCGTTGAACGGTGCATTGACCATTGGAACGCTCGACGGCGCCAATGTCGAAATGCGCGATCATGTGGGCGAGGAGAACATCGTGATTTTTGGAATGACCGCCGACGAGGTGGGTCGCGTGCGCGCCGAGGGGCACAATCCCCGCGCCGCGATCGATGCCTCGCGCGAACTGCAACAGGCGCTTTCGTCGATCGCGTCGGGTGTCTTTTCGCCTGACGATCGCGACCGCTATGCCGATCTAATGCAGGGCATTTACCAGCACGACTGGTTCATGGTTGCCGCCGATTTCGACGCCTATGCCAAGGCGCAGCGCGACGTGGATGACATCTGGTCCGACAAATCCACCTGGTATTCCAAGACCATCCGCAACACGGCGCGTATGGGTTGGTTCTCATCGGACCGTACCATCCGGCAGTACAACGCGGATATCTGGAGAGCTTGATGGCAAAATCACCGAAGAGGAGCGGTGACGTAGCGAAGCCGGACACACCGTCGGCAGCAGAAATCGAAGCGATCATTCATGGGACGCATGGCGACCCCTTTGCCTTTCTCGGCGTGCATGAGGCAGGTGCTGGCCATGTTGCCCGCTGCTTCATCCCCGGCGCTGAAACCGTCATTGCCCATAATCTCGCCGGAGAGCCCATCGGCGAACTGGTCCGTCATCATGACGCCGGCTTCTTCTCCGGCCCTGTCAAGCTCGATGGCGTGCTGCCGGTGCGCTATCGCGCCACCCGCGGCGATGCCGAATGGACCATCACCGACCCCTACAGCTTCTGGCCGATCCTCGGGCCGATGGACGATTACTTCATCAAGGAAGGGTCGCACCTGCGCCTCTTCGACAAGATGGGCGCCCATCCGATCAAGCATCAGGGTGTCGACGGCTTCCACTTCGCCGTCTGGGCCCCCAATGCCCGCCGCGTCTCCGTCGTTGGCGACTTCAACGACTGGGACGGCCGTCTGCATGTCATGCGCCTGCGCCGTGACACGGGCATTTGGGAAATCTTCGCCCCCGATGTCCGGGCCGGCGCCACCTACAAGTTCGAGATCGTCGGACCGCATGGCGAGCTTCAGCCGCTGAAGGCCGACCCCTTTGCCCGCCGCGCAGAGATGCGGCCAAAAAACGCCTCGGTGACGACGCCAGAGCTCGAACAGGATTGGGACGACGAAGCCCATCGCAAGCACTGGGCAAGCATCGATCAGCGCCGCCAGCCGATTTCAATCTACGAGGTCCATGCCGGATCCTGGCAGCGCCGCGATGACGGCTCCATGCTGTCCTGGGACGAGATAGCCGCAAGGCTGATCCCCTACTGCGTCGACATGGGCTTTACCCATATCGAATTCATGCCGGTCACCGAGCACCCTTACGACCCGTCTTGGGGCTACCAGACGACAGGCCTTTACGCCCCGAGCGCCCGCTTTGGCGAGCCGGAGGGCTTTGCCCGTTTCGTCAACGGCTGCCACAAGGTCGGCCTCGGCGTCATCCTCGACTGGGTGCCGGCGCACTTCCCGACCGATGCGCACGGGCTTCGCCATTTCGACGGCACCGCGCTCTATGAACATGCCGACCCGCGCCAGGGCTTCCACCCGGACTGGAACACCGCGATCTACAATTTCGGTCGCCAGGAGGTTTTGTCCTACCTGATCAACAACGCGCTCTACTGGGCGGAGAAATTCCACCTCGACGGTCTGCGCGTCGATGCGGTCGCGTCCATGCTGTACCTCGATTACTCCCGCAAGGAAGGCGAGTGGATCCCCAACGAATATGGAGGGCGGGAAAACCTGGAGTCGGTGCGCTTTCTCCAGCAGATGAACCACCACGTCTATGGCAGCCATCCCGGCATCATGACCATCGCCGAGGAGAGCACCTCCTGGCCCAAGGTCTCGCAGCCCGTCCATGAAGGTGGCCTCGGCTTCGGCTTCAAGTGGAACATGGGCTTCATGCATGACACGCTGAGCTATTTTGCCCGTGATCCGATCTACAGGAAGTACCATCACCAGGAACTGACCTTCGGCCTGCTCTATGCCTTTTCCGAGAACTTCGTCCTGCCGATCTCCCACGACGAAGTGGTGCATGGCAAGGGTTCGATGATCGCGAAGATGCCGGGCGACGACTGGCAGAAGTTCGCCAATCTCCGCGCCTATTACGGCTACATGTGGGGCCATCCGGGCAAGAAGCTGCTGTTCATGGGCCAGGAGTTTGCCCAATGGAGTGAGTGGTCCGAGGCCCGTTCGCTCGATTGGAACCTGCTCGATTATGCCCCGCATGAAGGCATGCGACGGCTGATCCGCGACCTCAACTTCACCTATCGCTCCAAGCCGGCGCTGCATGCCCGCGATTGCGAGGGCGAGGGCTTCGAATGGATCAACGCGGATGATCAGGAAAATTCGGTTCTCGCCTGGCTGCGCAAGGCGCCCGGCGAAAAGCCGGTGGCCGTCATTTGCAACCTGACGCCAACCTATCACGAACGATACGAATTGAACTTGCCTGCGGCCGGCCGTTGGCGTGAGATACTGAATACCGATGCCGAAATCTATGGTGGCAGCGGCAAGGGCAATGGTGGCCGCGTGGAGGCGCATGCCACGGGAAGCGGATGGGCAAAAGCAGGGCTGACCCTGCCGCCGCTGGCCGTGATCATGCTGGAACTGGAACAGTAAGGGGAGGAAAGAAATGAGCGAAAAAACGGCACGAAGCCTGTCGCGTGATGCCATGGCCTATGTTCTGGCCGGCGGCCGCGGCAGCCGCCTGAAGGAGTTGACGGACCGGCGCGCCAAGCCCGCCGTCTATTTCGGCGGCAAGGCGCGCATCATCGACTTTGCCCTTTCCAACGCCTTGAACTCCGGCATCCGCCGTATCGGAGTAGCCACGCAGTACAAGGCTCATTCGCTCATCCGCCACCTGCAACTCGGCTGGAACTTCTTCCGCCCCGAGCGCAACGAGAGCTTCGACATCCTCCCGGCCTCGCAGCGCGTGTCCGAGACGCAGTGGTATGAAGGCACCGCCGACGCCGTCTACCAGAACGCCGACATCATCGAATCTTACGCGCCGGAATACATGGTCATCCTCGCCGGCGACCACATCTACAAGATGGATTACGAGCTGATGCTGCGCCAGCACGTCACCTCTGGCGCAGATGTGACCATCGGCTGCCTGGAAGTGCCGCGCATGGAAGCAACCGGCTTCGGCGTCATGCATGTCGATGCGACCGACCGGATCATCGACTTCGTCGAGAAGCCCGCCGATCCGCCAGGCATTCCCGGCAACGAAGACCACGCGCTTGCCTCCATGGGCATCTATGTCTTCCACACCAAGTTCCTGATGGAACTCCTGCGCCGCGACGCCGCAGACCCGGACTCCAGCCGCGATTTCGGCAAGGACATCATCCCCTATGTGGTGAAGAGCGGCAAAGCGGTCGCCCACCGTTTTGCCCAGTCCTGCGTCCGCTCGGACTTCGAGCGCGAGCCCTACTGGCGCGACGTCGGCACCATCGACGCCTATTGGCAGGCGAATATCGACCTGACCGACATCGTTCCCGAACTCGACCTCTACGACAAGTCCTGGCCGATCTGGACCTATTCCGAAATCACGCCGCCGGCGAAATTCGTCCATGACGACGAGGGCCGCCGCGGCTCGGCGATCTCGTCGCTGGTCTCGGGCGACTGCATTATTTCCGGTTCGGCACTCTACAAGAGCCTTCTCTTCACCGGTGTTCGCGCCAATTCCTATTCCCGTCTCGAAGGCGCCGTCGTCCTGCCCAAGGTGCAGATCGGCCGTCATGCGCGTCTCACAAATGTCGTGATAGACCATGGCGTGGTGATCCCTGAGGGGCTGATCGTCGGCGAGGATCCGGAAATGGATGCCAAGCGCTTCCGCCGCAGCGAAAACGGGATCTGCCTCATCACGCAGTCGATGATCGACAAACTGGGTTAGCCGCATCCATGAAGGTCCTTTCGGTCGCCTCCGAACTCTATCCGCTGATCAAGACCGGAGGCCTCGCCGACGTCGCGGGCGCTTTGCCGATCGCGCTCGCCGCCCATGGCGTCGAGACGAAGACGCTGATCCCCGGCTATCCAGCCGTAATGAAGGCGGTGAAGAAGCCGAAGAAGGTCCACGAATTCGAGGATATCCTCGACGAGCGGGTCACGCTTCTTGAGGCGAAACACGAAGGCCTCGATCTCCTTATCCTCGACTGCCCGCCACTCTATGAGCGGTCAGGCGGCCCCTATCTCGACACCCAGGGGCGAGACTATCCCGACAACTGGAAGCGCTTCGCCGTTCTCTCCAAGGTGGGCGCCGAGATCGCGGCGGGCGTGCTGCCGAGCTTCAAACCGGACCTTGTCCATGTGCATGACTGGCAGGGTGCACTGGTTCCCGTTTATATGCGCTACGCCGAAGCACCTGAAGTGCCGAGCCTTCTCACGATCCACAACATCGCGTTCCAGGGCCAGTTCGGCGCCACACTCTTCCCCTATCTCGGCCTGCCGGGCCATGCCTGGCACGAGGCGCTCGAATATTACGGCACGATCAGCTACCTGAAGAGCGGGCTCGTCACCGCCCATGCGCTCTCCACGGTCAGCCCCTCCTATGCGGAGGAGATCCTGACGCCGGAATTCGGCATGGGTCTCGACGGCGTCATTGCCAGCCGTTCCACCGACCTCTACGGCATCGTCAACGGCATCGATGCCGAGGTCTGGGACCCTTCCGCAGACCCTTTGTTGGCAAGTAAATACTCGGGCACCGCGCTGAAGAAACGCGCCGGCAACCGCGCGGCCATGGTCGAGCGCTTCGCCTTCGACGGCGACGATGGGCCAATCTTTTGCGTCATCTCGCGCCTCACCTGGCAGAAGGGGCTGGACCTGCTGCCTGACGTCATCGACGAGATCGTCAATGCCGGCGGCAGGCTCGCAATCCTCGGCTCCGGCGAAAGCGGGATCGAGGCGGCGCTCCAGGCTGCCGCTGCCCATCATCGCGGCCGCGTCAGCATGGTTCTCGGCTATGACGAAGGTCTGTCGCATGTCATGCAGGCCGGTTCCGACATCATCCTCGTGCCCTCGCGCTTCGAACCTTGCGGCCTGACCCAGCTCTACGCCCTTCGCTATGGCTGTGTTCCACTTGTCGCGCGCACCGGCGGCCTTGCTGATACCATTATCGACGCCAATGAAGCGGCCTTGGCTGCCGGTGTTGCGACCGGCGTTCAGTTTACGCCGGTGACCGTTGATGCACTCCGCCGCGCCATCCGCCGCACGCTTCGGCTTTACAGTGACCATCGTCTCTGGTCGCAAATGCAGAAGCAAGGCATGAAATCCGACGTCTCCTGGAACAGGAGCGGCGCGACCTATGCCGACCTTTATCAACGCCTCGTCTCGAAAGGCCTGTAATCGATGATCTCGACCGTCTCCACGAAACCCTATGCGGATCAGAAGCCCGGCACGTCGGGACTGCGCAAGAAGGTTCCGGTCTTCCAGCAGGAAAACTATGCGGAGAACTTCATCCAGGCGATCTTCGACAGCCTGGAGGGCTTCAAAGGCCAGACGCTGGTGATCGGCGGCGACGGCCGCTACTACAACCGCGAAGTCATCCAGGTCGCTCTGAAAATGGCCGCCGCCAATGGCTTCGGCAAGGTCATGGTTGGCAAGGGCGGCATTCTGTCGACGCCGGCCGCCTCGCATGTCATCCGCAAATACCATGCCTTTGGCGGGATCGTGCTTTCGGCCAGCCACAATCCCGGCGGCCCGACCGAAGACTTCGGCATCAAATACAATATCGGCAATGGCGGCCCGGCACCGGAGAAGATCACCGACGCGATCTTTGCCCGCACCAAGGTCATCGACAGCTACAAGATCGCCGATGTCGCCGACATTGACCTCGACACAACAGGCAGCTTCGATCTCGCCGGCATGACCGTCGAGGTCATCGACCCGGTCGCCGACTATGCCGACCTGATGGAAACCCTCTTCGATTTCCCCGCGATCCGCGCGCTGATCGCAGGCGGCTTCCGCGTCGTGATAGATTCGATGAGCGCCGTCACCGGCCCCTATGCGGTCGAAATCCTTGAGAAGCGCCTCGGCGCAGCGGCAGGATCCGTGCGCAACGAAGTCCCCCTGCCCGACTTCGGCCACCACCATCCCGACCCGAACCTCGTCCACGCCAAGACCCTCTACGACGACGTCATGAGTGCCGACGGCCCGGACTTCGGTGCGGCTTCCGATGGCGACGGCGACCGCAACATGGTGGTCGGCAAGGGGATGTTCGTCACTCCCTCCGACAGCCTCGCGATGATCGCCGCCAACGCCACCTGCGCCCCCGGCTACAGACAAGGCATTGCCGGGATCGCCCGCTCGATGCCCACAAGTGCCGCCGCCGACCGAGTGGCGGAAAAGCTCGGCATCGGCATGTATGAGACCCCGACCGGCTGGAAATTCTTTGGCAACCTGATGGATGCCGGCAAGGTCACCGTCTGCGGTGAAGAAAGCTTCGGCACCGGCTCTGACCATGTGCGAGAAAAGGACGGCCTCTGGGCCGTGCTCTTCTGGCTCAACATCGTGGCCGCCCGCAAGCAGAGCGTGAAGCAGATCGTGGAAAGCCACTGGGCCGAATACGGCCGCAACTACTATTCCCGCCACGACTACGAAGGCGTTGATACAGAGAACGCCAACGCGCTGGTCGCAGCCCTCCGCGCCAAACTCGACAGCCTGCCCGGCAGCAAGATCAACGGCCTCACAGTAACGGCTGCCGACGACTTCGCCTATCACGACCCGATCGACCACTCCGTCTCGAAGAACCAGGGCATCCGCATCCTCTTCGAAGGCGGCAGCCGCATTGTCTTCCGCCTCTCCGGCACCGGCACCTCGGGCGCGACCTTGCGCCTCTATGTCGAACGCTACGAGCCCGACGCCAGCCGCCACGGCATCGAGACGCAGGCGGCACTCGCTGACCTGATTGCGGCAGCGGAAGAGGTGGCGGAGATCAAGCGCTACACGGGCATGAACGAGCCGACGGTCATCACCTGATCGCAGCAGTCCTTCGAGAGAATTTTGAGCCCCCGGCCTGCAAAGGTTGGGGGTTTTCGTATTTGGCCTATCAACGCATTGACTCACCCAATATATCCACTATTCTGGAATTATGGATGAAAAAACGACGATCGCGGCGCTTGCCGCCTTGGCCCAGCCGACCCGGCTACAGACCTTCCGCCTGCTGGTGGCGCATGAGCCTGATGGCATACCCGCCGGCGAACTCGCCCGCCTGATCGGCGTGCCGCAAAACACCATGTCGGCGCATCTGTCGACACTGTCCCAGGCCGGCCTCGTTTCAGGCGAGCGCCAAAGCCGCTCGATCATCTACCGCGCCGATCTCGATCGCTTCCGCGCTGTCGCGCTTTACCTTCTCAAGGATTGCTGTGGCGGCAACGCCAGCCTCTGCCAGCCGCTGATCGACGATCTCGCCTGCTGTTCCCCTACCCTCGAAATCACCCGCCCTAACTGAGAGACCTGTCATGTCCGACAAGATCTACAATGTTCTTTTCCTCTGCACCGGCAACTCCGCCCGTTCAATCATCGCCGAAGCGATCCTGAACCGGCTCGGCCAGGGCAAGTTCAAGGCCTATTCCGCCGGCTCCCAGCCGAAGGGTGAAGTTCACCCCTACACGCTGCAACTGCTGAAGGGCATGAACTATGACACGAGCTTCGCGCGTTCGAAGAACTGGGACGAGTTCGCAGTACCCGGCTCGCCGCAGCTCGATTTCGTTTTCACCGTCTGCGACAATGCCGCCGCCGAAGCCTGCCCCGTCTGGCCCGGCCAGCCGATGACCGCCCATTGGGGCGTGCCGGATCCGGCTGCAGCTGAAGGCACGGATTCCGAAAAGCACTTCGCCTTTGCGGAGGCCTACCGGATGCTCAATCACCGTATTTCCATTTTCGTCAGCCTGCCGATGACGAGCCTCGACAAGCTCTCGCTGCAGAAGCGCCTGGCCGAGATCGGCGCGACCACCGATGCTGCCAATCCCGAGGTCGCCTGATCCATGTCCACATTTGAACGCTACCTGACCCTCTGGGTCGCGCTGGCGATTGCCGCCGGCATCGCGCTAGGGTCGGTATTCCCCGGCCTCTTTCAGCTCATCGGCTCGGCCGAGATCGCCAAGGTCAACCTGCCGGTTGCAGTCCTCATCTGGCTGATGATCATTCCCATGTTGATGAAGATCGACTTCGCCGCCATCCGCGAAGTGGGGACCCATTGGCGCGGCATGAGCGTCACGCTTTTTGCCAACTGGGCAGTCAAGCCTTTCTCCATGGCAGTTCTTGGCTGGATCTTTATCGGCTGGCTGTTTGCGCCCTTCCTGCCCAGCGATCAGATCGACAGCTATATCGCCGGCCTCATCCTGCTCGGGGCCGCACCCTGCACCGCCATGGTCTTCGTGTGGTCGAACCTCACCCGCGGCGATGCGCCCTTCACCCTCACCCAGGTCGCACTCAACGATGCCGTCATGGTGCTGGCCTTCGCGCCGATCGTCGCCATCCTGCTCGGTGTTTCCTCGATCATTGTGCCCTGGGATACGCTTCTCATCTCCGTTGCGCTCTTCATCGTCGTGCCGGTTATCGTCGCCCAGATCCTGCGCCGGGCGCTCGGCAGCGGCGATGGTCGCGCCCTGCAACGCTTCCAGGACCAGATACAGCCGCTCTCGATCGGCGCGCTGCTCCTGACCGTCGTCCTGCTCTTCGCTTTCCAGGGCAACCAGATCCTCGCCCAGCCGATCGTGATCGCGATCCTCGCCGTACCGATCTTCCTGCAGACGGTCTTCATCTTCGGCTTCGCCTATCTGGCAAACCGCATGACCGGCGAAGCCCATTGCATCGCCGGCCCCTCCGCCCTGATCGGCGCCTCCAACTTCTTCGAGCTTGCGGTTGCAACCGCCATCAGCCTCTTCGGCTTCAATTCGGGCGCCGCCCTGGCCACCGTCGTCGGCGTGCTGATCGAAGTGCCGGTCATGCTGGCGCTGGTCGCCGTCGTCAATCGCAGCAAGGGCTGGTACGAGGCGGGCAACGCCGTCACCGCCAGATCCGCCAATCAAGCAAAGGCCTGAAATTTCATGAACGTCACCATTTATCACAACCCGGCCTGCGGCACCTCGCGCAACACGCTGGACCTTATCCGCCATGCCGGCATCGAGCCTGATGTCATCGAATACCTGAAGACCCCGCCGAGCAAGGAAGCCCTGGCGAAGATGATCGCCGACTCCGGCCTGTCCGTGCGCCAGGCAATCCGCGAAAAGGGCACGCCCTATGAGGAACTCGGCCTTGCCAATCCCGCTCTCTCGGACGACCAGCTTTTAGATGCGATGATCGCAACCCCGATCCTCATCAACCGCCCGCTCGTGGTCACCGACATGGGCACGCGCCTTTGCCGTCCGTCCGAGCTGGTGCTCGACATCTTGGACCCAGATGCCTTCACCTCCGCCTTTGTCAAGGAAGACGGCGAGGCCGTGCTCGATGCGGAGGGCAAGCGCCTTGTCTGATGTGACTGTAGACCTGCCCGCCGCGGATCTCGATCATTTGCGGATGCCGGATCTGGAGGCGCTGCGGCGCCCCTTTTCCACCCACAAGCCGCGCATCCTGATCCTCTATGGCTCACTGCGGCAGATCTCCTTCAGCCGCCTACTGGCCATGGAAGCCAAGCGCCTGCTCGAGCATTTCGGCGCAGAAGTGAAGGTTTTCGATCCTTCCGGCCTGCCGCTACCCGACGATGCACCGGTGAGCCATCCCAAGGTGCAGGAACTGCGCGACCTCTCGGCCTGGTCCGAAGGCCAGGTCTGGGTGAGCCCCGAGCGCCACGGCACGCTGACCGGCATCATGAAGGCGCAGATCGACTGGATCCCGCTGTCCGTCGGGGCCATCAGGCCGACGCAGGGCAAGACGCTCGCCGTCATGCAGGTCTCCGGCGGTTCGCAATCGTTCAATGCGGTCAACGCCATGCGCCTGCTCGGCCGCTGGATGCGGATGCTCACCATCCCGAACCAGTCCTCGGTCGCCAAGGCCTATCAGGAATTCGACGCGGATGGTCGAATGAAGCCCTCATCCTATTACGAGCGCGTCGTCGATGTCTGCGAGGAACTAGTGAAGTTCACCTACCTCACCCGTGACATCTCCGACTACCTGACCGATCGCTATAGCGAACGGAAGGAAGCAGCCGTGAAAGCCGTGAACCTCAAGGCCATGTAAACGCAACCACTCTGGTCCGGGGCCGCCCGCCTGCTATGTTCCATCAGGCGCGCGAATCAACCGGACCACGAGGCGATCCATGACCAAGCCGATGCTCGGAGCCACCCTGGGCAAAACCGGTACCGATTTCCGTCTCTGGTCGCATCACGCCGAACGCGTGGACCTCTGCCTCTTCGATGAGGGGGGCGAGACGGAACTCGCCCCCCTCACGATGGTGCGGGGTGAAGGCGATGTGCATCACGTCTTTGCGAAAGACGTCAAGGAAGGCGCCCGCTACGGCTTCCGCATCCACGGCCCCTATGATCCGTCTCAAGGCCATTGGTACGATCCATCCAAGCTCTTGATCGATCCCTACGCCACCGAGCTGGACCGGCCCTTCGTTTACGACACACGCCTTGGTCAGTTCGGCGTCGACACCGCCGACCTGATGCCGAAATCGATCGTGAAGGCGCACAAGCCGCTAAAGCCCATGATGCCGCTCGGCGAGCGCACCGGCTTCATATACGAGGTCAACGTCAAGGCACTGACCATGCTACATCCTGACGTCCCGGACGCCCAACGCGGCACGCTCGCAGCCCTCGCCCACCCCGCAATCCTCGCGCATCTCAGGCGTATCGGCGTCGACATGGTCGAACTCATGCCGATCACCGCCTGGATCGACGAACGGCATCTGCCCCCGCTCGGCCTCACCAACAGCTGGGGCTACAACCCCGTCGCGATGATGGCGCTCGATCCGCGCCTCGTGCCCGGCGGCGTGAAGGAGCTGCGCGAGACGGTCGCCGCGCTTCATGCGGAAGGCATCGGCGTCATCCTCGACCTCGTCTTCAACCACACCGGCGAAAGCGATGTGCATGGCACCACGCTCTCGCTACGCGGCATCGACAACCGCTCGCTGTTCCGCCATGTGGCCGATGATCCGGGTACGCTGGTCAACGACACCGGCTGCGGCAACACGCTCGCCTGCGACCATCCCTTCGTCCGTCAACTGATCGTCGATACGCTCCGCCACTTCGTCCTGTCAGCCGGTATCGACGGTTTCCGCTTCGACCTCGCACCGATCATGGGACGGCACTGGGACCGCTTCCATCAGGACGCACCTACTCTCAGGGCCATCCTCGAGGACGAAGTGCTGGAGGATCGCATCCTGATCGCCGAACCCTGGGACATCGGGCTCGGCGGGTACCAGCTCGGCCGCTTCCCGCCCGCCTTCCTCGAATGGAACGACCGCGCCCGCGACACCTTCCGCCGCCACTGGCGGGGCGATGCCGGGACGACAGGCGATCTTGCAACGGCGCTTGCCGGCTCCGCCGAACTCTTCGCCCATGACGGCCACGGCCAGACCCGCAGCGTCAACTTCATCGCCGCCCATGACGGCTTTTCGCTCTACGACCTCGTCTCCTTTGAGCACAAACACAACGAGGCGAACGGCGAGGACAACCGCGACGGCCACAACGAGAACCATTCCTGGAACAACGGCGTCGAGGGTGAGACATCCGACAAGGCGATCCTCAAGAAGCGTCGGCAGGATGTCGAGGCCCTGCTCTCCACGCTATTTGCCAGCCGAGGTGCCGTGATGCTGACGGCCGGCGACGAGTTCGCCCGCACGCAACGCGGCAACAACAATGCCTATTGCCAGGACAATGCCCTCACCTGGCTCGACTGGTCTGGGGCGGACGAGGAACTGATCGAAACCACCGCCCGTCTGGCCGCCATGCGCCAGCGCTTCTCCTGCTTCATGGATACGAGTGTCCTGACCGGAGACGGCGATGTCAGCTGGCTGAACACCGACGGCGTGCCCATGACGGTCGCCGACTGGGAAACGCCCGACCTCGGTGCCTTCACCATGGTGTTGACCTCGATCGATCGGGAGACCGGCAAGGACTGCCGCGTCGCTGTGCTCATCAACCGATCGACCAAGGCGACCGATTTCGCGCTCCCGCCGCAGGGCAAACGCAAATGGCGACGTCTGCAGACCGGCCGCAGCGCCGCGACGTTTGCCGCGAGACCCCGCAGCGTCGATTTCTGCGTTGAAACCTGAGTTTTTGCACTGCAGTGATGTTAGCCTCTTCCGCCCGACATCAAGCGGCTGTAGCCTGCGGGAATTGTTGAAGGATCAGGTTCTTTTCATGCCGCAAGAGATTTCGCTCAAGGACGTGCCGGGCCTCGTTGGAACCGTGGTGGGCGTGTCGGACTGGATCACCGTCGATCAAACCATGATCGACGCCTTCGCCGGTGCCACCATGGACCACCAGTTCATCCACACCGACCCGGTGCGCGCCGCCGCCGAAACGCCCTTCGGCGGCACCATTGCCCATGGCTTCCTGACGCTCTCGCTCTTGTCAGCGATGAACTACAACTGCCTGCCGAAGATTCGCGAGCAGACCATGGGCATAAACTACGGCTTCGAGAAAGTCCGCTTCATGTCACCCGTCCGCACCGGCAAGCGCATTCGCGGCTCCTTCAAGCTCGCCGAAGCCCGCTTCCGCGGCGCGGGCATGCTGATGAACACCTATGATGTGACCGTCGAGATCGAGGATGAGCGAAAACCGGCTCTCACCGCCGACTGGATCACCATTTCCCAGTTCGACCCGAAGGATCGCCCGGAAGGCGTCTGACACGAAAGGCGCCTTAGACCATGAGCGACGACCGGGCAGACCAGATCCGCCAGAGTTTCCGCCGCCAGACGAAAGCCTGCGCCGATCTCGGCTCCCCCTTCACTGCCCGCCTCTGCACGCTGACGGCAGAACGGCTGACAGACGAGACCCGTGTTGGTGCGACCATCCTCGGCTGGCCCGGCAATCCTGACGGCACGGGCGACGCGCTGGCGCTCCGGTTGGCCGGCACGCTGCATGCCCTGGTCCGATCCGGCCAGGATCAGGCCTTGTCAGCCGTCTATCCGCCAAATGCCGTCGACGACGACACGCTCTGGGCCGCTGTGGAAGCCGCCTTGCGCCGCGACGAAGCCTTCATGCTGGAGCGCCTGAGGTCGGCACCGCAGACCAACGAGGTGCGCCGCTCCTCCGCCCTGCTCCCCGGCTTCCTGACCATCGCATCGTTGACGGGCAAACCGCTGATCCTCTCGGAAGTCGGCGCAAGCGCCGGGCTGAACCTGCAATGGGACTGCTACATCTACCAACTGGGAGACTTCCGCTGGGGCAAAGCCTCCGCCGTCGAACTCGCCCCACGCTGGGAAGGCCCGCCGCCGCCAAACGCTGCAGTCCAGATCACCGAACGCGCCGGCTGCGACCTCAACCCGCTCGACCCATCTTCAGAAGACGACCGCCTGCGGCTCTTCTCCTACATCTGGGCCGATCAGCAGGACCGCCTCGACCGCACGGCAGCAGCGCTTGCCATGGCCACCGAAAGCGGTATGAAGGTCGAAAAGGCCGACGCCATCGACTGGCTGCACAAGCGCCTGGTGACGCGTCCGGGCATGACCCACGTGATCTACCACACCATCGCCTGGCAATATCTGCCGCCGGCGCTGAAGGCCGAGGGTGAAGCGCTGATCGCCGATGCGGGTGCCCGCGCGACGGAAGCCGCACCGCTGGCCCGACTGCAGCTGGAGGCCGATGGCAAGCCGGAGGGTGCGGCACTCCTGCTGACGCTGTGGCCGGCGGGCGAAACCCGCGAGATCGGCCGGGCGGATTTTCATGGGCGCTGGGTGAAATGGGTGGGGTGGGAAGGTTCAGCCGTCTGAAATGAGTTGGCCAACGGAGTTGTGCCGCTAATGGCGATCGATACGCCATCCTCATGGATCATACAGAACTCTTTGGCTGATCGGTTTTGCCCCTTGATGAACCTGCGAGCCCCAGAAAGACAAGAACTGCCTGATTGAGCCGCAGGATATCGGCGTCATCCAACCGTCCGACCCTTTTTCCTATCTTGGATTTCGGCACTGTCGTAATCTTGTCCACCATGAGCCGGCACGGTGAATGCAGTCCATTGCGCTCATTCGGCTCCACCGGCAGGCGAAAAAGCGGCGCGTCGGTTTCATCCGTGGTAAAGGCGCAAATGGTGATGGAATCCGTGGCGTCAAACACCTCATCCTGAACCACGACTACGGGGCGAGGTTTTCCCGCATAGTCCTTGCCGCCCGAGACAGTCCAGATGTCGCCGCGTCTCAAGCGTCATCACCATCTTCGAAGTCGATGTCGGAGACAGCATCGATAAAAGCCTGATCGCTCACTGCATCAGCGCTCGTTGCAACGGCAAGTGACTGACGGTGCGCTTCCGCCTTGAATGACGCGGCACGGACATCCGGTACCCAGATCTGGATCGGGCGCAAACCTTGCGCCCGCAGGCGCGCGCGATGCTCGCTCACCTTCACGCGGGACGGCTTGGGTTTGGCGATAGAGGACATGACGGGTTCCATCTGCTTCGCATCATTGGTTTCACAACCTTAATCTAGTTACATGTAACCTATCATGGACCGACAGAGATTGCGAGCCTTTGCGATGCAGAGTGCAGAGGAGAAAGGAGGCTTTTGCAACCCTGACCAGACAGGGTGTCGTGTCTCATAAAAAAGGCCGGGTCACCCCGGCCTCCTCAAAACCCTTGAAACACCCCGCCCCTCAGAGCGAAGCATCCTCCGCGCCCTCGGCGAGCATGCCGAACGCATACTCTGCAAAGGACCGCCAGCATTCGACCCGGAACGTCTCTTCCTCGACGCGGTAGAGGATGATCTCTATCTTGCCAAAGACGGTGCGCGTGACCGCACCCACCGGGAAGGCGGCGAGAGACAGGTCGAGCGGGCAGGCCGCATTCAGCGTGTCGGCGGCAGCCGGACCCGAGACGATGATCGCCGTGTTGCGGTAGGAAACGTCTGTCGCCGAGTGAACGACGCCGGAGGCGGCGCAGTCGGCCATCAGCGCGTCACCCTTCTCGTCGATCAGGAACCATTCGTCCGGACCGATCCAGAAGGCCGTGCGGCCCTTGGCCGAGACGGACGTCTTGGGCTTTGTCGGAAGCTTCAGGCCGAGCGTCTTGGAGAGACCTGCGACGGCATCGGCACCGGCGCGCAGTGACACGCGGGTGGCGGGAAGTGCGGGCGTCAGGCGCACCTTGGCGCTGCCGCCATGGAAGCCGGCAAGGACGGTTTTGCGTTCTGCAACAGACAGATCAGCCATGGATGCGGCCTCCTTCCTTGTCAAAGAATACCATGTCGGTCACTTCCACCGCGATGGTCTTGTCCTTCATCGGCACGTAAAGCGTCTCGCCCATGCGTGCACGGCCACCTGACACCATGGCAATCGCAATCGAGCGGCCAAGGTTTTCCGACCAGTAGGACGAGGTCACGTGACCGAGCATGGTCATCGGCTTCGGCTGGTTCGGATTGGCGACGATCTGCGCGCCCTCTTCGAGCACTTCACTCGGATCCTTGGTGAAGATGCCGACAAGCTGCTTGCGGCCTTCCTTGACCAGATCCGGACGCTTCATGCCGCGAATGCCGACAAAGTCGGTTTTCTTCTTCGATACCGCCCAGGAGAGGCCGGCATCATCAGCCGTCAGCGTGCCGTCGGTGTCCTGACCGACGATGATGTAACCCTTCTCAGCGCGCAGGACATGCATGGTCTCGGTGCCATAGAGGCAGGCGCCGAGCGACTGGGCGCGCTCCCAGATCTGCCGGAAGACGTCAGCGCCGAAATCGGCGGGCACATTGACTTCGAAGCCGAGTTCGCCGGTGAACGACACGCGGAAGAGGCGCGTCGGCACGCCGCAGAACTTGCCTTCGGCCACGCTCATATGCGGGAAGGCTTCGTTGGAGATATCGATGCCCTCGACGAAAGGCGCGATGATGTCGCGCGCCTTCGGACCCTGGACGGCAATGACCGCCCATTGTTCCGTGGTCGAGGTGAGCCAGACCTTCAGATGCGGGAATTCCGTCTGCAGATAGTCTTCCATGTGGTGCATGACACGCGGCGCACCGCCCGTCGTGGTGGTCACATGGAAGCGATCCTCGGCGAGACGGCCAACGACGCCATCGTCATAGATGAAACCGTCTTCGCGCGTCATGATGCCATAACGCGCCTTGCCCGGCTTCAGCGTATCCCAGGCATTGGTATACATCAGGTTCAGGAACTCGGCGGCGTCAGGCCCGACGACCTCGATCTTGCCGAGTGTCGAGGCGTTGAAGACGCCGGCGGCCTCGCGCACAGTCTTGCATTCGCGGTTCACGGCGGCATGCATGTCTTCGCCGGCCTTCGGATAATACCAGGCGCGCTTCCAGTTGCCGACGTCTTCGTAGACGGCGCCCTGGCTGACTTCATAGGCATGCATCGGCGTCTTGCGGGTCGGATCAAACAGCGCATCGCGCGAGTGGTTGATCAGCGTGCCGAAGGTGACAGGCGTGTAGGGCGCACGGAAGGTGGTGAGACCGACCTGCGGGATTTCCTTGCCGAGCACTTCGGCTGCAATGGCGAGACCATGCATGTTGGAGAGCTTGCCCTGGTCGGAGGCCATACCATTGGTCGTAAAGCGCTTGATATGCTCGATCGAATGCATCCCCTCGCGCACGGCAAGGCGGATATCCTTGGCGCAGACATCGTGCTGGAAGTCAACGAATGCCTTGACGTTGTCGTCACGGCCCGCCCCTTCGGCGGCACCAATCATACCGCCGGTCCAGGCATGCGCATTTGCACCTGACAGCGAAACCGAAAGCGCCTCGGTCGCACCCGCTGCCTTGGCCGAGGAGAGACCAGCAGCACTCGCCTCATCGAGCAGTGCCTGCAGGTCGTCAGTGCCGTTGCAGCCGCCGACGGACACGCAATCCTGCACATAGACGTCAGGCAGAAAGCGGTCGTTTGGGGCATCGTATTTCAGCTTGCCGCGCGACTGCGAGAACATGTGCACCGATGGCGTCCAGCCGGCGCACATCAGAAGCGCATCAACCTCGATCTTGCGGCTCGCGCCTCCGCCATTGCGGCGCACGGTGATCGAGCGGACGCGGAGACGGCCAGCAGTATCGACAACACCATGGCCGGTCAGCACTTCGATGCCCAGCGCACGCGCCTGGGCAAGCACGCCCTCACCCGGCTTTTCGCGCGCATCGACGATGACGGGCACGGAGACGCCAGCCTTCTTCAGATCGATCGCCGCTTCATAGGCCGAGTCATGCGCCGTGTAGACACCGACCTTGGAACCGACGGCGACGCCGAAATGGTTGAGATAGGTGCGGCCCGCCGCTGCCAGCATGATGCCCGGGCGATCATTATTGGCGAACACCATATGGCGTTCGATCGCACCGCTGGCGATGATCACGCGCTTCGCACGCACCTGCCACAGACGCTCGCGCGGCTGGTTCTTGGCGGGCTTGGCGACGTGATCGGTGACGCGTTCAACCAGCGCCACGTAATTGTGGTTGTGATAGCCGAAGGCCGTCGTGCGGGAGAGCACGGTGACGTTGGACATGCCCTTGAGCTTGGCGACGGTCGCTTGCGCCCAGTCCCAGCCGCTCTGGCCGTCGACGGTCGCACCCGTATCGAAGTGGAAGGCACCGCCCATGTCCGGCTGTTCGTCGACGATCATGACGCGCACGCCCGTCTGGGCGGCAGCGAGCGCCGAAGCGAGACCGGCGGCACCGCCACCGATCACCAGCACGTCGCAATGGGCATAGCGGTTGGCATAATGGTCCGGATCGGCTTCCTTCGGCGCATGGCCAAGACCGGCGGCGCGACGGATGAAGGGCTCATAGATCTGGTGCCAGGCAGCCTTCGGCCACATGAAGGTCTTGTAGTAGAAGCCGGCGGCGAAGAAAGGCGACATCAGATTGTTGACCTCGCCGATGTCGAGCGACAGCGATGGCCAGCGGTTCTGCGTCTCGATCTTCATGCCGTCGAAGACTTCCTGCACGGTCGCCCGCACATTCGGCTGGCGGCGGGCAGCGTCACGCGAGACGTCGAGCAGCGCATTCGGCTCCTCCGGACCAGCGGTCAGGATACCGCGCGGACGGTGATACTTGAACGAGCGTCCGGCGAGGTGCATGCCGTTGGCGATCATGGCAGACGCTACGGTATCGCCTTCGTAAGCCGTCAGTGTGCGGCCATCGATGGTGAAACGGGCAGTCAGCGCCGGCGTCAGGCGACCCTTGCCGGGAATACGGTTGGCAGCACTCATGCCTTTTCTCCCTTCGACGCAGACGGGGCAACCAGTGTTGCAGGATCGGGCATGGGCTCACCGGCCTTGTAGGTCAGCAGGATCTTGTCGGAGATCGTGTCGCGGGCCGCGTTGAAGAAGCGTCCGCAGCCATGGATATGGCGCCAGCGTTCGAAGATCAGTCCCTTCGGATTGTCGCGCAGGAAGAAGTAGTCGGCGAATTCCTCGTCGGTGATCGAGGCGATGTTTTCCGGGCGCGCGATATGCGCTTCACCGGCGGCGCGAAACTCGAGCTCGGCACGCTCTTCTTCGCAATAGGGGCATTTGATGACCAGCATGTTGGACGATCCCTGATTCAGTGCGCCACGGCAGCGGCGGCTGCCTCGTCGATGAGGCGGCCGGTGCGGAACCGGTCGAGCGTCAGGCCCTGGGCCAGCCGGTGCGGCTCGCCCTTGGCGATGAGATGGGCAAAGAGGTTGGCAGACCCCGGCGTCGCCTTGAAGCCGCCCGTACCCCAGCCGGCATTGACGAAGAGGTTCGGAACCGGCGTCACGCTCTGGATCGGCGAACGGTCGGCGGTGTTGTCGGTGATCCCGCCCCACTGGCGCATCATCTTCACGCGACGGAACATCGGGAAGAGCTCGCAGATGGCGTCCAGCGTATGCGTGATGATCTGCATGCCGCCGGTCTGGCTGTAGGAATTATACTGGTCGGTGCCGGCCCCGATGACCAACTCGCCCTTGTCCGACTGCGAGATATAGGCATGCACGGTGTTCGACATGACCACGCAGGGGAAGATCGGCTTCAGCGGCTCGGAGACGAGCGCCTGGAGCGGCGTCGAATGAACGGGCAGGCGAACGCCCGCCATGCCCATGACGACGGAGGAATGGCCGGCCGCGGACACGCCGACCTTCTTCGCGCCGATAAAGCCCTTGGTCGTGTCGACGCCGGTGACTTCACCATTTGGACCACGGCGGATGCCTGTCACTTCGCAGTTCTGGATGATGTGCACACCGCGATCGGACGCTGCGCGCGCATAACCCCAGGCAACCGCATCATGGCGGGCCGTGCCGCCGCGACGCTGGAGCGCTGCACCGTTGATCGGATAGCGGGCCGATTTCGAGATATCGAGCGGTGGGCAAAAGGCCTTGGCCTGCTCCGGCGTCAGCCACTCATTGTCGATGCCATAGAGATTATTGGCATTCACATGGCGCTTGAAGGACTGCTGATCATGCACATTGTGCGACAGCATCATCACGCCACGCGGCGAATACATGACATTATAATTGAGGTCCTGAGACAGACCTTCCCAGAGCTTCAACGAATGCTCGTAGATGTCCATGCTCTCTTCATAGAGATAGTTGGACCGGATGATCGTCGTGTTTCGACCGGTATTGCCACCGCCAAGCCAGCCCTTCTCGATGACAGCGACATTGATGATGCCGTGCTCTTTGGCCAGATAATAGGCGGCGCCCAGGCCATGGCCGCCGGCACCGATGATAATGACGTCATAGGATTGCCGCGGCTCGGGAGAGACCCACTGAGCCTCCCATCCCTTGTGGGCACGCATCGCCTCACGGACAACGGCAAAGACCGAATATTTGCGCATTCGCCTTAAACTCCTGTGGTTCAGGCATTTGGGTAGGATGATACAGGTCGCAGATCAACCCACGACATGACGTCCGTTTTGCGACGCATTGTCATCCGTCTTTCGACACCCCAGAAGAAGTGCAGCGTAGGGCGCAAAATTATTGGCGGGAAGCCTTGCGCCATATGGACTTCACCAGGGTCTTCTGGTATCTCGCAACCCAATCGCCGGACTCAGTGGCCGCGCGAACCATTACGCTGTTTCCGAAGATGTGACCTCCATCGACGGAAGGACCAACACTTAAAACCAAAGGAACGGGATAAACGTGCAGGTACTAGTCCGCGACAACAACGTTGACCAGGCGCTCCGCGCTCTCAAGAAGAAAATGCAGCGCGAAGGCATTTTCCGTGAAATGAAGATGCGCGATTTCTTCGAAAAGCCGTCCGAGAAGCGTGCACGCGAAAAGGCCGAGGCCGTTCGCCGCGTCCGCAAGCTCGCCCGCAAGAAGATGCAGCGCGAAGGCCTTCTGCCGGCCCCTGCTCGCGCGCGCTGATCAGCCTAGATTTAGACGTTTTCCTATGAAATGAGGGCGGGGGCGAGACGAATCGCCGCCGCTCTTTTGATATGCAACACGAACTAGCGCTGTCCGACGCCTACGAGGGGTTCTGGCGGCCGCCGGATGATGCGCCTCATGACGAAAACCTCCGTGTTCCTCTCCGCCTCCCAGGCTTCGCGCTTGCCGCGACTGGCCACTGCGGCAGCCCTGCTCGCCACGCTGACCCTGGCAAGCTGCGCCACCACGACGGAAACCACGGATGTCATTCGTCTCGACCGGGCCCAGGGCTCCGAGGAGAACATCGCCTCCCTCACCGCCGTCATCCAGTCCAACCCGCGTGATCCGGAAGGCTACAACGTGCGCGGTTCGGCCTATGGACGCGCCGGCCAGTTCCGCCAGGCGCTCGACGATTTCAACACCGCCCTGCAGCTGAACCCGCAGTTTTTCCAGGCCTATGCCAACCGCGCGCTGGTCTATCGCAACATGGGCAAGCCGGTCGAAGCGGCCGCCGACTACAATGCGGCGCTGAAGATCAATCCGAACTACGACGTCGCCTATATCGGCCGCGGCAATATCTACCGCCAGGCCGGCCGGATCGACGAGGCCTTCGGCGACTTCAACCGCGCCATCCAGCTCGACACGACAGATGGCCGCGCATTTCACAATCGCGGCCTGATCTACCAGCTGCGTGGCGACCATGCGAGGGCGATCGACGACTTCTCGAAGGCGATCTCGCTTTCGCCGCGGGCGCCTGAGCCCTACAATGGCCGTGGCGTTTCCTATGTCGCGCTGAACGACGACGACAACGCATTCGCCGACTTCAACCTCGCGATCGAGCTGAACAACAACATCGCCGAGAGCTGGGCCAACCAGGCGCTGATCTATGAGCGCCGCGGCGACAAGGCCCGTGCAGCCAAGTCCTACAGCCATGCGCTGCGCCTCGACCCCAAATACGAGCCGGCCAAACAGGGCCTGGCGCGCACGCGCGGCACGACCAGCTAAGGCCAAAACCACTGACAAGACATCGAAAACGGCGGGGTGACCCGCCGTTTTTTTGTTTGCCCTCCATCCACGCGCCCTGCGCATCAGATGGAATACTGCATGAAAAAAGGCGATCCTTTGCAGGACCGCCTCGCGTCAATCAAAGCTCTGTCGCCGTTCAGCGCATCATGAAGACGCCGGCAACCGACAGCACGATCCAGATGAAGAACCCGCCGAGCAGGCCAGCACCGCCGAAGAAGCCGGCAGCCATGGCGATCATCAGGGCAACCAGGATGGCCGTGCCATATTTGGTGCCGGCGATGAAGAGATCATAGGTCTTCTCGTGCTCCTTGTAGTCCATAGAAGCACCGGTTTCGACCGGACCGGAATGATGTTCGCTCATGTTCGATCTCCCAAATCTTAAGTCTAGCGGCACCACGGCGGAATCACATCTGACGAAACCATGGGCAGAAATGTATCTTTTCCCCGCATACACAAACGGCAGGCGGAGCGCAATCGGATCCGGCGCTTGTGGTCAATAATCCCGACCAGCGACAGCGCCTGTGACCTTTCCCGCCGCCACGAGCCGCGCCGAAGGCAGAACCGTCAGCGGCGTGGTCAACGGCGCCCCCTCCCCACGTCCGAACATCAGGCGGCGCTCGTGCACCCCGGAATCGAAGAAGGGATAGCGCTTGAGCAGTTTTGCACCCGTCGTGTGGGTATTGGTGGCCATGAGTGTGAGCTCGAGACCATAGATCTCGGTCATCCGCCGCTCGACCACGGTTTCCGCATAGAAGACGCGCTTGTAAAAGGCAGTATGATGCGGCCGAACGTGTTGCAGCACGCGGTCCGCCTTGAAATAGGCGGCAGCGACAATGCTCGTTCGAAGAGTGATGTAGGGGAGAATGGGCAACTCGCTTGCCACATCTGGATCGACAGCGAAACGCGCGGGGTCGATCAAGGTCAGTCCCGCATCCAGGTAGGCTTCCATCACGTCGGGAAAGACGCCTGCCGACTGGGATAGTGGGTGTTTTGGGGTCACGTGGTGAAGCCTGATCGTGCTGACTAGCTCTTCGAAATAATAGATCCCGAAAACATAGGCGTGCCGGTCGAAATCAGCATCATCAATCATGCTTGGCGCCGCGACCGGGAGCACGTTCGCTGCCTTGTAGGCCTTGTAACGTAACTGCTCGATATCTTCGAAATCTTCTTGCGTCTCGATCCGGCGATACTCGATGAAATCGAGGTAGCGCATCAATCGTTCCGAAAAGCCTTCCAGTTCCATACTGATACCCCGCCGTCTGCAAACGATGGCATGGGGTATCACCTATCCTTTTACCTCGCTCCCCTGAAAATTAATAAGATATTAAAATGCGATAGGTTAAGGTTAACAGTCGCATTCGCAACTGCCTTGGCGAAGAGCAGCGGTTGTGACGGGACACGGACACAGGCAGCAGAATAGATGGTCAAGCCACGCCGACGTGGGCCGCGATCCCGTTGACTTCGGCCTCTTCTGCGAGAGCGGCGATGGCATGGGGGGCAATCGGCATCGAGAAGACATAGCCCTGGATGAGATCGGCGCAGTTGTGCTTCTTGATCAGCGATAGCTGCTCGCGCGTTTCTACCCCCTCAACCACAATCCCGATGTCAAGACCGCGCGTCAGGCTGACGATCCCCCGCAGAAGCTTCAATCGGCGGGCGTCCTGCCCGATGTTGCGAACAAAAGAACGATCGATCTTCACCACATCGACGGGCAGGGTATCCAGGTAGCTGAGGCTCGAGAAGCCGGTGCCGAAATCGTCGATGGAAATCGTGATCCCGAGCCCACGTAGCCTGTCCAGAACGGCGCGGGCGGGAGTGAGTTCTTCGATCAGGCTGCTTTCCGTGACCTCAAGATGCAGCCGCTTGGCAGAGAGCCCAGTCTCGGAAAGTATCCGTTCGACCGTGGCGGCGAGATCGCCCTGCCTGAGATCGTGGACGGAAAGATTAACCGAAACACCAATTGCCTCCGGCCAAGTCTGGCAATCAAAACAGGCTCGGCGCAGTACCTGCTCCGTGATCTCTGTGACAATGCCCATCTCTTCCGCGATCTGGATGAAGATGTTTGGCGCGATCGGCCCCTTTTCCGGATGATGCCATCGGGCAAGCGCCTCGCAACAGACGAGACCGCGCCCATCCGGAGTGAACATGGGCTGGTAGACGACGGTGATGGCATGCTGGTCGACGGCCGCTCGGAGATCGGCTTTCAGCCGCTGCCGCTCCAGATAACGCGCATCCATTTCCTTGACGAAAAGCGTGAAGCTGCCCCGACTGCGCGCCTTCGATTCGAACAGCGCGATATCTAGCTTGACCAGCCAGTCGTCCATGTCGAAGGCGGCACTCTCGACGAGCACCGCTCCGGCAGAAAAAACGACCGGGATACGCATCCCCTCGACATCATACTCGGCGCTGGAGGCGGCATGCAGGCCGCGCATCACGTCTTCGAGGTCATCCTGATCTTCGACGTTCGGGAAGAAGCAGATGAAGTGATCGCCCACTTGTCGGCCGACAATCGCCTTGCCCGCGGCAAACGCCGTCAGGCGGGACGCGATGGAGACCAGCAGCTTGTCGCCGGTCAGATGCCCCTTGAGATCGTTCACGTGCTTGAAATCGGCGACGTCGAGGATCATTAGACCGACAGTCGTCCCGAACTCGCCGGAGCGCTCCAGACGCTCGCGGACCAGATCGATGAAGTATCCCCGCTGCGGCAGCCCCGTCAGACTATCGTAGCGGGCCATGTGAAGGATCTTGCGATCGGCATGTACCCGGGCTGTGACATCCTCGAAGATCAACACGACCCCGCCCTCGTCGCGCCGCTTGGCGGAGAATTCCAGCACCAGGTCCTCGGAGAAATGCATGAGCGCGCGGCTTGAGAAGCCTTGCACGAGATGGACGAGTTGCTTCTGGAGAAGGCTCGACATGGCCCCGTCCACAAACGTATGGCGGACGCCGTAGCGCAGGACGACATCGAGATCGCAGCCGACGAGGCGGCGGCGGTCCCCCAGGTTGAGCAATTCGCAGGCCTTCCGGTTGACCACCTCGATCCGATTGTTCGGATCGAGCATCAACAGACCATGCGTCATGTTGCTGAGCGCCGTGTCGAAGCGGTCGGCAATTTTCGCCATTTCGCGCGAGGCCAGGACATTCTCATAGAGAAAGTCGCGCACACCATTGGCCATCGACCGCACGGTGAGACCAAAGGGCACGAGCATCAGCGATAGCAGAGCCTTGAAGATGTCTTGCGCCAGAAGGCTGCCGATGACCATGGGCACGCAACACGCCAAAGTCTGCAGATCGACGGCAAGCCGAGATCCATAGTTGCGGCCGACGACGGACACCATCGATGCCATGGTGACGGCTATGCAGGCAAGTTCCGCGAATGTGTCCTCGAAGGCGAGCATCGCGTAGCCGCTGCCGATACCCAGGATCGCGGCGGTCGATGCGCCGCCGATGACATAGCGGCGTTCCCAGGCAGCGATCTGCTGCCGCGTCAGCTTCGCTTTGTCCTCGCGATCGAAGACAAAGAAGGAATGCAGCCGGAACGAAAAGACGGCAACGAAGCAGGCACACAAAAAGAGGTAGAAGGACGCGCCCGTCTGCACATAGACCGTGACGAAGGTGAGGATGTGGACAACCATGCCGGTAAACAGCGTGAAGCGGTTGTCGAACAGAGAACTGACGAACGACAGATACACATCCGTGGGCACATTCTGATCGTGCCGCTTCTCGGTCTTCATGATCTGCCCTCCCGGCAAGGTTGGACGCGAAACCTCAGTTTTCAAATGATGTCTCTTCCAGTCCTTGTGCCTGTTTTGCGGCGAAAAGCATGTCCTAAAACGTCACAGTTACACGCAAAACGAAGCAAGTTCTAAAATGCACTGCTTCGAGGTGACACGCAAACCAGTAAGCGAGAACCTCTTAAGGGCGACATATCGAAACCGTTAAAATGCAAGCGAGCACAAGCGAAGCGCGCAGGCGAAAAGCCAGCGCCATCCCCGGCTGCAACCCTCTGCCAATTCAACTTTCGTTGCCCCCGCGGGCGGATCTACGCAGTCCAGTTGCGCGTGGTTTGCCATTGCTCTAAGCACGAAAAGACAAGGGGAGAACAAACACAATGACAATCCTGTTGGCTGTTTCTCGGCTGATCGATGCGATCAACGGGGCCATCGGGCGCTGGGTTTCCTGGCTGCTCCTGGCCGCCGTCCTGATCAGCGCCGGCAATGCCGTCATTCGCAAGATCTTCGATATCTCGTCAAACGCCTGGCTTGAGCTGCAATGGTACCTTTACGGAACCGTCTTCATGCTCGCCGCCGCCTATGCCCTGCTCCGCAACGAACATATCCGCATCGATATCCTGTCAGGGAGCTGGAAGAAGCGCACGCGCGACTGGCTCGACTTGATACTGCACATCATCTTCCTGGTACCCTTCTCCTTCCTGATGGCCTATCTGGCCTGGCCCTGGTTCTGGCTGTCCTTCCGCTCTGGCGAAGTCTCGTCGAGCGCTGGTGGCCTGATCATCTGGCCGGCAAAGGCCGTCGTCCTGATCGGCTTCATCCTGCTGACTGCGCAGGCCTTCTCCGAAATCATCAAGCGGGCCGCCGTCTTGATGGGACGGATCGAGGACCCGCATACGGTCGCGCCGCAGCCCGAAGGCAAGGAGGCCTGAGATGATCGACCTTATCGCCCACAATCTCGCGCCGATCATGTTCACGACCGTCATGGCCATGCTGCTGCTCGGCTATCCGGTCGCTTTCACGCTCGCTGCCGGCGGCTTGATCTATTTCGTCGTCGGGGTCGAACTCTCACACATCTCGTCCGAGATCCGCCTGTTCTGGCCGCTGCTGCAGTCCCACCCTGAACGCATCTACGGGATCATGTATAACGACACGCTGCTGTCGATTCCGTTCTTCACCCTGATGGGGATCATCCTCGAACGATCGCGGATGGCCGAAGACCTTCTCGACACGATCGGCCAGCTCTTCGGGCCGATCCGCGGTGGTCTCGCCTACGCGGTCATCCTGGTGGGCGCCCTGCTCGGCGCCACCACGGGCGTGGTAGCAGCATCGGTCATGGCCATGGGCCTGATCTCGCTGCCGATCATGCTGCGCTACAAGTACAATGGCCCGCTGGCCTCCGGCACGATTGCCGCCTCCGGCACACTTGCCCAGATCGTACCGCCTTCGCTCGTTCTGATCGTCATGGCCGACCAGCTCGGCCGCTCCGTCGGCGACATGTATGTCGGCGCGCTCTATCCGGCACTGATGGTCATCGCCGCCTATTGCGCCTATATCTTCGCCGTGACGCTCGTCAAACCGGAATGGGCCCCTGCCCTGCCCAAGGAAGCGCGCACGCTGGGCGATGGCGTGACCTCCCTCCTGGTCATGATTGCGATCGGCACGGGTCTCTACTTCCTCGGATACCACCTGCTGTTCACTGGCATCGCCAGCGCGGAATGGCAGCTGGTCGCGGCCCTCGCCTTCGCCGTCGTCTCCGTCTATGGCTTTGCCCTGATCAATCGCGGCATGAACCTCAATGTCATCTCGCGCCTGGCACAGGAAGTCATCGTCGTCATCGTCCCGCCGCTGGCGTTGATCTTCCTCGTTCTCGGCACGATCTTCCTCGGCATCGCGACCCCGACCGAAGGCGGCGCCATGGGCGCCACGGGCGCGCTCATCATTGCCGCCGCAAAGGGGCGTCTGAACCTGACCATCCTGAAGAATGCATTGGACGCCACGACGCGCCTGTCTGCCTTCGTCATGATGATCCTGATCGGCGCCCGCGTCTTCGGCCTGACCTTCTACGGCATCAACGGTCAGGTCTGGGTCGAGGACCTGCTGCTGGCACTTCCGGGTGGCGAATACGGCTTCCTGATCGTGGTCACGATCATCATCTTCATCCTTGGCTGCTTCCTCGACTTCTTCGAGATTGCCTTCATCATGGTGCCGCTCCTCGTACCCGTTGCCCAGAGCCTCGGGATCGATCTGGTCTGGTTCGGCATCATTCTCGGCCTCAACCTGCAGACCTCCTTCCTGACGCCACCCTTCGGCTTCTCGCTCTTCTATCTCAGATCCGTCGCACCCGAGGGGCAATGGAAGGACAAGGTGACGGGGCAGATGCGCGACGGCATCAAGACGCTGGAGATCTACAAGGGGGTGTTGCCCTTCATCGTCATCCAGTTCCTCGCGATCGTCACCGTCATCGCCTTCCCGGGGCTCGTGATGCACTACAAGGGGGATGCGATCGTACAGGATCCGAGTACGATCCAGATCACCATCCCGCAGCCCTCGGGCGATGGCGGATTGACCATGCCGTCCTTCGGGCTTCCGCCGCTCGGCGGAGACGGGCAGGCGCCGGCAGGTGGCGCAGGCCAGCAGCCAAGCTTCGGGCTCCCACCGCTCGACCTTGGCCAGCCGCCGGCCATCCAGCCGCCAGCAGGCCCGGCGCCCGCCGCCCCAGCTCCGGCCCCGTCAATGGATCTGAGCCAGCCACCGGTCATCCAGTAGCGGTCACTCGCCACTCGATCCACATTGATCACAGAACAAGACCCCGGCCACCGCCGGGGTCTTTCTCGTTTTGCAGCAGACACGAAAAAGCCCCGGTCTCGAGACCGGGGCTGCATTCAAACAAGCGGTAGCGTCGGATGATCAGAGCTTGTTGGCGCGCTGCTGCATCATCATGAAGGTATCGAAGGTGTAGTCGGGCAGCTGCATCCAGAGATAGGCGTCCTTCTTGAAGGCCAGCTGGCTGTCGTAGATCTTCTTGAAGGCGGCGTTGGAAGCATTGATCTCTTCATAGGTGGCGAGAGACGCCTCGTAGCAGGCTGTCAGGATCTCCTGGCTGAACGGACGCAGGACAGCACCCGAACCGACGAGCTCCTTGACCGAGATCGGGTTCTTCACGTCATACTTTGCCAGCATGTTGGAGTTGGCAAAGGCGCACGCGTCGTGAAGGATGGCCTGGTAGTGAGCCGGCAGGCTGTTCCACTTCTCGAGGTTGACCATGGTGTGCAGCGCAGCGCCACCTTCCCACCAGCCCGGATAGTAGTAGTACTGTGCGACCTTCTGGAACCCGAGCTTCTGGTCGTCATAGGGGCCGACCCACTCGGTGGCGTCGATCGTGCCCTTTTCCAGCGCCGGATAGATGTCGCCCCCGGCGATCTGCTGCGGAACGACGCCGAGCTTTTCGATAACCTTGCCGGCGAAGCCGCCGATACGCATCTTCAGCCCCTTAAGGTCGTCGAGCGTGTTGATCTCCTTGCGGAACCAGCCGCCCATCTGGGCACCGGTATTGCCGGTCGGAAGGCCGTAGAGACCCTGGGTCGCGAAGAACTCGTTCAAGAGCTCGTTGCCGCCCCCCTGATAGAACCAGGCATTCTGCAGGCGCGCGTTGAGACCGAACGGAACGGCCGTCGCCAGTGCATAGGTCGGGTCCTTGCCCCAGTAATAGTAGTTGGCGGTATGCGACATTTCGACGGTGCCGGCGGCAACAGCGTCATTCGCCTGCAGACCGGGCACGATTTCGCCGGCCGTGAAGACCTGGATTTCGAAATTGCCGTTGGTAGAAGCCTTCACTCGCTCGGCCACGTCGTTGGCTGCGCCGAAAATGGTGTCGAGTGCCTTCGGGAACGACGACGTCAGGCGCCAGGTGATTTTCGGATTTTCCTGCGCGATGGCGGGTGCTGCCAGCACGGTGGACGCCGCAGCACCCGCACCGGCGACGCCAGCCTTCTTGATAAATGAACGACGATCCATGAACTACCTCCCAGTTGTTGCCCCACCGGCGGGCATCGTCGGCCCCTCCCGGCAGCGATGCGCGAGCTAACCATTTTGTCTAAAGCGATTCAAGCGCTTGGACTCTATTCTTTTGGATGAGAGCTTTCACTTGAGCGTGCCTGTAGAGGGCAGCCGCTATGTTAGCGCGAACATGTAAAGGCGAGAAAGAGACAACACAACCGGAGCGGCTTTACTGCACAAAGCCACAACGCCTATGTGCCATTCCACGGACGCTCAGGGCAGCATCAGGAGCGCCAGATCCGCACCGAGATTATCCGTCACCTCATAGGAAAAGTGCCGTCCTCGAACCAGTGTCAGCAAGGTTGCCCCACCGGGGTCGCTGATTGTTACGCTGCCATCCTGGTGCTGGGTCCAGGTGGTCGCCCGCGCCAGACCGGGCCAGACCTCTTCGCAATCGGGTGGAGCGAAGAAGTCGCGACTGCGACTGGTGAGCGCGGCACCGCGCTCCACGAGACAGACGGTTTTCCGCGTGAAGTTGGACACGGAAAACAGGGCCGGCGGTGAGACCGAAGCCGCATGCAGCCTGGCAGCAAAGGCTGACGGCGCATGACTGGCAGGTGGAATTGTGCCGAGCACGATCGGATCGGCGGCCATTCGCTCAGCGCGCTGCGGCAAAGCCCAGATACTGAGCCCGACCGCTGAGATACCTGCACACAGGAGGACTGTCGCCACGATGGCGAGAGAGGACTTCATCGGAGCATCCTTCCGCTCGAGACCCCATATCGGAACAGGATGCACCGGCAAGCTTGCGGAAGGCTGACCGCCGAATCAGCTCTTCGGAAGCGGCGTTTCCGGAACCGGTGTGAGCGGCCGTCCCGTGTCGAACCAGCTGACGATATTGTCGACGACGAGATCGGCCATGGCGTCACGCGTCGGGACAGAGGCCGACGCGACATGCGGCAATAACGAGACATTCGGCAGATCGATAAGATCCTGGGGCACGCGAGGTTCGTCGGCAAAGACATCGAGGCCTGCAGCAGCGATCGCCCCAGCCTGAAGGGCGGCAATCAGCGCAGGCTCGTCAACTGTCGAACCGCGACCGACATTGATGAGCACGCCATTCGGTCCGAGTGCGGCGAGAACTTCGGCATTGATTGCACCATTGGTCTCCGGCGTCGACGGGACGATGGAGATCAGTACATCGACCGCTTCCGCAAGGCCCACAAGGGTGTCGTGATAGGCAAAATCGACATCCGTGCGGGGTCGCCGCGTATGGTAGGCGAGTTCGACCTTGAACGGCAGGAGACGGTTGGCAATCTCCATGCCGATCCGGCCGAGACCATGAAGGCCGATCTTGCGCCCCTTGAGCGAGAGCGGCGAGAGCGGAAAGGCTCCCTCCTTTTCCCAGCGACCGTCACGCAGATAGCGCTCGGCGAAATAGAACTGGCGCATGGTGTTGAGGAGAAGCGCAATCGCCGTATCGGCCACCTCATCGTTCAGCACGTCGGGCGTATTCGTGACCACCATCCCCGCAGCAGCGGCCGCCTTCACATCCACGCCGTCATAGCCGACGCCGAAGCTGCCGATCACCTCGAGTTTCGGCAAACGCTCGATCAGCGAAGCCGGAAATCGGCCGGAGACCGCAGCGCCGCGCACCCGCTCCAACCTGTCCGCGTCCACATCTGCGGCAGTGGCATCGGCGATTTCCAGAAGGTCGAACCGATCCGAAAGACGGTCACGGACGCGCGGATGAATGCGGCCTGGAATAAGCACGAGGGGGCGATCGGACATGGCTGTCTCCTTGCAGGGCGAGGATCATGGGCGCGCGGCTTGAAAGCCGGCTATGGGGTTACCGACGGATCGGGCCCGTTGATTGGCGAATGCGCATCTCGGGCTTGATCAGGTGGATGCCATCAGGCTCATGACTGCCGGCAAGCTTGTCGAGCAGTGCACGCGCAGCAAGCCGCCCGACCTCGGCCTGACCGTTCCAGACGGTGGTCAGGGATGGCGTCGCGATCGAGGCCTCCTCGAGGTCGTCATAGCCGGTGACCGAGATGTCCTGACCGGGGATGAGACCGGCACGGGCAATGCCGTTCATCAACCCGATAGCAACGAGATCGTTCCAGCAGACGGCAGCCGTGGGCTTCTGCGGCAGCGACAGGAAGTTCACCGCCGCTTCGAAACCGCCCTGCTTGGTGCGGGGACCCGGAATGCGCAGGCCCGGATCGACTTCGATACCCGCCTTGCGCAGGGCGTTCACATAGCCCTGGTAACGGTCGCGCCCCGTGGATGTCTGGTCCGTGCCGCCGATCATGGCGATCGAACGATGGCCAAGCCCGATCAGATGGTTGGTCGCGAGCGAAATGCCGTAGCTGTCGTCGCCGCGATAGATCGGCACATCGAGCCCATCCATCGAGCGGGCGATGAAGATCGCCGGCATGCCGTTGTTCTCGGCCAGCAGCACGTCTTCCGGCGGCGTACCGATGGCCGGCGACATGATCACTCCGTCACCACCCAATTGCAGCAGCGTCTCGATGAACATGCGTTGCTTGTCGACGCTGTCGTAATGATTCGAGAGAATGAAGGTGTGTCGGCTGCGGTCGAGCTCTGTCTCGATGGCCTTCAGGATTTCCCCGTAAAACGGGTTCATGATGTCATGCACGACGACACCGATGATCCCGGAGCGGGAAGTGCGAAGGCTCGCAGCACGTCGGTTGTAGATGTAACCGAGGGCGCGCGCCTGTTCCTTGATCTTCTCGCGGGTGTCGACCGCAACGAGCGGGCTGTCACGCAGGGCAAGAGAAATGGTCGCCGTGGAAAGACCAAGCGTTTCCGCAATGGTCGAAAGCTTTACCTTTTGTGCCACGTTTCCTCCCTCGCAGCAGGCCGGTGGGCGTTCGACCGCCCTTAAAAGATTTAATTAAACAATTTAATTGGCGATTTCAATCACTGTCATCGTCGGCAGGATCGGCAGACCGGATGCCACCCTGACCCGACAGATTGCCCTCGATGACCGCCAGCAGCTTGACCAGGATCTTCACTTCCTTGCCCGTCAGACCCTGGATGGCATAGGCCTCGCAGGCTTCCGTAACCGCTGCGATCCTGGCGACACTGCCGCGCCCCTCGTCGGTCAGATAGACTTTGGTCAGGCGCCCGTCCCGATCATCGGTACGGCGCATGACAAAACCCTGCGCCTCCATCCGACCGATCGTGCGGGTCATGGTCGGCGCCTTGACGCCGAGCTGATGGGCCAGCGCACCTGGCGTCTGGCCATCTTCCTGCGCGAGAAGTTGCACCACGCCATCTTGGCCCGGATAGAGCCCGCTTTCGGCAAGCCCGTGTGAGAGGCGGGTTCGCAAGGCACGCGCAACCTGGGTCACAGCGCCGCTCAGCACACCCGAAGCCGGCGGCTCCTTCTTCTTGCCCTTCTTCTTTTCACCGCGGTCCTTGTCGGCCTTGTCCTTTTTCGCCATGACTCTCCCCGGTCGACAAACGCTGCGGCCCTCACTGCAATCCGCCGCGACGGCTGCCATGCATAACGAAGATGATGAGGTTAGACCAGATGGCGAAACCCGCCCTATCGTTCGCGGAGAATGATCCCAGCCTGCGCGCCGATGACCGGCGCGACTGGATTGCCGTCCTGCCGCTCGGCGCGCATGAGCAGCACGGCCCTCACCTGCCCTTCGAGACCGACACGATCATTGCTGATGGCATCATGCGCCGCGTCGCCGGTACGCTGCCGTCCCATCTGCCCGTCACCATTCTGCCGGCAGAGCCCGTAGGCTATTCGATCGAACATATGGATGTAAACGGCAGCCGGTCGCTCACCTACGACGAGGCGATCAACCGCTGGCTCGGCATCGCCGAAGACCTGAACCGCCAAGGCATTCGCAAGCTGGTGCTGATGAACGCCCATGGCGGCAATTCCCCGCTGCTTACGATTGTCGCAACCGAAGCACGAGTGCGCTTCAACATGCTGGTGGTCGCCACCAGCTGGACGCGCTTCGGCCAGCCAGAGGGCTGGATAACGCCTGAAGCGAAGGCAATCGACATCCACGGCGGCGACATCGAGACATCCGTCATGCTGGCGCTGGCGCCGGATCGGGTCGACATGGCCAAGGCGCGGGCATTCCCGTCGCGCCAGTCAGACTTTGCCGCCCGCTTCAATCACCTGCTCGCCTACGGCCCTCATGCCTTCGGCTGGAAGATGTCAGACCTCAACCCTGAAGGCGTGGCCGGCAATGCGGCGGCGGCGACGGCAGAGAGGGGGGAGAAGCTGCTCGCGCATGCGGTCGCGGGCCTTCTGGAGTTGCTGGAGGACGTGCACAGGTTCGACGTCTCAGACCTAGATACAGCTTGACGAAAGCCTTTGAACTGGCAAAGCGGAACGCCTATATGGGGGTAACACCATTACAGCCGCACCGCCCGGCACCCCCTGACACCAGAGGCTTTCATGACCGAAGCATCCGTAAAACCGACACCCGTCACCGTGCTCACCGGCTATCTCGGCGCCGGCAAGACGACGCTGCTCAATCGCATCCTCTCCGAAAACCACGGCAAGAAATACGCCGTCATCGTCAACGAATTCGGCGAGATCGGCATCGACAACGATCTGATCGTCGAGTCGGACGAAGAAATCTACGAAATGAACAACGGCTGCGTCTGCTGCACCGTGCGCGGCGACCTGATCCGCGTGGTGGAAGGCCTGATGCGCCGCCCCGGCCGCTTCGACGGAATCATCGTCGAGACGACGGGTCTCGCCGATCCGGTTCCCGTCGCCCAGACCTTCTTTATGGACGACGACGTTCGTTCCAAGACGGAGCTCGATGCCGTGGTCGCTCTGGTCGACGCAAAGCATCTGCCGCTGCGCCTGAAGGACAGCCGCGAAGCCGAAGACCAGATCGCCTTTGCCGACGTCGTCGTCATCAACAAGGCCGATCTCGTCACCCATGACGAACTGCACCAGATCGAGCACATCGTGCGCGCGATCAATCCCTCGGCTCGCATCTACTCAACCACCCGCTCCGGCGTCGATCTCGCCAAGGTGTTAGATCAGGGCGCCTTCAATCTCGAGCGCGCGCTGGAAAACGATCCGCATTTCCTCGACCATGACGACCCGGACCATGTCTGCGGCCCGGATTGCGACCACGATCATCACCACCACGGTCATGACCATCATGACCATGATCACGGGCATGATCACCACCATCACGACCACGGTCATGGCCATCACCACCATGACCATAACGCCCCATCGGCGATCCACGATGTGACAGTGACATCCGTTTCGCTGCGCGGCGGCGAGATGAACCCGGACCGCTTCTTCCCCTGGATCCAGAAGGTGACCCAGACGCAAGGCCCGAACATCCTGCGCCTGAAAGGCATCATCGCCTTCAAGGGTGACGAGGAGCGTTATGTCGTTCAGGGCGTGCACATGATTGTCGAGGGCGATCACCAGCGTCCGTGGAAGGATGGCGAGAAGCGCGAGAGCCGCCTTGTCTTCATCGGTCGCGAACTCGACCGCGAGAAGCTGGAAGCCAGCTTCAAGGCCTGCGAAGCCACCTCTGCCTGAGCGGGGTATTCCCGCCCCGCCGCCTGACCGAACCGTTCTGCCTGAAAGAAAGCCTGTCCGTATGCCCACAGTCGCACCGCTCGATATCGATGGTCACGTTGTCTCGACCCATTTTCTCGGTGACATCCCGGTCTTCGCTGCGGCGAGCGGTGCCATTCATCGGCTGGACGGTGGCGAGAAGGTAACGGAGGCGAATGCAGGGCTGCTGACCTGCGTCAAGGATCCGGCAAGCCAGACCCTGCTCACCGGTGGCGAGGACGGCCGCGTGCTCCGCATCGCCCATGACGGCACGGTCACCGAACTTGCCCATGTGCCGCGCAAGTGGATCTCGGTCGTCGCACCCGGTCCGCAAGGCGCCGTCGCCTATGCCCATGGCAAGTCGGCCTTCGTGCGTCTTGCCGATGGCACGACGAAGGAATTCACCGAGGAACGCACCGTCGAGGCGGTGGATTTCGCGCCCAAGGGCCTGCGCATCGCTGTCGCACGCTACAATGGTGTCACGCTGCACTGGGTCGGAACGGCAGGCGCGCCTGTTGATCTCGACTGGAAGGGCGCCCATACCGGCGTCACCTTCTCGCCCGACGGTCGCTTCGTCGTCACCATGATGCAGGAAAGCGCACTGCATGGCTGGAAGCTCGACGGCAAGGCCGCAGACACCCGTCATATGCGGATGACCGGCTATCCCGCCAAGGTCAAATCCCTTTCCTGGTCACCGAAGGGCAAGTGGCTCGCCTCGTCAGGCGCACCGGCCGCTATCGTCTGGCCGTTCTCCGGCAAGGATGGCCCGATGGGCAAGGCTCCGCTCGAACTCGGCACCCGCGCCAACATTCTCGTGACCCAGGTCGCCTTCCACCCGATCGAAGAAGTTCTGGCGATCGGGTTCATCGACGGCATGATCCTCGCCGTGCGCATCGCCGATGGCAAGGAGGCGCTATTGCGTCGTCCCGGCAAGGGTGCAGTGACCTCGCTTGCCTGGAGCAGCACAGGTAAACTCCTCGCCTTCGCTTCCGAGGCGGGGGATTGTGGCGTCGTCGACATCACCGGCTGATTGCCGAGACAACACCTCAAAGCGCTTTAGTTGCGTGTAGGCGCGGGAAAAATCCCGCTCAGCGGTAAAGTTTGCGAAAATTCGCACTATACCGTTCACCATGTGCTTACCTTAACCATGCGGTAGTAATTGCCTCCCTATTTTCGGGGAGGACGAGCGAGAGACAACAAAGCCGCGTCTCGTCTGACTGCAATAATTCTCCGCAGCCCATCCCAATTTCCTCTTCAACCACGGCATCCTGCCGAGGCGCAGACGCATGCGCCTGTCCGGCGGGCGGATTTGCAAACGGACGCAACATGACACTCAACCTCAAAATCGTGGTGACGGCAGCGGGTCTCGCTCTTGCCGCCGGCATCGTCGCCGTCGCAGGAGTGGGCGCACAAACGCTGCAGACGCTCAAGGTCAATGGTCCGATCTATAAAGAGATCGTCGACGGCAAGGACCTGATCGCCGACATCCTTCCCCCGCCGCTGTACCTGATCGAATCCTACGCGCTTGCCAACGAGGTCTTCGTTCATCCCGACACTGCAGCGGTCAACGTGCCACGCTTCGACCTGCTGAAGGCGCTCTACGACGAGCGACGCGAATACTGGAAGAACTCCACCCTGCCAGACGTACTGCGCGCAAAGCTTTACGACGAAGTCATCGCCAAGGGCGATCGCTACTGGAGCACGCTTCAAAACGACCTGAAGCCCGCTCTTTCGGCTGCCGATGGCAGCGCTGTCACGCCGATCCTGTCGAAACTCAAGGTCGAGTTCCACGATCACGAGACCTCCGTAAACCAGCTCGTGACAATGGCGAGCGATTACCTCGTCAGTCGCGAATCCTATGCGGCCGCAGAAACGTCCAGCCGTGAGCTTCTCCTGCTGACGCTCGGCCTGCTGCTCATCACGACCGCGCTCGGCAGCGTCTACTTCATTCACCGCCGCGCGCTGAAGCCGCTCGGCGAAATCACCGAGTTTATGACGAATATGGCAGGAGGCGATTTCTCCGCCACCGTTCCCCATGCACATCGCAAGGACGAGATCGGTCACATCGCGGTAGCCGTTGAGGTCTTCCGTCAGGCTGGCCTCGAAAATCAGCGCTTGCAGTCCGAAACTGAAACGGCACGCGCCGAGGTAGACCGCGAGCGGGCTCTTCGTGACAAGGATAGGGCGATTGAGGCGGAAGCCCTTCGCTTCGTCATCGAGGCCTTGGGAGCCGGCTTGCATCGCCTTGCGGAATGCAACATCCGCATGACCCTGGACGAAGCCTTCGACAAGCGATTCGAACCGCTGCGCCACGACTTCAATCATTCGATCGCAACCTTCCAGACGACCCTGGAAAAAGTCATGGAGGAGACCCGTCGCCTGCTGGAAAACAGCCAGGAAATGCGGGAGGCGTCCAGCAATCTCGCAAATCGTACGGAGCAGCAGGCAGCAGCTCTCGAGCAGACGTCAGCAGCCCTCGAACAGGTCACGGCCACGGTAAGGCTTTCGGCCCAGCGTACCAGCGATACGCGTGAGCTCGTGAAAGAAGCGAAAAACTGTGCCGTAGCATCGGGAGATGTGGTTCGCTCCGCCGTGTCTGCCATGGAGCGGATTGAAACCGCGTCTTCCGAGATCGGCCAGATCATCGGCGTGATCGACGAGATCGCCTTCCAGACCAACTTGTTGGCCCTGAACGCCGGTGTCGAGGCCGCGCGCGCAGGCGAAGCCGGCAAGGGCTTCGCGGTCGTCGCCCAGGAGGTCCGGGAATTGGCGCAGCGCTCGGCAAACGCTGCACGCGACATCAAGGGGCTGATCCAGAAGTCGAGCGTCGAAGTGTCTTCCGGTGTCGAGCTGGTCGGCGAAACCGGCCACGCACTCGACCAGATCGGCGATTTCGTCAGCCGGATCGACACCAATGTCGATGCGATCGCAACGGCAGCCCGGGAACAAGCAACCGGTCTTCAGGAGATCAGTCAAGCCATCAACAGCATCGACCAGATGACGCAGCAGAATGCCGCCATGGTCGAGGAAACCACAGCCATCGGTCATACTCTGGCAGAAGGCGCGATGTTGTTGACGACCCTGGTCAACAGGTTCGAACTCAATCGCCGCTCGGAGATCCGCGAAGGCAACTCAAAGACTATCGAGCATCGGGCCGCGTAAGTCGGCGAGGTCCCACCCCAACAAGAAACGCCCGGCCATCCAAAGGGATGGCCGGGCGCTTCGTTCGAACGATCAGGCTGATCAGAACTTGACAGCGAGACCGACGTTAACCGTGTGCTGGTTGAAGTCGACGTCCGTGCCACCGAGGTTGCCAGAGCCGAAGTCGTTGTAACGGTACTCGACGCGGGTGAACATGCGGTCGGTCAGGGCGTAGTCAACGCCACCACCGATGGTCCAGCCATGCAGCGTGTCGTCGAAGCTGCCAGCTGCGGTGTTGCCTTCGATGTTCGTGCCCGTGTAACCACCAGCTACGTAAAGCAGCGCGCGGTCCATGGCATAACCCATGCGGGCGCGAGCCGACCAGTTCAGACCGGATTCGAAATCGCCAACGCCGGCAACAGTTTCGTCGTTCCAGTCGTAGTTGAGGTCGCCTTCGAGACCAACAACGAGCTGGTTGCCGAGATCCCAGTTGTAGCCAACGAAGCCGCCGAAGCGAGCGCCGTCGAAGCTGGCGTCGATACCTGCAGTTTCGCCGTCACCCCAGCCGTAGCCGGTCAGGATACCTGCATAGCCACCTGCCCAGGAAAACTGCGGCGCGGTTTCAATGGCAGCCATCGGCGGTTCAGCCGGAGCTTCGTAGATGGCGTCAGCCGCGAAAGCCGAGGTCGAAATCGCCAGAGCGGCGGCAGATCCGAGAAGGATGCTCTTCATCATGTTTTTAACTCCTGTGTTACAAGGTCGCTTATAACGCCATCTCTGGTTAATGTATGTGATGATTATACAACATAACCACCTAAACCTATCCGGCGTATTTGTTCCCGCCCGTGCGAAATTTTTCGCGCCGGACCCCGCACCAAGAAGCGATGAGAGCGAAGATAGTTCCCGCTCGTGGCGGAAAAAAGGACAGCTCTTGTCAGGACTGCGTGAGGAGTGCGTGAGTTTTGCCACACCGGCTGCCGCAGAGCCCTTTGCGCACCAGGGCAAAAGCAACCGCACATCGCAATCTCCTGCGGTACTATCGCAAAGTGACATGCAACACAGACGGTGGAGGCTGAGCGCGGTTATGAGGCGGGCTCTGAAATGACGCCTGTTTTATGGAGAAGGAATATGATGGTCAGAAAATCGTTCATCGCCGCCAGCATTCTTATGTCTGTGGCAAATCCCACATTCGCCGCAGACGCGGTGATGGGTGGCCCCGCCGAACCACCGGCCGCGGAGATCGTCCCAGCGCAGTTCTCATGGAGCGGTGGCTACGCTGGTATCCTGACCGGCTACGGATGGGCGGACGTGAAGCCGTCCGACCTGGAACTCAGCGCCGATGGTGCACGCGTTGGCGCGTTTGCGGGCTACAATTTTGAAATTGGCAACAACCTGTTCCTCGGTGCCGAAGCTGAACTGGCATACGACTGGAACCAAGACACGTCGATCGTCTCCGGCCAGACTTTCACGATATCGAGCGGACTGAGTGGAGCAGCGAGAGCGCGACTGGCTTACGGCGCAGATCGCGCTCTGTTCTATCTGGCCGGTGGTTACGCCGTAACCGAGCTGAATGGTGAGAGCAGTGTCATGGCAAAGCAAGACAAGACCATGCATGGCTGGACGGTCGGCGCTGGCGCTGACTACGCCGTCACGGACCGGATCATTACCCGGGTCGAATATCGCTACACCGACTTTGGTGACGTCACATTTCCGGGTGACACGGAAGCCGTCAGCCTGAAGCAGCACGCCGTGAACGTTGGCTTGGCGGTCAAGTTCTAAGGACACACTGTCGCGGCCTGGCCTTCGCAGGAAAGGCAGGCACGGCTTCCGAGATCGGAAGCAGCATGCGTTTCATACATGGAAAGAAGGGCAATCGCATGTGCCGACTGCCCTTCCGTGCGCCTTAGACTGAAAGCCCTTAGAACCGATAGGTGATACCCGCGCCGATCAGCCAGGGATCGAGCTTGGCCTTGCCGGAGTAGTTCGTGCCGCCAATGGTCGCATCGAAATCCGCCTTCAGGAACAGCTTCTTGACGTCGAAGTTCACGCCCCAGTGCTCGTTGATCATGTAGTCGGCCCCCACCTGCAGCGCCGTGCCGAAGGTATTCTTGACGTCAAGGCTGCTCGCCGCATCGCCCTTCTGGCTGTAGAACATGGTATAGTTGACGCCGGCACCGACATAGGGCTTGAACGCGCCGAAATCGGTGAAGTGGTATTGCAACGTCAATGTCGGCGGCAGAAGCCAGGTCTTGCCGACCTTGCCCACGGCAGCCAGGCTCCCCTCCCCGTAGATGTTCGAATAGGTCGTGCCGAGGATCAGTTCGGCGGCGAAATTGTCGGTGAGGTAATAGGTGATGTCGAGTTCGGGGATCACGCTGTCACTGTAGGACAGATCCGATCCGGCAACGCCGTTCACGGACCCCGAATCATTCGTGATCACGCCCAGACCACGCACGCGGACCTGCCAAGGGCTCGGCGCGGCAAACGCTTCGGTCGCCGCTTCCGGTGCCGAGTCCATGAGCGGCACCATGTCGGCCGCCGGGGCTGCGGCGGTCAGCAGCAGCAAAGTGGCGGTCGCGGCAAGAGCGCGGGTTGAGGCAGTCCGGACGGTGCTCATCATTCTCTCCTTGAAACAGATACTGGCCTGAAGCCGGCGCCAGCTAGCAGCCCCGGAGAGAAAAGCCGCTTGAGGCAGATCAATAGGTTAGCACTTGATTATAAAAAACAACGATCGCCTATGAAGCTGTGGTCAACGCGACACAGCCAGAGTTGACGATTGAAAAAGCAGCGTGCGTCCGGGCTCATGCCGGACAAAGGAAAGGGCCCGGCGCGAGCGAATCGCAGCCGGGCCCTTCAGCGAGCATCTGGGAGCCTTCGATCAGGCTGCGCGGCGCAGGTCCGTCGGCTGCGACAGCTTACGACCGGACGCGACCACCATGCCGGCAGCTCCTTCGAGCCAGCCATGCACAAGTTCCAGCGCCAAGAAGCGGTCACGGGCAAACGGACCCGGCATCACCAGATGCTGCGTCTTGTCGGCAAAAAAGCCGAAACGCTCATAATAAGGGGCATCGCCGACGAGCAGCACAGCACCGTGGCCGCGCTTGCGCGCCTCGAGAAGCGCTGCCCGCATGAGCGCCGCGCCAATTCCCTTGCCCTCATGGGCGCAGTCGACGGCGAGCGGACCGAGCAGCAGGGCGTCAACCGCCTGGCCTGCACGGCTGACGCCGGCCTCGATATTCCACAGACGCACGGTTCCGATCACGTGGCGTGCGCCATCACGGGCAACGAGTGCCAGCCCTTCGGCCGGAACACGACCGCGGCGGATCTTCTCCGACGACTTCTTGCGGCGGTCGCGGCCCATGGTGCGGTCAAGCAGCGCCTCGCGCGCGACCACGTCGGCCGGCGTTTCATGATCGATGACAAATGCAGGCGACGGCGCGAAAAGCGCGCGCATGCTGGTCAGAACAGCGGCCATTCTGGCCTCCCATCCCAAGCGATGACGATAATTGTGAGGGTCCGTGCCGGTTTGCCGGCACGGGAGACGTCAGATGACGTAGGACTTGAGCGGGTCGAAGCCGTTGAACGCCACCGCCGAATAGGTGGTGGTGTAAGCGCCGGTGCCCTCGATCAGAACTTCATCGCCGATCGAAAGCGTGATCGGCAGCGGATACATGTTCTTCTCGTACATGACGTCGGCCGAATCGCAGGTCGGACCGGCAAGCACGCAAGGCGCCATTTCGTCGGCGTCATGGGCGGTGCGGATCGGGTAACGGATCGCTTCGTCCATGGTTTCGGCGAGACCGCCGAACTTACCGATGTCGAGGAACACCCAACGGTTCTCGTCATTGTCCGACTTCTTCGAGATCAACACGACTTCCGCCTTGATCACGCCGGCATTGCCGACCATGCCGCGGCCCGGCTCGATGATGGTCTGCGGGAGGTTGTTGCCGAAGTGCTTCCGCAGCGACGCCTTGATCGCCAGACCATAAGCCTCTGCTGACGGGATGTCGCGCAGATACTTGGTCGGGAAACCACCACCCATGTTGACCATCTTCAGGACGATGCCCTGCTTGGCCAGCGACGCGAACACGCGCTTGGCATCGGCAAGGGCGCCGTCCCAGGCGTCGACCTTGGTCATCTGCGAGCCGACATGGAACGAGACGCCAAAGCTTTCGAGGCCGAGCTGGTGTGCATAGACGAGAACGTCGACGGCCATCTGCGGCACGCAGCCGAACTTGCGCGACAGCGGCCATTCGGCGCCTTCGCCGTCCGTCAGGACGCGGCAGAACACGCGGGAGCCAGGAGCGGCACGCGAGATCTTCTCGACTTCCTCATGGCTGTCGACGGCGTAAAGGTTGACACCGAGAGCGAAGGCACGCGCAATATCACGCTCCTTCTTGATGGTGTTGCCGAAGGAGATGCGCGAGGCATCTGCACCGGCATCGAGTGCCATCTGGATCTCGGCAACGGAAGCGCAGTCGAAGTTCGAGCCCAGCGAGGCCAGGAGCTGGAGGATCTCCGGCGCCGGGTTCGCCTTGACTGCGTAGTAGATGGCGCTGTCCGGCAGGGCATGACGGAAGGCACCGAAATTGTCGCGCACGACGTCGAGGTCTACCACGAGGCAGGGACCTTCGGGACGTCGGGTGTTGATGAAGTCGAGGATGCGTGCAGTGGTCATCGATGTAACCTTCCAAATTCCGAGCGTATCCGAAGCGGCCAAGCTTCGGATGGACAAAGGACGGCGAGACATCGCTCGAAACCAGTCGGTGGAGACACCGGTACCGTACGAACGCTCGACGCGCGAAACGATGGATAAACGCACTCTTGCCTGAGCGCATAAATCCGCTTTGTCTGCCATGGATTGGAGGGAGACCCTACCGCACTTCCGGCAATGATGGTGTGCCTCTTCAGTACCCCGGCTGATGGAAAGCCGGCAGAGAACCAGAAAGGCCCGCACCGTCGTTGCTTCAAGATGTCCTCGCATTTCCCGGTTGGCCGGAATAGCGACTGGAGGGGTTAGTTCCAGGTACCTTACCGATGACCTCACCTTAGGGATAAATACCAGTTCGAGGGTCGGCGGACACCCACAGGCACGTGCGACTTTGGGCAAACCGGAGATAAGAAATGCGCTCGTCATAATCAAGAGATTTTTTGAGGCCGTGCGGAAGTTTTTTCGCCGTTTCTGCGGTAGCTATTGAACGAAGCGGGCGCTTTGTTCACAATCCGGCAACTTCGCGAGGGGATTGGGACTGAAATGGACACGCTGACGCGCATCAGAGCCTTCATCGACGTGGTGGAAGCCGAAGGTTTTTCCGCTGCCGCCCGCAAGACGGGCCGCTCCAAGGCGCTTTTGTCGAAGTACGTCAGAGAGTTGGAGGATGAACTCGGCGCCCTCCTGCTCAATCGTACGACACGACAGTTCTCGCTGACCGAGGCCGGCCACACCTATTTCCGCACCGCCGCTGACATTCTGAAGGAGATCGACAACCTCGCCGACCTCGTGCGCGAGAACAATGCCGACCTCAAGGGCAAGCTCAAGGTCACGGTTCCCCGCACCTTCATCGATGCCGATGTCGGACAGTCGCTGATCGATTTTGCCAAGGAGAACCCACAGATCTCTCTGGAGATCGTTGCGGAAGACAGGTTTGTTGACCTGATCGAGGAGGGTTTCGATCTCGGCATCCGAATCACCAAGCTCGATGATTCCGGCATGATCGCCCGCAAGCTCTCCGACTTCCGTATCTATGCCTGCGCCACACCGGCCTTCATTGCAGAGAACGGTCCACTGGCGCATCCCAGCGAACTCTCGCGCATCCCCTTCCTGATCGATACCAATTCTCGCTCCCACAACAGCCTGCGCTTCATGGAAGCGAATGGCGACATGATCTCGGTCAACGTTTCGGGCCCTATCGAAGTCAACAGCCCGCTGGCGACCCTGCGCGCCGCGCGGGCTGGCATGGGCGTCGCCATGATCCCGGACTTCATTGCCCGCCCCTATCTGGCATCGGGCGAACTGGTCTCGCTCTTCGACGATTTCATCGCCAAGGACCGCGGCATCTATGCCGTCTACCCGCACCGCCGCTATCTCCCGGCCAAGGTACGCGCCTTCGTCGACTATCTTCACGCATGGTTCAAGCGCTACTCCTGAGCCGTGAGCGCAGCATCGGGTCCCACTTTTGTCCCATTCATCGGACAGGGAGGACCCTCAAGCGGGAAATCGGGAAGGGTTTTTGAGAGCATGCTGAAGAGGCTCGGTTACTGGGCGGCCGCAATGGTCACGGCCTTTGCCACACCGGCACTTTCCCATCCGCACATCTTCGCCGAGGCCCGTCTCGAGATTGTCGCGGCGGATGACGGCACGCTGAAGGAACTGCGCAATGTCTGGCGCTTCGACGACATCTTCTCCTCGAGTGTTCTCATGGACTTCGACAAGAACAGCGACCTGAAGCTCGACCACAGTGAGCTCAATGAAATTGCCAACACGATCCGCGATTCGCTCGGCGATTACAGCTATTTCACCTTCATCACCAAGGACGGCGCGACCAGCGAGATCGCCAAACCAGAGGTCTTCAACGTCGACTTCAAGGACAACCAACTGCTCGTCTTCTTCGTCGCAAAACCGAAGACGCCGGTCGCGATCGGCGGGCGTATGAATTTCGGCGTCTACGATCCGACGCTCTACACGGCAATCGACTTCGCCAAGGATGAGGACATGCTGGTCGAAGGCAAGGCCTTCGCGGCCTGCACCCACAAGGTCGTCCGCCCCGATCCAGACGAGGTGATTGCCCAGAACCAGCTCAACCTCACGGAGGCCTTTTTCAGCGATCCAACCGGCAATGACATGGGCAAGCTGTTTGCCACCCGCATGGAGGTCTCATGCTGAGGACGGTCGGCCGCGCACGCACTGGAGGGCTCATTGCCGTGACACTGGCGATCGTGCTTCTCGCCGGTCTCGCCCATGCCGCCTCTCCTCTCGGCATTGGAACGGCAGAACCCAGCTACCAGCCTTCAAGCGGCCCTTTCGCGCAACTGCTGGTCTGGATCAACGACCACCAGCAGAGCTTTTACCGATCGCTGACCGGCGCGCTGAAGGCCATGCGCGAGGATCCCGCAAGCGTCGTTACACTTGTCGGCCTCTCCTTCTTGTACGGGATCTTCCACGCCGCCGGCCCCGGTCATGGCAAAGCGGTCATCTCGTCCTATCTGCTCGCCAATGAAATCGAGTTGCGCCGCGGCATCCTGATTTCCTTCGTCTCGGCATTCCTGCAGGGCCTCGTCGCCATCGCGGTCGTCGGCACTGCCTATGTCGTGCTGCGCGGCACCGCGATCAGCATGACGGATGCGACGCGAACACTGGAGATTGCCAGCTACGCGATGATCGTCGCCTTCGGCCTGTGGCTGCTGGTGCGCAAGCTGAAGGCATCCTTTGCCCAGACCAGCAGGGCTGCCGCAACGACGGGCAGCCTGTTCGAGAGTGCCGACACGTCCTCCGGCGGCAGCGTTACGGCCTCGCTGTTTGCCGGTCCGACTGAGACCACCTCGACTGGCGAGACAACCGGCTCACGCTTCCGCGCCCTGGCGGTCGCCCATGATCACGATGCGCTGGCTCCAGGGTCTGTCTGCCACGAATGCGGCATCGCCCACCTGCCCGATCCGAGCCTCGTCGGCGGCAGCGCTTTCAGCCTGCGGGACGCCTGGTCGGCCGTCATCGCGGTCGGCATGCGGCCATGTTCCGGCGCCTTGCTGGTGATGACCTTCTCGTTGTTGAACGGCTTGCTGCTCGGCGGCGTGCTGTCGGTTTTCGCCATGGCGTTCGGCACCGCGATTACCGTTTCGATTCTCGCCAGCCTTGCGGTCGGCGCCAAGGGCATTGCGTTGAAACTCTCAGGCCCTGGGTCGCGCCGCGCGGGCGTCGTTGCGAGCTTGATCGAAGTCGGCGCAGCACTGCTCGTTATCCTACTCGGCGCCCTTCTATTGGCAGCCAGCCTGAACGGCTGAGAGGTTCAGCTCTGGTCCCCGTCCCGGCTGCGCTGATAGCGCGAGCGGAGCCACAGGATCAGAAACATCGCCATCAGGGCGACCCCACCCACGAAGGCACCGAGTTCGGGCGAGTAGCGCCCCAGCCAGAGCACGACGGTCGGAACGATCAGCATCAGGCCGAAGATCACGGCAACAACGACAGCGGCCTGCGCTGCCGGCGAGCGCGTCGTGCTCGACGTTCCCTCGGACCGCGCGACCTTCTTCGGTTCCGGCAATTTGCTGAAGGCGTAGACCACGACCCCGATCGCCACGCAGATGCCGACCGACCAAGCAACCGTCGCACTCTGGAAGCTCGCATAGGCAAGTGCGGCAACGGTTATTGCCGTGCCGACATAAAGGATGATGCTGAAGATGTTCGGCTTCACGATTTGCTTTCCTATCAGGTGTCTGAGGCCGCGAGCTCGGCCCGCAGATCCTCAAGCCGACGCCGTTGGCGGCCGGCCTCGTCAAAATTCTCAGGCGAAAGCCAAGCCTCGAAGGCAGCGCGGATCAATGGCCACTCGCTGTCGATCATCGAGAACCACGCGGTATCGCGGTTCTTTCCCTTCGACAGCATGTGTTGGCGGAACACGCCTTCGAAGCTGAAGCCGTAGCGCTTCGCCGTCACCTTGCTCGGCTCGTTCTCGTTGTGGCACTTCCATTCGTAGCGGCGATAGCCGAGATCGTCGAAGACGTGCCGGGCCAGAAGATAATGCGCCTCTGTCGAAAGCGGAGAGCGGCTCATGGCAGGACCATGCGCCACACCGCCGATTTCCACGACGCCATTGGCCGGATCGGGTCGCATGTAGTTTGCCATGCCGACGATCTTGCCCGACGCCTTGTCGCGAAAAACCTCCGTGACCCAGCCACCTTTCTGGACGGCCGCCAGCCAGGCGTCGAAGTCGTCGATGCCGTTGAAATCGGGCTGGGTGAAATAGATGAGCAGCGGATTGATCGCCATGCCGCCAAGACCGGTCCAGAGCGCATGGAGATGCGCGGAACGGTCAAACGGCTCGACCACGACAAAACGCCCCTCCAGCCTCACGGGCTGGGGCGCCGGACATCCTTTGAAACTGGACAGGTCACGCATGAAAACGCCTCGGGCAAAACAATGGCCCGAGGCTTAGGGCACGGAGCCGGCAAAGGCAACCGTCCGGGCAGGACCGAGCCCGGACCGGATGCCGCAGCAAAACGTCAGAGACTGATCTTTGCAGAGGCGACGGTGGCCTCGATATGATCGACCAGCGCATCCGGCAGACCTAGACGACCGGCCAGCATATCGAGGTAACCGCGCTCCGTTCGGGTGTCGGGCTCGATCGTCAGGCGCGAGGCGGTGTAGATTTCCACCTTCTGCTCTTCGGTCTTGGCCGAGGCGACGAGCGCATCGAGATCGATCGGCTTGGCAAGCTCGGCCTCGATGAAGGCTTCGGCTTCCGTACCGAGACCAGAGAGGTGAACCTTGTCCATGATCCGCGCCCGCTCGGCAGTATCGATGTGCCCGTCGGCCTTGGCGGCGGCGATCATCGCCCGCACCAGCGACAGGGCAAAGTCATTCGAGACGGCCTGGGGCTCGGTGCTGAAGGGAGAATCCTGCGGCGGCGGCAGAAGTTCTGGCAAGGCCTGTGTCGGCTCAGGCTTCTGGCCAGCCTGATAATTCTTGTAGGCCTGGTAGCCGAGACCGGCAATTACGGCGAGGCCGCCGAGCTTCAGGGCATTGCCGCCGAGCGATCGACCGGTCTTCGTGCCCAGCAGCACGGCTGCCAGCGCGCCGCTCTTCCACGGGTTGGCCTTCGCCATACCGAGGATATCGTTCCCCTTCTGGCCGATCGAGCCGGATGCTCCCGGCATCTGCGATCCGAGGAATTGATCCAGCAGCTTCTTGGCGTCAAACATCGCGGTCTCCTTGTTGAAACGGTCGCCCCCTAGATAGGAAGCGACCGCGATTTTACAAAGAGATGTGCGAAACTACTGACGCAGGTGTCAGCCCTTGAGCGCCGCAGCCTCGCTGGCAAGCTTGGTGATGCCAGCCCAGTCGCCGGCTGAAACCAGTTCCTTCGGCGCAACCCACGAGCCACCAACGCAGACGACGTTCGGCAGCGAGAGATAGTCCATGGCATTCTTCAGCGAGATACCGCCGGTCGGGCAGAACAGCGTTCCAGCGAGCGGCGAGGACAGGGCCTTGAGATAGGCCGCACCGCCGGCCTGCTCGGCGGGGAAGAACTTCAGGACCTTGTAGCCCTCTTCGCGGAGCGCCATGACTTCCGACGCGGTGGCCGCACCGGGCAGAAGCGGAATGTCGGATTTCCGCGCCACGTCCAGCAGTTCTTGCGTCGTTCCGGGGCTGACGATGAACTGCGAACCCGCATCGACGGCTGCGGCATAATGGGCGGCGTTGAGGATGGTGCCGGCACCGACGACGGCGCCTTCGACTTCCTGCGCCACGAGCCGAACGGCTTCAAGTGCTGCATCGGTCCTGAGCGTGATCTCGATCGCCTTCAGCCCGCCTGCGACAAGAGCGCGCGCCAAAGGCACCGCCGTCTTGGCATCCTCAACGATCAGAACCGGCACGACCGGCTGAAGTTTCAGGGTGGAGAGGAGCTTTTCGGTTTTATCGCCCATGGCAGAACCCTCTTTTTAAAACGATTAGATCGGCCTTTCACTAACCCGCGACGGCCTCAATGTCGAGCCCGAGAGCTAGCACGGAATCTTTCCAGTTTCCTAACACGACCGCCTCCGCTATGCTTCAGTCGCGTAATTATTTTCGGAGCGTGAGCGTATGGCGAAGGAAATCGAACGCAAGTTTCTTGTGCGGGACGATGCCTGGAAGAGCAATGTTACCTCCGAGACCCGGATCAGGCAGGCCTATATCTGCGCTGAAAGCGACCGCTCGGTGCGCATCCGGACGAAAAACGACGAGACCGCTCAGGTCACGCTGAAGTTCGGCAGCAACCTCCTGGTTCGCGACGAATTCGAATATCCCATCCCGATTGACGACGCCCGCGAAATGATCGGCATCGCCGACGGCCATGTGATCGACAAGACCCGCTACACGGTCGATTTTGCCGGCTTCACCTGGGAGATCGACGTCTTCGCCGGCCATCACCGCGGCCTCGTCATTGCCGAAGTCGAGATGCAGTCGGAAAGCGATGATCCCAAGCTGCCCGCTTGGCTCGGCCGCGAGGTGACGGGAGACAAGCGCTATTCGAACCAGGCCCTTGCGACCCAGCGGAGCCGGCCGGGGCTGGTGCATGCCCTATAGGATCAGCCCGGACGCGGGACTGGAGACAGAAATCCGGCGGATCGCCCGCGAACAGCTGGAGCGCGCCATCGCGGCGCTGGAGACCAGACCCGATGGACTGCACGAGGCGATCCACGAGGCCCGCAAGAAGTTCAAGCGGGTCCGCAATCTCTACCGGCTCGTCGCCTCCGCCGACAAGACGTTTCGTCGCCAGGAGAATGCCCGCATTCGCGACACCGCCCGCGGCCTCTCCCTTGTGCGCGACGCAACAGCCTTGATCGAAACCGTCGACCATCTCTCAGAGCACACGCTGACTGATGATGAAGCGGAGACGCTGGATGCGGCCCGCACCGTCCTCGTCCTCAGGCGCGACGACATCGCCTCCTCCGAAATGGATCTCGAGGACAAGGTTCGGCACGCGATCGACCAGTGCCATGCTGCCCATGCAGCGCTTGACTCACTCCAACTTCCCTCGAAACCCGGACATGCGGCACGCCTGCTGGCCAGAGGCTGGCGCAAAGGCCTGCAGCGGGCGGCCGAAGCGCTGGAATTTTGCGAGGGACAAGGCCATGGCGAGGCCTATCATGACCTGCGCAAGGCGGCCCAGGCCTACTGGATGAACCTCTCGCTGCTGCGCGAGCTCTGGCCAAGTGCCTTCGCCGCCAAGCGCAGGGACGCCAAGAGACTGGTTGACCTGCTTGGCCATGAACACGACTTGACGGTGTTGACGGCCCTGCTCGACCATGAGCCCGAGATCTTCGGTAACGGTGAAGGCCAGTCTTTCCTGCTGGCGATCATCATCCGCCGCCAGCAGGACCTGCGCCGCGAGGCGATCGCCCTGGCCGGTCAGGTCTTCGCCGACCCCGCGAAAGACGAGGCCGGCGTCATCGAGACGCTGTGGCTGCGGGCCACGGCTTAGTCGGAGCCGATCCGCACCTGGCGATCGCAGGTCTTCTCGATCAGGGCCGCGTCGTGGCTGACAAGCAAAACCGCGCAGTTCCGCTCCCGCGCCAGTTCCGTCAGGAGACCGATGGTCTCCTGCTGGGTGATCAGATCGAGACGCGAGGTCGGCTCGTCGGCAAACAGGAAGACCGGATCGAGCAGCAGCACGCGCAAAAGAGCGAAGCGCTGCAATTCTCCGCCAGACACCTCCGTCGGCAGCCTCGTCAACAATACGGGTGATAGCCGCAACCGCTCCATCAGTGGCCCGACACGCCCCCCGTCCAGCCTGTGCAGGCGGATGAGATCGGCAATCGCCTCCCCGAGCGTGATCTTCTGCGGAAAGGCCGAGGGCGGATCCTGATAGAGCTTCTGGTAGCGGATGGCGGACGCCTGCGGCAGGCGGATGACCTCGCCCGCATCGGGTGTCAGCAGCCCGAGCAGCACGTCCCCGAGCGAGCTCTTGCCCGAGCCACTCGGTCCGGTGATCCCAACGATCTCGCCGGGACGAAGCGAGAGATCTTGCCCGGCAAACAACAGCTTGCCACCCCGCGCCTTCTTCAGGCCGGAAGCGATCAGGATCGGGTCGGTATCGCCAGGAACTGCCGACGCCCGTTGCGCCCAGTTGTCCGGTTCGGCGGCGATCAGCCGCCGCGTGTAGTCGTGCGAGGGCGATGCCAGCACGTCCGCCGTCTCGCCCACTTCGATGATCTTGCCTTCCAGCATGACGGCAAGATCGCCGCCCATCTGCCGGGCGAGCGCCAGATCGTGGGTGATGGTGAGCACCGTGCCTCCCGCCTGCACTTCCTGCATCAGAAGCGCGATCACCTCGTCCCGGCTGCTGACATCGAGCCCTTTGGTCGGCTCGTCGGCGATGATGATGCGCGCACCCCCGGCCCGTGCTGCGGCAAAGGCAACGCGCTGCGCCATGCCGCCGGAAAGCTGACCCGGGAGCTTTGCCTCGGCATCGAGCACGCCAAGCGCTTCGAGATCGGTGCGAGCCGCAGAGACGGCCTCGTCTTCGTCGAGACGTCCCAGATAACGATGCCCCTCGGCCACCTGGTCGAGCGCCACCATGGTCGGATCAAGCGCCAGCCATGGCTCCTGCGGCAGGACGCCGACTGTCCGGCCCCAGAGTTTCCGAAAGAGCTTCGGCTCGGCCAGCGGCAGCGTCTCGCCATCAATGGTCAGCGAGCCGGTGGCGGTCAGTCCGGACGGGAGGAGGCCGATGATCGCCTGGGCAAGCAGGCTCTTGCCCGAGCCGGTTTCGCCGAGAATGGTGAAGGGCCGTCCGGCCTTGAGAGAAAACGAAACCGGTGCAACGATTTCGCCGCTGGCGGCGGAGACCGAAGCCCCATCGACGGAAAGCAGAATGGTCATGGCTTGTCCTTTCCGGCGATCAATTGCAGGGCGAGCACCATCAGGAAGATGACGGCAATCGGCTGCAGCAGCGCATGCGGCGCCTCCTGGTAATAAGGCAGAAGCTCGATCATCATCGATCCGAGTTCCGGGGTCGGCGGGCGGACCCCGACGCTGACGAAGCCGAGCGCCGCAATCGCCATGATCGCAGAGGAAGCACCATAGGCGGCCAGCGTCAAAATCATCGGCGCAAGCTCCGGCCAGAGATGCCGGCGCAGGATATAGGCGGGACCGAAGCCGAGCAGACGTGACGCCTCGACCGCTGGCGACATCAGCAGTGGTCGTGTCAAGGCGCGGGTCAGGCGGAAGTATTCGACCCAGAGCACCAGCGAAATGCCGATATAGAGCATGGCCGGATTGTCGGGCACGATCGCTGTCAGCATCAGCACAAGCAACAAGCCGGGCAGCGCCAGGAAGGCCTCTGATACCGCACCCACGGCCCGATCGGCAAAACCGCCGCGCCAGGCCGCAAGCACACCGAGCAGCACCCCCGGGATCATCGCCGTGAAGACCGAAAGCAGTGCCAGCCCCAGCGACAGGCGAAGGGCTGCCGCAAGCCGCGCCTGCATCGAGCGGCCGAGATGGTCAAAGCCGAACCAGTCGGCAGCACTCGGCCCCTGCAGGCTATAGCGCAGGGTCTGCTTGAGCGGATCGGCTCCGCCGATCACAAGCGGGAGGAAGGCAAAAGCCAGGAGCCCGCCAAGGATGGCCACGCCAGCCAGCCGACGTATCGGCCAACGCGCCGGGCGCGGCGCCACATAATCGAGCTTCGTCATGTGCTGCGTCTCCGGGGATCGATGCCATGGCAAAAGAGATCGACCAGCGCATTGAGCGCGACGAACATCAGTCCCATGACCAATGCCGTGCCCTGGATCATCGGCACATCACGGCCAAAGATCGCATGCACCAGCGCATGGCCGATGCCCGGCCAGGCAAACAGCGTCTCGACAACGACGACCCCCTCGACGAGATAAACGAACTGCACGCCGAGATAGGTGACGATCGGGACGGCGACATTGCGCAAGCCATGCCGCGAGAACACCTGCCACTCGGTGAGCCCCTTCGTGCGGCCGAAGGCGTAGTAGGGAGAGCGCGAAACGGCGACCATGGCATCCCGCGCCACCCGGTTGGAGACGGCAGCAAGACCGAGCGCCAGCGTCAGCGCCGGAAGCACGAGATGCGCACCATGGGTGTGGCCTGCCACGGGCAGGAGATTGAAGGTGATCCCGAAGATGATGATCAGGACCAGGCCGACAACGAACTGCGGCAGGGCACGCAGCCCCGTCGAGACCAGCATCAGTGTGCGGTCGAGCACCCCGCCGGGCCTGAGACCCGCGAGAATGCCGAGTGGCGGTCCGATGAACAGCGACAGCACGATGGCGGCGAAGGCCAGCTGGACCGTGTGACCGAGCTGCATGCCGATCTCTTCGATGACGGGTTTACCCGTCACCAGGGAGGTCCCGAGATCGAAGCGCAAGAGGTCGGCCATCCAGTCGAAGAGGGCAATGATCGCCGGCTTGCCGAGGTCGAGTTCGGCCGCGACTTTCGCCGCCGCCGCACTGTCGACAACGTCATAGCCATAGCGGCCGGCGGCGATCCGGTAGGCAAGGTCGCCCGGAAGCGACCGTGTCATCACGAAGGAGATGAGCCCCACCATGAACGCCACCAGAGCCGCCTGGATCAGGCGGTTCACAATGGCCTTCGTCATTTCGCCCACCGCATGGTTTGAAGACCGAAGCTACGCTCGAACGGATCGATCGCCGCCCCCTCGAGATTCGGCGAAAAGGCGACCGTCTGCTGATACCAGGCCAGCGGAATGACCGGCAGTTCGGCCTGAATGGCAGCGACGGCCTGATGGCGCAGCGCCTCGCCTTCAGCGGGGTCCGTGACGCGGGTCAGATCATCAAGCGCCTGTTCGAAGCCGGCATTCGTCCAGTTCATGGCACCCCAGTCACCACCATCAGGACCGTAGTCGGAAAGCATGGTGCCGATCGGGTCCGGCACCAGGGCAAAGTTGCGCGCCATCAGCGCCAGTTCCAGCGAACCATCCTGATGCTTGGCCGGGATCTCGGAGGAATTGGTCGAGTTGATGGTGAGCGCAACGCCAATCTCCTTCAACTGATCCTGCAGGACGGCGGCAATCAGCGGCAGTTCGGGACGATCGGGATAGGTGGTGAGCGTCAATGCGAAAGGCTTGCCGTCCTTGACCAGAATGCCGTCATCACCCGCCGTCCAGCCAAGCTCGGCGAGAAGCGCCTTGGCCTTGTCGACATCATAGCCGAGCGGTGCCAGATCGGCATTGTGCCAGATCTTCAGGCTCGGCGGGAAAAGCTGGGTCGCAGCAGCCGGATAGCGCAGGATGGCTACGGCAAGACCTTCCCGGTCGATGGCAAGGCTCAGCGCCTCGCGCGCCTTGACGTCGGCGAGGAAAGGATGACCGGCATTGACCTTGAGCAGCACGCTGCGCGGGATCGACACCGACTGCAGGACGACCTTGTCGCTCTTGGAAAGACGCGTGCGGCTGGCGGGATCGAGGTTGAAGACATAGTCGGCGTCACCGCTCTCGGCCATCAGCGCGCGGGTCTCAGCGCGGCTCACCGAAAGATAGGTCGCCTTCTCGATTTCGGGCTTCTCACTCCAGTAATCGGCAAATCGCTCGACGGCGAGGCTCTGCGGCGGCTCAATCTTCGTTAGCTTGAAGGGCCCCGTTCCGATGATCGCCTTGACGTCAGCGCCTTCATAAGAGGCCGGTGCCAGGATCTGGGCACGGTTCTCGGCAAGGAAAGCGAGCAGTGGCACGAAAGGCTTCGAGAGCGAGACGACAACCGTGCCCTCCCCTTCGGCCTTGATGTCGGCGATCGGTGCCTTGCTCAGAAGTCCGGCCTTGTCCTTGGCGATCTTCAGTGCTGCGACAACCGCTTCGGCCGTCAGCGCGGTGCCATCCTGGAACTTGACGCCCGGCTGCAGCTCGAAGCGCCAGGTCAGGCCGTCCTCGCTGACCGTCCAGCTCTGGGCGAGTGCGGGAACCGGATTGCCATCCTTGTCCGCCTCGACCAGGGTTTCGACGATCCCCATGCGCAGAAATATGTCGCCTGACTTGGACGGATCGAGACCGCCGATCTCGAAGGGAGCGACGATGTCGACGACACCATCGTCCGCCATGGTGGGTGCGGCACCGGCAAGCAGAAGCGCGAGTGAGGCTGCGAAGATATTCCTGAACATGAGGACCACCTATAATGTTATAAAGTTACGCTCCTCTACTCAAAGCTTTTCGCGCTGTCCAGTGCTGCAACGCACCAACCCACAAGCGGGCAGTGACTTGACGATTTTCAAACTTGCCTGCGCGCACGGAAATCCGTTGCACAGCAAGGGCCGAGGGGGTATTTCGCAGACCATGACCGAACACACTTCAGCCCCCCACCCTGAGACAACCGGCGCCTTTTGCGTCGCCGCCCTCTATCACTTTGCCAAGTTCCCGCGCTTCGAAAGCTTCCAGGAGCCACTCGAGACCCTTTGCAAAACAGAAGGCGTCAAGGGCACGCTGCTGATTGCCCATGAAGGCATCAACGGCACCATCGCCGGCACAGACGCCGCGATCGCCAAGGTGCTTGCCTACATTCGTAGCCAGCCGGAATTCTCGAACCTGGAGCACAAGGAAAGCCGGGCCTCCAAGATGCCCTTCCTGCGCATGAAGGTTCGGCTGAAAAAGGAAATCGTCACCATGGGCGTCGAGGACATCGACCCCAACGAGATCGTCGGTACCTATGTCGATCCGAAGGACTGGAACGATCTGATCTCCGATCCCGAGACCATCGTCATCGACACCCGCAACGATTACGAGACGGCGATCGGCATCTTCCGCGGCGCCGTCGACCCGAACACCAAGACGTTTCGCGAGTTTCCAGACTGGGTGAAGAACAATCCCGGCCTGCACAACAAGCCGAAGATCGCCATGTATTGCACCGGCGGCATCCGCTGCGAGAAGGCGACGGCCTTCATGAAGCAGCAGGGTTTTGAGGAGGTCTACCACCTCAAGGGCGGCATCCTGAAATATCTGGAGGAAGTGCCGGAAGAACAGAGCCTCTGGGACGGCGCCTGCTTCGTTTTTGACGAGCGGGTCTCTGTGACCCATGGCCTGAAAGAGGGCGATCACAGGCTCTGCCATGCCTGCCGCAGCCCGATCACGGCAGAGGAACTCACCCATCCGCATTACGAGGAAGGCGTCTCCTGCAGCCATTGCTATCCCGAACGCAGCGAAGCCGACCGGGACCGCTATCGTCAGCGTCAATTGCAGATCGCGCTCGCACGGAAGCGTGGCGAAAAGCACATCGGCGGCTGAAAGCCGCCGATGGAATGTTTGGCCTGATCAGCCGGAGATCGTATCTCCGCGCTTCCAGTCTTTGCGGCCCCAGTTTCTGAGCCGCATGCGCGGTGCGACCACCAGCGCGAAGAAGGGGGCAGCGGCAAAGGCGGCGATGACCACCAGCGGCAGCAGGACCTTGGCGTGAGCAGCCAAAGCCGGGATCGACAGCACGAGAATGGCGCCGGCTCCGAAGATCACGGCATTGATCATCATGCTGCAGACAATTCTGAGCCAGGTGTCTGTGGTGAACATGGAATGTCTCCTTTCTGCAAGGAGAAGGCGCAAGCCCGGCAATCGGTTCCCAAAGGCGTTTACGGCGCTCAGGCCGAAGCACCGCCATCGCGGCCGCCGGCAAAGGCGAGTTCGGCAGCCTTGGCCCGCAATTCCATCGGTCTCAGCATCAGCGACGCGATCTCTTCGGGCGACTGCGGACGCCCGAAGAGATAGCCCTGCAACTGGTCACAGCCGGCAATCCGGAGGATGACGGCCTGCTGCTCGGTTTCGACGCCTTCGGCCGTAACGGGGATGCCAAGTGAGCGGGCCAACGCCACGGTCGCCTGCAGCATTTCGACCGCCCGATGGCCGCGATCGAGCGATTGAACGAGCGACCGGTCAATCTTCATCCGGTCGAAGCCGAACTGCCTAAGATAACCAACACTAGAGAAGCCCGCGCCGAAATCATCAAGCGCGATCCTGAGGCCGAGCGACCGTAGCCGGTCCATGGCGAGCCGTGCCCGCTCGGGGCTCTGGATGAAATAGGTCTCAGTCATTTCCAGGACGACACGACCAGGTTCGATGCGCGCCTCCTCGAAGGTCGCGGCGACATGATCGACAAAGGCCGGATCGCGGAACTGGCCGGGAGAAACGTTGACCGAAAGCTTCAGCTCCGGCCAGTGGCCGAGCTGGCGCAGCGCCTGGCTGAGAACGCAGAGGCCGAGCTGGTCGATCAGGCCGCTGGTCTCGGCGATCGGAATGAAGACATCCGGCGACACCGGCCCATGTCCCCTGCGCGTCCAGCGCGCCAGCGCCTCGACGCTGACAAGGGCAAAGGTCTTGGCATCGACGACCGGTTGGTAGACGACCTCGATCTCGCCGCGAGCAATCGCCTCGCGCAGATCGATTTCCATCTGATTGCGGCTCTGCCGCTCCTCGTCCATGCGAGGATCGTAAACCGTCCAGCGGCCCCGGCCACCATCCTTTGACGAATACATGGCCATGTCGGCGCGCCGGGTCAGTTCACCGCCATCGACAAGACCGCCCTCGGAAACGCAGATGCCGATGCTGCATCCGACAACGACAGTGCGTTCGCCCAGAAGCACCGGCTCGTCGAAGAAGGCGATGATCGAGCTTGCGAGTGAAAGGGCTCGCTCCTGCGCATTGTTGCCCGTCAGCACGATGCCGAACTCGTCGCCGCCGATCCGGGCAAGTGCCGAAGCATCCCCGACAAGAACCGAGAGGCCGGCTGCGACCGCGCGGATGAGCCGGTCCCCCGTCGCATGGCCATAGGCGTCGTTCACCTCCTTGAAGCCATCCAGATCGAGATAGAGCAGGACGACGTCTTCGTTGGCGTCGCGCCCGCGTCGCACCTGATCCTCGAGCAACTGGGTGAGGCCGGCTCGGTTGAGAAGTCCGCTGAGGCGGTCGGTCTGGGCGAGTTTGACGGCATTGGCTTCATCCGCCCGCACACGGCGCAACTCGGCATTGCCGATGATCACAAGCAGAACAGCATAGATGGTGACAATGATAAGCGCTGCCTTGATCAGGGGCGCGACCTGCTCGCGGCTCTGGTCACCCGGCGCACGCGGCTTCCAGGCCAGCGCAGCGATGTTTTCGCCGGACGGAGCAGCGATGGTGACTGCAGTGGTCGCGGAGGATGGCGGCGTCAGCACAAGACCGGGCAGCACGTAGGCCTCCGAGAGGCGTTCTACGGTCGCGGGTGTCAAATGCCGAATGAAGGCAAGATAGACATAGTCCGCACGAGGCCTATCGATCTCGCCGGATTTCGGCCGGATCAGCGCCACACCCGCCGAACCGATGCCCTTCTGCGTACGGATGAACCCAAGCGCCTGCGGCACACGTCCACTCAGACCGTAGTGAACCTTTTCGAAGAGCCCCATCAGCGCCGGCGTCAGATAGCCGCTGCCATCTCCCTCGACGGGGTGCCCATCGGAATAGGCCATCATCGGACGACCCTCGGCATCGAGCACGATCGCGACGTCGAACAGGTCGCTGTCGAAGGTCATGTCGCCGAAATTGCTGATCATCCAGGCCATGTCCTTGTGGACATAGGCATTGGTCGCGGCATCATCCCAGGCGGTGTAGTCGAGCAGTGTCGCGCCCAGTTGATGTTCGAAGGTCTGGACGGCGCCGACGAGCGTTTCGCGCGAGCGTTCCTCGTCCAGATGATTGGCGTAGCTCGCGACGCGATCGAGCGCGGTCATCACGATCGAGGCTACCATCATCGCCAAGGTCGCGAATACGACAAGCAAGACTGCGACCGCCACCCGTCGGGTGGCAAGTGGCCGTAGCCGTCTGTCGAAATGGTGAAGCCGCATACGATTTACCCAAGGCTGAAGCCACACCTTGCGTCGAAATGTGTTCAATTTGACTTAACACACTGAAGAGCATGCAGAATAACCAACCACCTGAATATCCTGATATGCAATGAAAAAGGACCCCGGTTTCCCGGAGCCCTTTGAAGGTCGGCCTGGAGGTACCGACACGGATAGACGGATGGTCAGTCGACGACGGACACGAACTCATCCCTCGGACGACGCACCTTCTTCAGTCCGGCAAGCCAGTCGCCTTCGGCGGCGCGATAGCCGAGCGGCAAGATTGTCACCGAGCGCAGACCCTTTTCACGCAAGCCCAGGATCTCGTCGAGCTTGGCCGCATCGAAACCTTCCATCGGGGTGGCATCGACGCCTTCGAAGGCGGCAGCAGCAACGGACATGCCAAAGCCGATATAGACCTGGCGGGCGGCATGCTCGAAGTTCACGTCCGCATCGCGGCCCGGATACATGCCGAGCAGCATCTGGCGATAGTTTTCGAAGCCCTCGTTCTTGAAGCCGCGCTCGTCATTGGTGAGGTCGAACATGTGGTTGATACGCTCGACCGTGTAGTTGTCCCAGGCGGCGAAGACGAGAAGATGCGAACCTTCGGTCACCTGTGCCTGGTTCCAGGCGATTTCCTGGATCTTGGCACGGACGTCCTTGTTGGTGACGACGATGACTTCGAAGGGCTGCAACCCGCTGGAGGTCGGTGCGAGACGCGCCGCCTCGACAATGCGCTCGACCTTGTCCTCGGACACGGACTTGGACGGGTCCATCTTCTTGGTGGCGTAACGCCAGTTCAGCTTTTCAATCAATGCGGACATCGTGTCGCTCCTGTTTCAACCCTCAAGGCGCCACGGGAGTAGGCACGGCCGATCGGGTCTGGTATAAATTCGTAACCAGGCCTAGATATGGAACCGGAAAATTTGTGCAAGAAGGCACATGTTTGATACCAGGTTACACCGATGGAACGATTGGAACCGCCATGTGCGACAATTATGATCCGAACAAGTGCCAGACCGTCAGCGAAATGCTGGCGAGGCTAGGCGACAAATGGACGGTTCTGGTCATCATGATGCTCGGCGACGGGCCGCAACGCTTTTCCGACCTCAAGCGTTCAGTGGTCGGCATATCGCAGCGCATGCTGACATTGACACTGCGTGCCCTGGAACGCGACGGCATCGTCGAGCGCACGGTGCACCCAACCGTGCCGCCAAAGGTCGAATATGCGCTGACCGATCTCGGCCGCTCTTTCGGCGAGCCGATCCGGGCACTCGGCGGCTGGGTCTTCACCCATCACGAGCGCATCCAGACGGCCCGGGCCGAGTTCGACCTGCGCAACGAGGTGGATGCCGGCAACAAGCTGATCAAGCTCGGCTGATCACCTAGACGTGCGGGGGCGAAAAGCCCCCCTGCCCGGTCAATCCGCCTTAAAGTTCCCCTTCGGAAACTCGAGCGCCAGATCCCGATACCACTTGCCGCTCTTCTTGATCGTGCGGACCTGGGTGTCGTAATCCACATGCACGAGGCCGAAGCGCATCTTGTAGCCTTCCGCCCATTCGAAATTGTCCATCAGCGACCAGGCGAAATAACCCTGCATCGGATATCCCCCAGCGATCAGGTCGGCGACCTTGTCGAGATGTTCGGCATAGTAATCGAGGCGCGGCTGATCTTCGACCTCACCACCCTCGACCTCCATGTTGTAGCAGGCGCCGTTCTCGGTGATGTAGCAGGGTGGCAGTTCGTAACGGGCATAGAGCCGCTCAACGAGCGACTTCAGCGCCGGCGCGTAGACCTCCCAGCCGATATCAGTCTTGACCTTGGAAACCGGCGGCGCGCCCACCGTGGCCGGGAATTCCGCACCCGGCGTCGGATCATTGGCCACACGCATCGGCGTGTAGTAGTTGAGCCCCCACCAGTCGAGCTTCTGGTTGATGATGGCGAGATCGCCGTCCTCGATCTTGGGCATGCGATGGCCAAGCGCCGAGAGGAACTCGGCCGGGTATTCGCCCTTGAAGACCGGATCGAAGAAGACGCCGTTGTGGAACTGATGCGCCCGCTCGGCCGCAGCGCGGTCTTCAGCGCTGTCGGAACCCGGCAGCGTCTCATGCGCGTTCAAGACCAGCCCGACCGGCACTTTCGGCGCCACTTCGCGGATCGCCTGGACGGAAAGCCCATGGGCGAGATTGGTATAATGCAGTGCATGAAGGGCTGCATCCATGCAGCGCTCGCCGGGGGCGTGAATGCCGTAGAGATGGCTGAGCCAGACCGAGCACCAGGGCTCGTTGAAGGTTGCGACCGCATCCAGTCGATCGCCGAGCCGTTCCATGACGACCTTGGTGTAGCGCTGAAACGCCTGCGCCGTCGACCGCGCTGTCCAGCCACCCTCGCCCATCAGCGCGAGCGGTAGATCCCAATGGTAAAGCGTCGCATAAGCCTTGATGCCGCGTGCCTTCAGCCCGTCGACGAGCTTGTCGTAGAAATCGAGTCCCTTCTCGTTGATCGGACCGGTGCCTTCGGGAATGATGCGCGGCCAGGCGATCGAGAAGCGATAGCCGGTCACGCCCATGTCCTTGATCAGGTCGAGATCGCTTTCCCACCTGTTGTAGTGATCGCAGGCGACATCGCCATTATGCCGCCCGAACACCCGACCCGGCATGTTGGAGAAGGCATCCCAGATCGAGGGCTTACGCCCATCCGCCTTCGACGCCCCTTCGATCTGGAAGGAGGCGGTGGCGACACCGAACAGGAAATCACCAGGAAAACGGGCGGCAAGCGTCTTGGGATCGATCATCGACAGGTCCTTCGTCTCGGTCCGGGCGGGCGTGCCGCCTTCGGAAATATCGCAAGCGGTTTAGAACAAAGCCGAGACCGGGTGAAGACGGTGCGGCGAAAAAACTGAAACGTTGCAGTTCTCCGAGCCTCCTCGCGGCGGCGAGACATACCAGCGCTGGGTCTGCAGAAGGACTGCGTCACTTCCTCTCCCCTCAGGGAGAGGGTCGCCGAGCGAAGCGGAGGTGGGGTGAGGGGCCCGATTGGCAAGGCGTTCGATGCAAAACCATACGCTTCGCACCCCCTCATCCGGCGCTACGCGCCACCTTCTACCCGCTGGGGAGAAGAGGGAGAAACCCGCAAACGCCTCCCCCACCGCTCGCCTCAAGGGGGAAGGTGAACCTTACACCTTCACCCAACCACCATTCTTCTTCGAAGACTCGATGCACGCCTCGACAAAGGCGACACCCTTCACGCCGTCATCCACGGTCGGATAGACCACCGCCGCATCGACCGCAGTCCCGGCCTTTGCCGCATTGATGGCGTGAGCCGCTTCCGTGTAGATCGTCGCGAACGCTTCGAGATAGCCTTCCGGATGCCCGGACGGGATCCGGGTGACGCGGGCCGCAGCCGCATTCGCCCCTGCCCCGCCGCGCGTGATCAGCTGCTTCGGTTCGCCGAGACGCGTGAACCACAGATAGTTCGGATCGGCCTGCGTCCATTCGATGCCGGCCTTGGTGCCGTAGATGCGAACCTTCAGCCCGTTTTCATTGCCGGTCGCCACCTGGCTGCACCACAGCATGCCCTTGGCGCCACCCTTGAAGCGCAGCATCACATGGGCGTTGTCATCGAGACGTCGGCCCTCGACGAAGGTGTGCACGTCGGCGGCCAGCTCGTCGAGTTCGAGGCCCGAGATGAAGGAGCCGAGGTTGTAGGCATGGGTGCCGATGTCCCCGGTCGAACCGCCAGCACCGGACTGTGCCGGATCAGTGCGCCAGACGGCCTGTTTCGCACCGGTCTGTTCGACGGGTTCCGCCAGCCAATCCTGCGGATATTCCATCTGCACCAGTCTGATGTCGCCGAGCTCGCCGGACGCGACGAGTTCACGCGCATGGCGAACCATCGGATAGCCAGTATAGTTATGCGTCAGGATAAACAGGGCCTTGGCCTGGTCGGCAATGGCCTTGAGCGCCTTGGCGTCTTCGAGATTGGATGTCAGCGGCTTGTCGCAGATGACATGGATACCCTTTTCGAGAAAAGCCTTGGCGGCGGCGAAATGCACGTGGTTCGGCGTCACGATCGACACCGCCTGGATGCCGTCTTCCCGCGCTGCTTCCTTCTCAGCCATCTCCTGGAAGGAGCCATAGCACCGCTCCGGATCAAGCCCGAGATCACGGCCCGAAGCGAGTGACTTTTCCGGCGTCGACGACAGAGCGCCGGCAACCAGATCATAGTGGTCGTCCAGCCGGGCCGCCATTCTGTGCACCGCGCCGATAAAGGCGCCTTGCCCGCCGCCGACCATGCCCAACCGGATCTTCGGTGTCCGCTCGCCCGTTTTGCTCGCTTCGATCGCCATGATGCGTCCTCCTTCTTTAAGCTGCGTCTGGAGTTCACGCTCCAGATCCGTTAGACTGACATCCGTAAAGAAGGATGCCCTGACAGTGAACAACTGAGATCCGCCTCTTCTGAGGCAAAGCATTTGAAGCCGGTGTCAGCGATTGACGCGACGCCGAAGCCAAGCTTTTTCAAGGATCTCAACCATGCCTTTTCTCGACCCGAGACAACCCCATCCCATCACGCTCGCCGATGGCACGCCTTATCGCGAGACCGTCCAGCTTGCCGCCGTCATCGATCATCCGCGCATGGAGGTCGGCGACTTCAGCTACTTCACCCATTCCGGCAGAGCGGAAGAAACGGCGCAAATTCTTGCGCCCTACCTCTATCCCTTCAGCCAGGAACGGCTGGTCATCGGCCGCTTCGTGCAGATCGCCCGGGAGGCGATCATCATCACCAGTTCGGCCAACCACGCCATGACGGGTATCACGACTTATCCCTTCCGCGTCTTCAGCCCCGAGACCATTGATGGCTATCAGGACCTGCCCTTCCATGACACCGTTGTCGGCCACGACGTCTGGATTGGCCATGGCGCAACGATCATGCCGGGGGTCACAATCGGTTCTGGCGCGATCATTGCCGCCCGCGCCGTCGTCACCCGCGATGTGCCGCCCTACGCCATCGTCGGCGGCAATCCGGCAACCGTGATCCGCATGCGCTTCACGGATGAAGAGATCACCGATCTGCTCACCCTCGCTTGGTGGGACTGGCCGCTCGACAGGATCGAACGCGCCCTGCCCCACCTCGAGAGCGGCGACATCGCCGCCCTCAAGAAGGTCTAATCTCAGAGACCCAGCATCCGGCGGTTTGCGGCATCGTCCGTGCCGCCGGAGGCGAAGTCGTCGAAGGCCTTCTCGGTGACGCGGATGATATGCGCCCGGACGAAATCCGCACCCTCGCGGGCGCCGTCTTCCGGATGCTTCAGCGCGCATTCCCATTCGACAACGGCCCAGCCGTCGAAATCGTTCGCGGCCATCTTCGAGAAGATCGCACCGAAATCGACCTGACCGTCACCGAGCGAGCGGAAGCGCCCTGCCCTGTTGACCCAGCCCTGGTAGCCGCCATAGACGCCTTGTCGGCCGGTCGGATTGAATTCCGCGTCCTTGACGTGGAACATCTTGATCCGGTCCTTGTAGATGTCGATGTTGTCGAGATAGTCGAGGCACTGCAGCACATAGTGCGAGGGGTCATAGAGCATGTTGGCGCGAGAATGGTTCTTCACCCGCTCGAGGAACATCTCGAAGGTGACCCCGTCATGCAGGTCTTCACCCGGATGGATCTCGTAGCAAACGTCGACACCCTGCTCCTCGGCATAATCGAGGATCGGCAGCCAGCGGCGCGCCAGTTCGTCAAACGCTGTCTCGACGAGACCGGCCGGGCGCTGCGGCCACGGGTAGATATAGGGCCAGGCGAGCGCGCCCGAGAAGGTCGCATGCGCCTTGATGCCGAGATTGCGGGAGGCTTTCAGCGCATATTTGACCTGCTGCACGGCCCATTCCTGGCGCGCCTTCGGATTGCCGCGCACTTCCGGTGCCGCAAAGCCGTCAAAGGCTTCGTCATAGGCCGGATGAACCGCAACCAGCTGGCCCTGAAGGTGGGTGGAGAGTTCGGTGATTTCGACGCCGTTCGCCCGCGCCACACCGGAAAGCTCGTCGCAATAATCCTTGGATTCGGCGGCCTTTTTCAGGTCCATCAGCTGGCCGGCCCAGGTTGGCACCTGCACGCCTTCATAGCCCTTGTCAGCGGCCCATTTGGTAATCCCATCCCAGGTATTGAATGGCGCGGCATCACCCGCAAACTGACCGAGAAAGATCGCCGGTCCCTTGATCGTCTTCATGAATTCTCCTCCCTGAGATCCCTGCAACGTTTCCGTAAACGATTACAGGAGATGGATTTTCGACACAACCGCAATGATGCCTGTGGTGAAAAGTCTGCCCGGGAAAAACCCGGGCAGACCGATTGCGCTTAAATCTTCCGGGATCAGAACGGCGAATCCGGGAAGTAGTAGCCTTCCGCGTTTTCAGGTGTGATCAGCGTCGCATCCAGCGTGTAGGTGCCATGCACCGGAACGCTGTCGTAGAGGGCGGCAGCCGTCATTTCCAGCGCAGTACCGACCATCGACGGCGGGTAGAGAACGTTGACCGGGACCATCTTGTCGCCGTCCATAACCTTCTTGATCATGTCCTTCGAACCGGCACCACCGATGATATACTGGATATCGGTACGGCCGGCCTGTTCGATCGCCTGCAACACGCCGACGGCCATGTCGTCGTCCTGGCACCAGACCACATCGATCTTCGGATACTTGGTCAGATAGTCCTGCATGACCTTGAAGGCATCGTCGCGGTTCCAGTTGCCGAACTGGCGGTCGAGGATCTTGACGTTGGAGCCTTCGATACCCTTGTCGAAACCGTCCTGGCGCTGCTGATCGATCGGGATCGGCATGCCGCGGATGACGACGACTTCGGCGTCCGGCGTCGTCTCGGCGATGTACTTGCCGGCGACTTCACCGAGAGCCGGGTTGTTGCCGGCGACATAGAGATCGCGGACGGTGTTGTCGTTGACCGACGGTGCGCGGTCGACGAGCGCGACGAACTTGCCGCTGTCCTTGATCTGCCGGATGGCGTTGACCAGCGGATCCGGATCCGTCGGCAGGATGACGAGCGCATCGATGCCCTGCGTCGCAAGATCCTGCACGGCATTCGCCTGGCTGGACGGATCGGCAGAGGTCTTGACGACGACGTTGAGGCCCGGATGACGCTCCATCAGCTGCTTGGCGATACGTTCGGCATGATAGATCACACCCGATGTCCAGCCGTGTGTTGCAGCCGGGATCGAGACGCCGATCGTCTTGGTGTCCTGGGCCTGCGCCACGCCGAAGATCGACACGAGCGCGGTCATGGCGACAGCCATGCCCATAAGTTTCTTATGCATTGGTTTCCTCCCAAAGTGACGAGGGTCGAGTTCGAACGGACCGGGCGACCCTCCTGCCCGGCCGTTTCCTTACGCCTTGCGCGCCAGCGATCGCTGGACGAGCATCGCGATGATGATGATCGTGCCCTGGATGGCGCCGATCAGATATTCGGAGATGAAATTCGAGAGCAGCATGATGTTGCCGACAAGCTCGAGAATGAAGGCGCCGCAGATCGTGCCCCAGACACGCCCCGCCCCGCCTTTCAGCGCCGTACCGCCGACGACAACCGCAGTGATCGCCTGCAACTCCCAGAGAATGCCCGTTGTCGCCGAGGTAGAGCCGAGGCGCGGAACGTAGAGGAGCACGGCGATGGCGACGCAAAGCCCCTGGATGACAAAGGCGATTGTGCGCACCCGGTCGACAGCGATGCCCGAATAGCGGGCCACATCCCGGTTCGACCCGACGGCCACCACATGACGACCGTAGCGCGTGCGATAGAGAACGACGGCAGCAATCGCGGTCACGACAAGGATGATGACGATCGGTACGGGAATACCGAGGATCGAGCCGAAATACACGGGGCGATACAACGCCTGTTGCTCGGCATCGCGCAGCGTGATCGCGCCGCCCTGGGAGAGCCACGTCGTCAGACCGCGATAGATGCCCATGGTCCCGAGAGTGGCGATGAAGGGCTCGATCTTGCCGACAGTGGTGATCAACCCGTTTGCGAGACCGCAGAGCGAACCGATGATGATGGCAAGCGCCATGGCCGCGGCGATCATCAGGCCAGGATCGGCAATCGCGCCGGAATTCATGAAGAGGATCATGAGACTGGCGACAAAGGCCACCATCGAACCGACGGAGAGATCGAGGTCGCCCGAGGAGATGACGAAAGTCGCGCCAACGGCGATGATCGCAATGAAGGCAGAGCGGGTTGCGACATTGGCGAGATTGGTGAGGCCAATGAAGTTCGGGTTCACCAGCGCACCGATGATCAGAAGGATCAGCAGCGCAGCAAAGGGTGCGACGGCACGCAGGTCCACATCGCGAAAGGTGCGGCGTGGACGGCCAGGTGTGTTCGTTTCAGTCTCGGCAGTCATGGTCTTCCCGTCTCCTCCCACGCACCCCAGCCTAGAGGTCGCGCACCCTGAAGTCTTCGTTTTCAAGCCCGGTCTTGCCGCCAGGCTGTTGCATTTACCTAGCTCGCCATCTGCCGTTTCAGGCCGGCGGCGTAGCGCATGATCGTTTGTTCGTTGATGTCCTCGCCCTCGAGCAGACCGACCATGTGTCCCTCGCGCATCACGGCCACCCGCGTGCAAAGACCGATCACCTCGGGCATCTCAGAGGAGATGACGATGATCGAGCGTCCCTCGCGGGCGAGCGCTGCGATGAAATGATAGATCTGCTGCTTGGTGCCGACATCGATGCCGCGTGTCGGCTCATCAATGATGATGATCTGGGGCTCGACTTCCATGATCTTGGCAAGCAGCAGCTTCTGCTGGTTGCCGCCTGACATGCGCCCCACTCTCACCTTGTCGTCGCGCACGCGGATATCGAAGCGGCGCTTTGCACGCGCCATCGCCTTCGCCTCGCTGCCGGGATCGAGGTAGCCGTGGCGCACATGATTGTCCATCGACTGCAGCGTCAGGTTGGCCGTCATGCCCTCGCCAAGCAACAGGCCCTTGCCCTTGCGGTCTTTGGTCATGTAGGCGAGCCCGCGCCGGTTCGCTTCGCGGAAATCACCGGCGTTAAGCACGGCACCCTTGAGCCTGACCTCGCCGGACAGACGCGGACGCAGACCCGCCACCGCCTCCATCAGCTCGGTGCGGCCTGACCCGATCAGGCCGGAAAAGCCGAGCACTTCGCCACGCTTCAGCTCGAAGCTGGCGTTCTTCACAAACCCTGTCGTTAAATCCCGCACGGAAAGCACGATCTCTTCGTCGACATTGGGTTCATGCTTGGTCGGATAGAGGCTCGACAATTCACGACCAACCATCAGCTGGGCAATCGCCTCGCTGTCGAGCGCTGACGTCGGGGCGGTCTTGACCCACTGGCCGTCGCGCAGCACCGTCACCCTGTCGGTGAGCTCCATCACTTCGTCCAGCTTGTGGGAAACGAAGACGAAGCTCGTTCCACGCGCCCGCAGTTTGCGCACCTGATCGAACAACACTTCGGTTTCGTCACGCGACAGAACGGCCGTCGGCTCGTCCATGAAGACAATGCGCGCCTTGCGGCTGATCGCCTTGGCAATCTCGACCATCTGCTTGTCGGCAACCGCCAACGAACTGATCAGTGCATTCTCGTCGATCCTGGAGCCGAGCTGGTCGAGCACACGCCGCGCCTCCGCCCGCATTGTTGCGCGGTCGAGCAGACCGAAGCGCGTGACTTCGCGACCGAGAAACAGGCTCTCCGTGACGGTCAGATGGTCGGCAAGATTGAATTCCTGGTGGATGAGCACGATGCCGAGTGCCTCAGCCGCTCCATTGGCTGGCAGCGTCACGGGCTCGCCGTCCAGCAGGATGCGACCGGCAGTTGCCTGCTCGAAACCTGAGAGTATTTTCACCAGCGTCGATTTGCCAGCACCATTCTCGCCCATGAGCGCGTGAACCTCGCCCGGCAAGACGTCGAAGTCCACGCTGAACAGCACCTGGACTTCGCCAAATGATTTGGAAATTCGCTCCGCCACGAGCACGGGTGTCCGCGCCTCGCCCCCAGCCAATGTCATGCAATCCTCCCCAGCGGCTCCTCAACCGCCATGCCATTTGTGTAAACCTTTACATGCCCGATGTAAAGGTTTACATCATCACATCACGGAGAGTTTTTGTTCCCTTTCCGCTTTCGCAGCTGAGGCTGGGAATGTAAGGTCTCCAACGATTCCAGACGGATAGGGGATAAGGGCGCGTGCCGGACACAGCACCAGCGACGATCGAGGACGTGGCGCGCATCGCGGAAGTGTCGATCGCGACGGTCAGTCGTGCGATCCACACCCCCGACAAGGTGGCGAAATCGACCCGCCAGCGGGTGAACCAAGCGATTGCCATCACCGGCTACACGACCAATGCCATGGCGCGCTCGCTGCGCATGGGCCGGTCGAACATGATCCTGATCCTCGCCCCCGATATCGGTGATCCGAACTTTTCCTCGACCCTCATCGGGCTGGAAAACGAGGCGCGTGCCCATGGCTTCGGCGTCCTGATCGGTCACACCCAGAACGACCCCGAACGCGGGCTGGAATATCTGAAATTCTTAAGCTCCGGCCAGGCGACGGGCCTGGTACTCTTCACCGGCCACGAACCCTTCGGCCATCAGGTGGTCGGCCAGCGGCTTCCCCCCTCCGTCGCCGTCTTCGAACCGGTGTTCGGCTCGAAGATCTCCTATGTCGGCGTCGATGATGTGGCCGGCGCCCGCAAGGCGGCTGAACATCTGCTGTCAGCTGGCCACCGCGCAATCGCCTTCATCGGCGACAGCAAGACGCGGCTTGGCCACCAGCGCCGCCGCCAGGGGTTCGACAAGGCGCTCGATGCCGCCCGCATCCCGCCGAACCAGCGCTTCGTGCTGGAAGGCGAAGGCACGATCGAAAGCGGACGACTTGCCGTCGAGCAGCTCTTCATGCGCGATCAGCTTCCGACAGCCTTCATGTGCGTCAATGATGCGACCGCCGTCGGAGTGATCAACGGCCTGACCGCCCGCGGCTACGACCTGCCGCATGATTTCTCCGTCATCGGCTTCGACGACGTGCCCCAGGCGACCTATGTGAACCCCGCGCTCACGACCATCCGCCAGCCCCGCACGGCGATTGGCCGCCAGGCCATGTCGCTGCTCATCAAGTCACTCGCCGAGCGACCGACAGAGCGCCAGGAAATCCTGCTGATGCCGGACCTGATCGTGCGCGGCTCGGTGACCGGACCGGCCAAACGCTAGCCTCGCCGTCTCGCGTCACCTGGTGCCGATGGACCCATCTTCGGTCTGGGCCGTTGACCGACATACCCCTATATTGGCAGTTCGAAAGCCCGCCTCTGCCTCAGCAACCGGAAACCCCAGATGAGTGTCGCCTTCACCAAGGAAGAAAGTTCGGAAACCGCCGCAGAAACCCATCTGCCGGACCGCCCGATCTCGCCCCATCCGAACCTGGTGACGGCGACAGGCCTGAAGCTCCTGCAGGCTCAGGCGGATGAGGCCCGCGCCGCCTATCTGGCGGCACAGGTGGTCGAGGACATCAACGAGCGTCGACGCCAGTCGGCCGTGCCCTATCGTGATCTCAAATACCTGACGGAGCGGCTGCACACCGCCCAGGTGATCCCGGATCCGGTCGACAACACGGTCGTTGCCTTTGGTAGCAAGGTCACCTTCGAACGCGATGACGGCCGCGTGCAGACATACCGGATCGTCGGTGAGGACGAGGCGGACCCAAAGACGGGCTCGATCTCCTTTGTCTCGCCGGTCGCAAGCCAGCTGATGGGAAAGAGTGTGGGCGATGTGGTGACGGTCGGCGACCAGGAGCTAGAGATCACGGCAATCGCTTGAAGGCCGGCCGTCGAGCGACGTGTTCACCATCGTCATCCTCGGGCTCGTCCCGAGGATCTATTGCCGCCTGCCGGAACCTCGACTCTTCGGGCAACTGCCGAGCCCGCCCGGCCTTCCTGAATCGTCCAAGGCGCGACCACCCTTGGTAGATCCTCGGGACAAGCACGAGGATGACGGCCGTGCAGGAATGCAAAAGGCCGGGACGCTTTCGCGCCCCGGCCCCAATCGCACTTAAACCCTCAGATCAAACGTAGCGATTGACCACGTTTTCCAGCAGTTCCTGCTTGCCGGACACAGGCTGCGGGTTGACGTTCTGGGCTTCGACGCGGGCAGCGATGGCGTCGAGGCTTTCTTCGCCGCGCAGCATCTTCTGGTTCTCGGCCTTGTCCCAACCGGCATAACGCGAGCCAAGCGGGCCGGACAGCGCCTTGTCTTCCACCATCTTGGCAGCAGCCTTCAGGCCGCGGGCGCAGCAGTCCATACCGCCGATATGGCCGATCAGCAGGTCTTCGGCGTCGAGCGACTGACGGCGCAGCTTGGCGTCGAAGTTGGTGCCACCCGTCGTGAAGCCGCCGGCCTGCAGGACCTGGTAATAGGCCAGCGCCATTTCCGGGACATTGTTCGGGAACTGGTCGGTATCCCAGCCGGACTGGTAGTCGTTGCGGTTCATGTCGATCGAACCGAAGATGCCGAGCGCATTGGCGAGCGCCAGCTCGTGCTCGAAGGAGTGGCCGGCGAGGATCGCGTGGCCCTGCTCGATGTTGACCTTCACTTCGTTTTCGAGGCCGTAACGCTTCAGGAAGCCATAAACGGTCGCGACGTCGTAGTCATACTGGTGCTTCGACGGCTCCTGCGGCTTCGGCTCGATCAGGATCGCGCCCTTGAAGCCGATCTTGTGCTTGTATTCGACGACGAGGTTGAGGAAACGGCCCATCTGGTCGAGTTCGCGTCCGAGGTCGGTGTTGAGCAGTGTCTCATAGCCTTCGCGGCCGCCCCACAGCACATAGTTCTCGCCGCCGAGCTTCAGCGTCGCGTCCATGCAGGTCTTTACGGTCGCAGCAGCGAAGGCAAAGACGTCAGGATCCGGGTTGGTGGCTGCACCCGACATATAGCGGCGATGCGAGAACATGTTCGCCGTGCCCCAGAGAAGCTTGACGCCGGTCTCTTCCTGCTTCCCAGCAAAGTAGTCGACGATCTCGTTGAGGTTCTTCGTGTTCTCGGCGAAGCTATTGCCTTCGGGGCGAACATCGGCGTCGTGGAAGCAGTAATAGGGCGTGCCGAGCAGCTGGAAGAATTCGAAGGCAACATCGGCCTTCATCTTCGCCGCAGCCATCGTATCTTCGAACCACGGACGCTCAAACGTGTTGCCGCCGAACGGGTCGGTGCCCGGCCAGACGAAGGTGTGCCAATAGGCAACCGCAAACCGCAGATGGTCTTCCATGCGCTTGCCAAGGACGACTTCGTCCGGATTGTAGTGGCGGAAGGCCAGCGGGTTTGCGCTGCCTTCGCCTTCATATTTGATCTTCTGGATATTGCCGAAGAAACCTGTGCTCATGGGTAGTCCTCCTTGGTGTGTTTGTGTTTCCACCCTCCCCTTGAGGGGGAGGGTCGGACCGTAAGGTCCGGGGTGGGTTGATTGCCGTGCAGCCCCTCATCCCCGGCGCAATGGCATTGCGCCTGACCTGCCGGCACCTTCTCCCCGTGAACGGGGAGAAGGACATGCGCCGCCGCTGTTACCGTCCCCTCTCCCCGCCTGCGGGGAGAGGGTCAGGGTGAGGGGCAAATCTTTCAAATCCCCCGGATCGCCGGATAAAGCGCCCGGTAGCGTCCATAGGCTGCCTCGTAAGCAGAGCTGAGCGCCTTGACCGGCTCGACCGTCTCCGCCGTCTCCGGCGCGGTGCAAACCGACAGCGGGTCCGCACCCGTGGCCGCAATCAGTCCGAGCCTTGCCGCCCCGAAGGCAGCACCGAAATCGCCGTCGGCGGGAATGTCGACCGGCATATCAAGCGCGGTGGCGATCGAAGACAGCCAGTAGCGGGAACGCGAGCCGCCGCCGATCGCCGTCACCCGGTCGATCTTCGTGCCGGCAGACTTCAGCGCCTCCAAGCTGTCGCGGATGGCGAAGGTCACGCCTTCCAGCACGGCCTGGGTCAGCACGACGCGATCGCTTTCATGGCCGAGCCCGATAAAGGCGCCCCGGATCTTCGCGTCATTATGCGGTGTGCGTTCACCCGAGAGATAGGGCAGGAAGGTGACGCCCGTCGGCGCCTTGAGTGCGTCGCCGAGTTCGCTGGTAAGCTCCCCGGCCGACTTGCCGGTCACGCCGGAATGCCAGTTGAGAGCGTCGGTCGCCGACAGGATGACACCCATCTGGTGCCAGGTCTTGGGCAGCGCATGGCAGAACGCATGCACGGCACTTTCCGGCTTCGGCAGATAGGAGCCGTTGGCGGCAAAAAGGACACCCGACGTGCCAAGCGAGACAAAGGCCTGACCTTCGGCGACGGTACCCATGCCGCAGGCTGACGCCGCGTTGTCCCCTGCCCCGCCGGCAACCACCACGTCAGAGCCGAGGCCCCATTTCTCAGCCAGTTCGGCGCGCAATGTGCCAGCGCGATCGGTGCCCTCGACGAGACCCGGCATCTGCTCGACGGTCAACCCCGTTGCCTCCAGCAGTTCCGGAGACCAGGCACGCTTGCCGGTATCGAGCCAGCTGGTGCCGGCCGAATCCGACATGTCGGAGAGATATTCCCCCGTCAGCCAGAGACGCAGGTAATCCTTCGGCAGAAGAACCTTGGCGACCTTGGCAAAGGTCTCAGGTTCGTTGTTCTTCACCCAGGCGAGTTTCGGGGCTGTAAAGCCTGGGAAAACGATATTGCCGGTGAGCGCCCGGAAGCGCGGATCGGCATCGAGGCTTGCCGCTTCCGCATGGCTTCGGGTGTCGTTCCAGAGAATGCAGGGCCTGAGCACCCGATCCTTGGCGTCGATGAGCGTTGCACCATGCATATGGCCGGATAGGCCGATGCCCTTCACCGCGGCAAGTTCTTGTGGATGCGAGGCCTTCAGCGCCGCAACAGCCTCTTCGGTCGCACGCAGCCAGTCGCCCGGCGCCTGCTCCGACCAACCGGGATGCGGCCGCTGCACGGTGAGACCGGCATGGCCGACACCGACCACCTTCTGGTCGCCGTCGATCAGCATCGCCTTGACGCTGGATGTGCCGAGATCCAAACCAAGATACATGGGTGTCCTCCATTCCTCTGCCTTCAGGGCAGATTGTCCTTCAAGAATATGTCGATACGAATGCGCTCCTGGGCGGCCACGACAGGCAGACCGTCGGCCTTGGCCTTCAGCACACGAATGGCGCTGCGCACCTCGTGGCCGGCATCCTGGTTGAGCACGGCATCGATGAGGCCCGATTGCAGCGCCCCGCGCGTCGTCTCCGTCAGTTCATGGGCGATGACCACCGGACGGCTTCCCGCCGGCTGCCGTTCCAGCGCCCTGACGAGCCCGCGATTGCCGGCACCGAGACTGTAGAGTGCGACGATGTCACTTCGGTTCGCAAAGAGCGCGGAGACCTGGCGCTCGACAACCACGGGATCGTCACGCCCTTCGATGACGGGCAAGACTGCAAGCCCAGGGAAATCCTGCGCTATGACGGAAGCGAAGGCCTCGCAGCGCTCGCGATGGTCGCGCACCAGCATGGAGCCAGCGAGCACGGCAACCTTGCCATCACGTCCGGCCGCGAAGCGCCCGAGCAGGCTCGCTGCGGTTCGCCCGGCAGCGGCATTGTCGATGCCGGCATAATGATCCCGCTCTGCGCCAGAGAGATCGGAAACGAGGGTGACGAGCGGAATGCCGGCAGACACGATCTCCAAGGCAGCGGCCGCCACCTCGGGCGCATCGACGGCGACAAAGGCGATCCCGGACGGCTGCTCGGCTGCGGCATGCCGCAGCGCTTTCGCCAGAGCATCGGCATCGAAGGCCGGGACGTCGATAAGCCGGATCGTGATCCGCTCGACGCCTGCGCGTTCCCGCGCCTCGTCGATCGAAAGCCTCAAGCCCCTCATGAAGGAATTGTCGTTCGAGGGAATGATGAAGGTCAGCGGATAGATCCGCCCCTTGGCAAGGTTCGCCGCTGCCACGTCGCGCACGAAACCGAGCTCGCTGACAGCCTGATCCACCTTCTCGCGCGTGCGCGCGCTGACCCCCGGCCGCCGGTTCAACACCCGGTCGACGGTGGCAAGGCTGACGCCCGCGCGGCTGGCAATGTCGTGGACAGTCGGCTTCATTCTCTCCTCCGGCGCCTGTCCTACACGGGCGAATGAGGTACGTAAATCAGAATTTGACGTACGTACCTCTTTTGCTCGAAAAAAAGACCGCCTCAACATGTGAGGCGGTCTGAGCCTTGGAGATCAACGGAGAGCCTGGACCCGCAAGCTTACCCAGGCATGGTGGTGTCAGTGGCCGGCGCCAGCGGGTGCCGCACCCTTCGGCTTCTTCAGCAGCAGCACCATGAACACCAGCGCAACGAAGAGTATCGTCAGCCCCATGAACACATCCATGAAGGACAGCAGCCAGGCCTGCTGCGTCACCACACCCGAGAGCTTCTTGATCGCCACCGCCGTGCCATCGAGGCCATAGCTGTCGTAGTTAGCACCGACGCTGGCGAGCCAATCGAGCGCTGCCTGGTTGCTCCAGGAAAGCTGCTCGGAAAGACGCGCATAATGGTCGTCCGAGCGCTGTGTCAGCATCGTGTTGATGATCGCGAGCCCCACCGCCCCGCCTAGGTTGCGGGTCAGATTGAACAGGCCGGACGCATTCTTGATACGATCAGGCGGCAGCGTGCCGAGCGCCAGGTTGTTGATCGGCACCATGCAGATCATCAGCGAGCAACCACGCAGGATCTGCGGCACCAGCAGTTCGTAGAAGTCCCAGTCTGCCGTGATCCCGGTCATCATGTAGGTGCCAAGCGCGAAGCCGGAAAAACCGATCATCATCATCACGCGCGGATCGAGCTTGTTCGACAGCGCACCCGCCACCGGCGCGGTGAGGAACATCGCAGCGCCCGAGACGAACATGGTCTCCCCGATCATCAGCGAGTCGTAACCTCTGATACGCCCGAGATAGAGGGGATAGAGATAGGTAAGACCATAGAGGCCGACACCCATGACAAAGGAGAACAGCGAGCCGAAGGCGAAATTGACGTTGGAAAAGGCCCTGAGGTCCACGACCGGCAATTCGACCTTGAACACGCGCCAGAAGAAGATCGCCCCACCGATGACCATCGCAACGGTCCCGAGCACGATGTGGTGGTCGTTGAACCAGTCCTTGTTGTTGCCCTCTTCCAGCACGAATTCCATCGTGCCGAGGAAGACGGCCATTGAGGCCAGTCCCCACCAGTCGAACTTCTTCAGAAGCTTGAGGTCCGGCTTGTCGAAATCGATCAGGCTCCAGGCGGCAGCAGCTACCAGGATCCCCGGGATCACATTGATGAGGAACAGCCAGTGCCACGACATCGCATGGCTGATATAGCCGCCGATCGTCGGGCCGATAGTGGGCGCCAGCGTCGCGACGAGACCGACCATCGGCGAGACGATGTTGCGCTTGGACGGCGGGAAGATGGTGAAGGCAGCCGCGAAGACGGACGGGATCATGCCGCCGCCGATAAAGCCCTGGATCGCGCGGTAGACGATCATCTGCTCGATATTGGTGGCCGTCGCGCAGAGCGCACTGGCGAGCGTGAATCCCGCCGCGCAGAACGTGAAGAGCACGCGGGTGGAGACGATCCGGGCCAGTACACCAGAGAGCGGGATCATGATCACTTCGGCGATCAGATAGGAGGTCTGCACCCAAGCCACCTCGTCGGATCCGGCCCCGAGACCGGCCTGGATTTCGGCAAGCGAGGCCGAGACAATCTGGATGTCGAGGATCGACATGAACATGCCGAACACCATCGCCAGGAAGGCGAAGACGCGTTTCGGATCCATCCGCTCCTCGGCAGGTGCCGAGGGCGCGATGGCTGTTGAGGTGATTGCGGCCATGACACGGCCCTTTCGATAACGTCAGCCGGTGGTGTTACTTCGCGGCAAGCGCCTGGCCCTCGGGGGCCGTGCGGGTGTCGACGTCGACGATAACGCTGAGGCCGGCGCGCAGATGGCCGCCGGCAAGCGCTTCCTTGGGCAGCGCGATCCGGACAGGCACGCGCTGGACAACCTTGGTGAAGTTGCCGGTGGCGTTTTCCGCCGGCAGCATGGAGAAGATGGCGCCGGAGGCCGGAGCGATCGAGGTCACCGTGCCTTCGAGCGGATCGTCGCCATAGGCGTCGACATGGATTGAGACCTTGGAACCGGGAACCAGATGCGCGATCTGCGTTTCCTTGAAGTTCGCCTCGATATAGAGCTCGCTGGTCGGCACCAGAGCCGCCAGACGTTTGCCGGCCGAGACGAGATCTCCCGATTGAACCGAGAGATTGCCGATCACGCCATCATAGGGCGCTTTCAGCACGGTAAAATCGAGATCACGCTTGGCTTTCGCCACCACCTGATCCTGCACCTTCACGGCGTTCACCGCCTCGTCGCGCTGCGCCTTGAGGATCGAGAGATTGGCTTCCGCCGAAGCGACTGCGGCCTGTCCCGCCACCAGATTGGCGCGGGCCTGGTCGAGCGCGACCTTGGCATTGTCGAGATCCGCAGTCGTACCGACACTCTTGGCTGCAAGCTCGCTCGCACGCTTCTCCGTAATTTCGGCGCCCCGAACCGCAGCCTCCAGAGAGCCGAGCTGCGCTTGAGCCTGCGCGACGCTCGCCTCACCGCCAACGATCTGCGCATCGATGCGGGCGATCGCGAGCTCGGAGCTTTGCTTGCCGGCCATGGCCTGATCATAGGCGATCTGATAGTCGCCGCCATCGAGGGTCACCAGCGGATCGCCAGCGCGGACGACCTGGTTACTGGCAACGTTGACCTTCTCGACATAACCGGAAACCTTCGGCGAGATGATCGCGATGTCACCTTCGATATAGGCGTCTTCAGTCGACACCATGAAGCGACCATCGGTCCACCAGGTATAGCCATACCAGGCTCCGCCTGCGAGCAGCGCAGCGAGGATGACCGGCAGCACAGGGCTGCGGCGTTTCGGCTTGGAGGCAGCTGCTTCCTGCGGCGGGTGGGGCTCCCCTGCATCCGTTTCCGTCAGGGGCGCAGCCTCATTCCGGTCGACTGGAGTGGAAGTGGAACGAAGGGCGGTGGATCTTGGCGTCGCTGACATGATAAGGACCGGGGATGGGTTGAACTTGCTCGAACTGAACCGTTCGGTTCGATTGACATAGAGCCTTTTTTGCCCCATATCAAGAGGCAGAAACGGGCCTTGGAGACGAGGCCACGCAACGCAGTTAATTTTTGTCGGACAGGAAATGTCGAAACAAGAGCAGGAAATCGCCATGACGCCGCCCTCCTATCCCGTCGCCGGGGTGGGTCGCTTTGCAGCGGGCGCGGATCCGGTCAAGCGGGGACAGATCCTGGATGGGGCCAAGCGGGTCTTTATGAAGCTTGGCTACGATGCTGCAAGCATGAATGACGTTACCCGCGAGGCAGGCGTCTCGAAGGGCACCATATACGTCTATTTCCAAAGCAAGGAAGATCTGTTCGGCGCCTTGGTCGAGCGTGAGAAAAGCGCCTTCGATGCCGCGATCCGACAAATCCTCGAAGAAAGCGCCCATGTCGAGGAAGGCCTGCGGCGCTACGCGCTCGCCCACGCGCATTTCATTCTCGACACGGAGATGATCCCGACGATGCGTATCCTGATGGGTGTGCTCGACCGAATGCCGACGCTCTGTCAGCGTTTCTTTGCTTCGTCGCCCACCAATATCAAGGTGCTGTTGCAGGACTATATTGCTGCTGCCAATGAGAAGGGCGAACTCTCGGTCGAGGACAGCGATCTGGCCGCACGCCAGTTCATCGACATGTCAACGGCAGGCTATTTCAAGAAGCGGCTGTTCAATGACCTCCCCGTGCGACCGGACGACAAAGAGATCGAACGCGTGGTGGAATCAGGCCTTCGTATGTTCATGAACTTCTACGGCCCCAAAAGCCCCGAATCCCAAGGCTGATCTGCGACGGAACTTTGTTCCGCGCACAGACTTTATCTGGCTGCTTGCCAACCCCACGGATATGACTCATGTCCTTGGGAACATAATCCGTTTGATCAGCACGGAAGACACTCATGGACAATATCAGCGCACTCCTCCAGGACCCCGCAGCCTGGGTCGCACTCGTGACGCTCGTCGTCATGGAGATCGTGCTCGGCATCGACAACCTCATCTTCATCTCGATCTTGACCAACAAGCTGCCCGCCGAGATGCGCGAAAAGGCCCGCCGCATCGGGATCGGGCTTGCGCTGGTCATGCGACTGGCCTTGCTCGGCACGGTCGCCTGGATCGTTCAGTTGACCACCCCCGTCTTCGAGCTCTTCGGCCAAGGCTTCTCTTGGAAGGATATGATCCTGATAGCCGGTGGCCTCTTCCTCGTCTGGAAGGCAACGAAGGAAATCCACCATGCCGTAGACCCGGTTGACAAGGAAGAGGACTTCATCGCCTCTACCGCAGCGACGACCTTCACCAGCGCCATCGGCCAGATCCTGCTGCTCGACCTCGTCTTCTCGATCGACAGTATTATTACTGCCGTCGGCATGACGCCGCATGTCCCGATCATGGTCGTCGCAGTGGTTGCGGCTGTGACCGTCATGCTGGTTGCCGCGACCCCGCTTGCCAACTTCATCGAGAAGAACCCGACCATCGTCATGCTGGCGCTCGCCTTCCTGATGATGATCGGCATGACCTTGATCGCAGAGGGCATGGGTTTCCATGTGCCCAAGGGTTATGTCTATGCTGCCATGGCTTTCTCGGCACTCGTCGAGGTGCTGAACATGTTTGCGAGGCGCAAGCGCGAGCGGGACAAGTTGGCCAAGGCGGTTTCGCACTGAGCTGTCGCTGAATTGATAAGAAGGCCTGTCGTGAGATGGGCCTTCTTTCCCTGCGCCGATATACTCGACCGGACCACCTCCTGCGTACATGGCAGCATGAGCCCCACCGGCAGCAGCAACGCCTGAAAACCGCGCAAAGAAAAACCTGCGTCGGCGGGACGCAGGTTTTCCTTGGGGGCGGGGACTTGGGGAGAGCGCAGGCCGGACGGTTAAGGGGCTCGTCTGCCAATTCGTTGGCCAGGGAGAGAAACCGGAAAAACCTCCCTGTTCCCCATATCCCGTCGCGTCCGGTTGGCACGGCCTGCGCTCTGCCATAAGAACGCGGCATATGACGTCCGGTTCCGCGCTTTGCAGAAAAATTTCGAAATTTTCCGCAACGGCCTCCGAAGCGCCTGTTTCCGTGGTTTTTCTTGACGCACGGCCATGAATATGGCCTTAAGGCCTCGCGGTGGAACAGGCGGCCTCTGGGCCCTACCCTGTCCCTCGCAGGCCATCATCGGCAGTCTCACAATTTTTCGATCCAGCGCCAAGGCGCCAGGTCCCCCGCACGCACCACGAGCTGAATTTCATGACCACATCAGGCGTCCGCGTCCGCATCGCACCCTCCCCGACCGGCGAACCCCATGTCGGCACCGCGTATATCGCGCTGTTCAACTACCTCTTCGCCAAGAAATTCGGCGGTGAGTTCATCCTGCGCATCGAGGACACCGATGCGACGCGTTCGACAGCCGAATTCGAGCAGAAGGTGCTGGACGCCTTGAAGTGGACCGGCCTCACCTGGTCGGAAGGCCCTGATGTCGGCGGCCCCTACGGCCCCTATCGCCAGTCCGAGCGCAAGGACCTTTACCGCCCCTTCGTCGACAAGATGCTCGACAATGGCGGCGCCTTCCATTGTTTCTGCACACCGGAACGGCTGGAGAGCATGCGCGAAGCCCAGCGCGCCGCCGGCAAGCCGCCGGGTTACGACGGCCACTGCCTTCACCTGAAGGCCGAGGAAGTCACGAGCCGCGTTGCCGCAGGTGAGCCGCATGTCGTGCGCCTGAAGGTACCGACCGAAGGCTCTTGCGATTTCCACGACGGCGTCTATGGCGATGTGTCGATCCCGTGGGAAAGCGTCGACATGCAGGTGCTGCTGAAGGCGGACGGCATGCCGACCTACCACATGGCAAACGTCGTCGACGACCACATGATGAAGATCACCCACGTCGCCCGTGGCGAGGAGTGGCTGGCCTCCGTGCCGAAGCACATCCTGATCTACAAACATCTCGGCCTTGAGCCGCCTGTCTTCATGCACCTGTCGCTGATGCGCAATCACGACAAGTCGAAGCTGTCGAAGCGCAAGAACCCGACCTCGATCTCCTACTACTCGGCCCTCGGCTACCTGCCGGAAGCCCTGATGAACTTCCTCGGCCTGTTCTTCATCCAGATCGCCGAAGGCGAAGAGCTTCTGACCATGGAAGAGCTGATCGAGAAGTTCGATCCGGACAACCTCTCCAAGGCTGGCGCGATCTTCGACATCCAGAAGCTCGACTGGCTGAACGGCCGCTGGCTGCGCGAGAAGCTGACCCCGGAAGATTTCGTTGCCCGCGTGCTCGACTGGGCGCAGGAAAACGACCGTCTCGTCGAAGGCCTGAAGCTTGCCCAGAGCCGCGTTACCAAGCTCGGCGAACTGCCGCCGCTCGCCGGCTTCCTGCTCGCCAACGACGTCGGCCTGACGCCCGCCTCCTTCGGCGGCCTGAAGACCAGCCCGGCCGAGACGCTCGAAATCGTCACCACCGTTCAGGCGGATCTCGAAAAGATCCTCGAATGGAATGTGACGACCATCGAGGAAGAGCTGCGCGCGATCTCCGACCGCATGGGCAAGAAACTCCGCGTCGTCACCCCGCCCCTCTTCGTCGCCGTCTCCGGCAGCCAGCGCTCGCTGCCGTTGTTTGACAGTATGGCGCTGCTCGGCCGCTCGGTCGTGCGCCAGCGCTTGAAGGTTGCGATCCAGGCGCTGACCGCGATGGCGGGTGCGCAGAACTAACGACTGAGTGCCGCCTCAAGGGGCGGTGCAGAAACGACCCCCCTCTGCCCTGCCGGGCACCTCCCCCACACAGGGGGAGAGCGGGCAAGCCCGAACCGGCGGAGACCAGTCTCCCCCCTTGTGGGGGAGATGTCACGAAGTGACAGAGGGGGGTGAAACACACTCCAGGCCGATCCGAGGCGATACCCGATGACCGAACAGACCACCGAAACCGCCCTTTCCTCAGACCCGACGGAAGTCCGCCGCCAGAAGCTTGCGCTGTTGCGCGAACAGGTCGGCGACGTCTATCCGGCGCATTTCCACCGCACGATGACCAATGCGGAATTTGCCGAGAAATACGCGAGCCTCGAGCTGGACGAAACCTCTGAGGATATCATCACGGTCGCCGGCCGCGTCTATTCCTCGCGCAATTCCGGCATGTTCATGGATATCCATGACGCCTCGGGCAAGATCCAGATCTTCTCCCACAAGGATACGACGCCGGAAGAAGCCCGCGCGCTTCTGCCGATGATCGACCTCGGCGACATCATCGGCGTGAAGGGTCAGGTCCGCCGGACCAAGCGTGGCGAGCTGACGATCAACGCCCATGAAATCACCATGCTGACCAAGACGCTCCTCCCCATGCCGGAGAAGTATCACGGCCTCGCCGACATCGAGCTGCGCTACCGCAAGCGCCACCTCGACATCCTCACCAATGAGGAATCCAAGCTCCGCTTCCAGCAGCGCTCGAAGATCGTCTCCGGTATCCGCCGCTTCCTCGAGGGCGAGGGCTTCCTCGAAGTCGAGACGCCGATGCTGCAGACAGTCTATGGCGGCGCAACGGCCGAGCCCTTCAAGACGCACCACAACACGCTGAAGATGGACATGTTCCTGCGCATCGCGCCGGAACTGTTTCTCAAGCGCACGCTGGTATCGGGCCTTGCCGACAAGGTGTTCGAGGTCAACCGCAACTTCCGCAATGAAGGTGTGTCGACCCGCCACAATCCCGAATTCACAATGATGGAATGCTACTGGGCCTATGCCGATTACGAGGACATGATGGGCCTCGTCGAGCGCATGTTCGAGACGCTCGCCATCGGCATCCACGGCACGACCGACCTCACCTTCGGTGACAAGCAGCTCTCCTTCAAGGGCCCGTTCAAGCGCGTGCCCATGCCCGACGCCGTCAAGGAAGCAACCGGCATCGACTTCCTGGCCATGAAGACCGATGAGGAAGCCCGCACCGCCGCCAAGGCCGGCGGCTTTGAGGTCGAGAAGGACTGGACCTGGGGCGAATGCCTCGCTTTCATCTTCGAGGAGAAGGTCGAGGGCACTCTGATCCAGCCGTCTCACGTCACGCATTTCCCGAAGGACATCTCGCCCTTTGCCAAGGAAGTGCCGGGCGAACCGCGCCTCGTCGAGCGTTTCGAGACCTATTGCAACGCCTGGGAAGTCGGCAACGCCTTCTCCGAACTCAATGACCCGGAAGAGCAGCGCCGCCGCATGGAAGAGCAGCTCGAACAGGCCCATTCGCGCGGCGAAAAGGACAAGCAGCTTGACGACGAGTTCCTCGACGCCATCGACCAGGGCATGCCGCCCGCCGGCGGTCTTGGCATCGGCGTCGACCGCCTGATCATGCTGCTTACCAACGCCCCGTCGATCCGCGACGTCATCCTCTTCCCGGCGCGCCGCAACCGCAACGACTGAGCGCTGTACCAACTTCAAACGCAAAAGCCCCGATCTTGATGACCGGGGCTTTCGTATTTGTTGGCTGGGATTTGGAGACTAGCTGAACAGGCGATGTCAGCGATCAATGATCGGCCTTGGCGTGCTCGTCAGCCTTGGGCTTGGCCTTTGGCGGCAGGGTCGCCTCGTCTTCGGCTGGAGCACCATGGCCATCCGATTTGTGGCTGTCGCCAGACTTGGCTGCATGCTGTTCGGTCGGCGCATGACCATCGGCCGCAGCCCCATGTTCTTCTGGCTTGGCGGCCGGCGCCGCACCATCAGGCGTGATGGGCTGAGCACGCATCTTTTCCAGCCAGGCGGCGCCATGATCCGTGGTCGCAGCAGCGTCTGAACCGCCGGTCGGCTCGACCTTCGCGATTGCATCCTCGACAGGAGGCTCTTCTTCGGCGCCACCGAGACCGACCATGCTCTTGATCGATGCGAACCAGCCCTCACCTTCGGCGGGCGCCTCTTCGGCAACCGGCGTCTGACCGGCGGGCTTCTCTTCGGTATGCGCGACCTGCTCTTCGGCATGCTCGGGCGCAACCGCATGAGCCGCATCGGCAGCCGGCTTCGTATGATCTTCTGCCGGCGCCTCGTGTCCGTCCGCAACGGCCTCGTGGCCCTCGCCGGGCGCGGCGTGATCCTCGGCCGGTGCGTCATCGCCACCGAGACCGACCATGCCCATCAGTGAAGCCATCCAGCCCTTGCTCTCTTCGGCGCCATGTTTGGCAACGGGCGTTTCCTCGGAATGTTCACCGTCAGGCGCATCGCCATGGCCCTCGGCTTCGCCATGCCCTTCAGCGGCGCCGTGACCATCCGCCGCCTTTTCGCCATGGGCATCGCCAGCACCATGGGCGGCCTTGCCACCGTGGTCGTCAGCCTTCGCCCCGTGCCCCTCACTCTCCGGCATCAGTCCCTCGGGCTTCACGCAGTCCGTCTGGTCGTTGAGCTTGGCAAGGAGCGCCTGAATATCGGCCTCGAGCATGTCGACACGCTCACCGAAGAACTCCCCGTTCGGCGCGGCCAGACCATCCGCATAACGTGCCGTCAGAACACGCGCTGAGACTTCCTCCGGCACATGGCTCGGATCCGGCACATAGATGACATCGGCACCCACGGCGCGGCCGCGCATGCCTGACCGATCCTTCGGACCGCTCGCATCGAGCACCACGACCTGCACCAGATCGGCCTTCTTCGTTTCCTGCAGGGTTTTCGCCACGCGCAGCGCTGTCTTGACGCGCGCCAGTCCGTCGCCGGGCTTGTCGGTGGTGATGAACTTGCGCACCCAGAAGCGATCCTTTTTGTGGATCTCGACGGTTTTCACCTCGGTGCATTCGAGCCCGTTGAGCTCAGCATAGGACGGCCCGAGCAGCTTATCCGCACCGATATAGACGGCGGCGGCACCGGTGCCCCCGAGGGTGACCAGCACCCCGCCCAAAATCAGCATGAGCTTTCGTGAAAGGTGGATCTTGGGCACCTTCACGCTTGGAACTCCGCCATGACACCGTCCCGACTGTTTACGCAATACTGAGGACCATCATACGGCCCTCTCCTTGCGGAACCTTTAACCCCGCCTTTCCAGTTACGGCACACCTGACGCACGACTCTTTTTGCGAATGATTTGCAAAAGCGTTGACATCGGCGGGAAGCGCGATAGATTTTAATGCGAATGACTTGCAAGAACAGGAATGGACTATGGTCTTAAAGCTTGCCTGCCGTCTTCTCGCCCTGGCGCTGCTGCTGCCGGGGACAGCCCTTGCCGACGACAAGCCGAAGGTCGTCACGACCTTCACCGTGATTGCCGACATCGCCCAGAACGTCGCCGGCGACGCGGCAACCGTCGAAAGCATCACCAAGCCCGGCGCCGAAATTCACGGCTACCAGCCCACGCCGCGCGACATCCTGAAGGCCCGCGACGCCGATCTCGTCTTGCGCAACGGGCTGAACCTCGAAGCCTGGTTTGAAAAATTCCTCGCCAATCTCGGCGATGTGCCGACCGTGACCGTCAGCGACGGCATCGAGCCGATCGGCATTGCCGGCGGCGCCTACGAAGGCAAACCCAATCCGCATGCCTGGATGTCGCCGGAAAATGCGCTCATCTATGTCGAGAACATCCGCAAGGCGCTGACGGATATCGACCCCGCCAATGCTGCGATCTACGAAGCCAATGCCCGGACCTACTCGGAGAAGATCAGCGCCGAGATCGAGCCGATGAAGGCGGAAATTGCCAGGATCCCGGAGAATGAGCGCTTCCTCGTCACCAGCGAAGGCGCCTTCTCCTACCTCGCCCGCGACCTCGGCATGCAGGAACTCTATCTCTGGCCGATCAATGCCGACAGCCAGGGCACGCCACAGCAGGTCAGGGCCGTTGTCGACCAGGTGATCGAAAACAAGATTCCCGTCGTATTCTCCGAGAGCACCGTCTCCGACAAGCCGGCCCAGCAGGTGGCGGCGGAGACCGGCGCCCGCTACGGCGGGATCCTCTATGTGGATTCGCTGAGCGAAGCGGATGGTCCGGTCCCGACCTATCTGGATCTCTTGAAGGTGACGGTTTCGACCATCGTGAAGGGTTTTGCCGGATGATCATGGGATCGGGCACGAGACGCAGCCGCGAAGGCATCGCCGCAGATGATGTGACGGTGACCTACCGCAACGGCCACACGGCACTGCGCCATGCCAGCTTCGCCATCCCGCCCGGAACCATCACCGCTCTTGTCGGCGTCAACGGCGCCGGCAAGTCAACGCTTTTCAAGGCGATCATGGGCTTCGTGCCGGTTGCCTCAGGCGAAATCCGCGTGCTCGGCATGAGCGTGCGCGAAGCCCTGAAGAAGAACTTGGTCGCCTACGTCCCCCAGGCGGAAGAAGTCGACTGGAACTTCCCCGTCCTCGTCGAAGACGTCGTGATGATGGGCCGCTACGGCCACATGAATTTCCTGCGCATCCCCTCGAAGCGTGATCACCAACTGGTTGACGAGGCACTTTCCCGCGTCGGTATGGGCGACTACCGCAAGCGCCAGATCGGCGAACTCTCCGGCGGCCAGCGCAAGCGCGTCTTTTTGGCCCGGGCGCTTGCCCAGGAAGGTCAGGTGATCCTGCTCGACGAACCCTTCACCGGCGTCGACGTCACCACAGAAGAACAGATCATCGGTCTGATGAAGGATCTGCGCGACGAAGGCCGGGTGATGCTGGTCTCCACCCACAATCTCGGCAGCGTCCCCGATTTCTGCGACCGCACCATTTTCGTTAAGGGCACGGTCATCGCCTCGGGCAAGACCGAGGACACCTTCACCGAGGACAATCTGAAGACGGCCTTTGGCGGCGCGCTGCGCCATTTCGTGCTCGCCGGCCGCGATCTGCACGACGACGATGACGGCCGCGAGGTCACCGTCATCACCGACGACGAACGCCCCTTCGTGATCTATGGGCAGCCGAAACCAGGAGCATCAGATGCTCGCGACCCTGGTTGAGCCCTTCACCTACGACTACATGCGCAACGCCATTCTGGTGAGCGCACTCGTCGGTGGCGTCTGCGGCTTCCTCTCGGCCTATCTGATGCTGAAGGGCTGGTCTCTGATCGGCGATGCACTCTCCCATGCCATCGTGCCCGGCGTCGCCGGCGCCTATATGCTGGGTCTGCCTTTCGCCTTCGGCGCGTTCCTATCCGGCGGGCTCGCAGCGCTCACTATCCTCTTCCTCAACCAGCGAACCAAGCTGAAGGAGGATGCGATCATCGGGCTGATCTTCACGTCCTTCTTCGGCCTCGGCCTGTTCATGGTCTCGATCTCACCCGTCTCGATCGACATCAAAACCATCGTTCTCGGCAATATTCTGGCCATCTCGCCCGCCGACACGCTGCAGCTGATCCTGATCGGCGGCATCAGCCTCCTCGTCCTGGCGCTCAAGTGGAAGGACCTGATGGTCACCTTCTTCGACGAGAACCACGCCCGCTCGATCGGCCTGAAACCCGAGCGGCTGAAAGTGATCTTCTTCACCCTGCTCGCCGCCTCCACCGTCGCCGCCATGCAGACCGTCGGCGCCTTCCTCGTCATCGCCATGGTAGTGACCCCCGGCGCCACCGCCTATCTGCTTACCGACCGCTTCCAGCGCCTGATCCTGCTGGCGCTCGGAATCGGTGCCGGCACCAGCTTCATTGGCGCCTATGCCAGCTACTTCCTCGACGGTGCGACCGGCGGCATCATCGTCGTCCTGCAGACGGTGATCTTCCTGCTGGCGTTCCTGTTTGCGCCCAAGCACGGCGTTCTCGCCGCCCGCAGCCGCGCCCGTGAAGCGTTGGAGCCCTTGCCTCCCGCATCGACGGCAGAGCCGCATCGTTTAGCCGAGGAGCACCCTGCATGAGCGAAACCCTCGAACTCGCCATCCTCCCCTTCCAGCTGCCCTTCATGCAGACTGCTTTCCTGGTCACGGTGATGATTGCCATTCCGATGGCGCTTCTCTCCTGCCTGCTGGTGCTCAAAGGCTGGTCACTGATGGGCGATGCTGTCTCGCATGCTGTGCTGCCCGGCGTCGTTATCGCCTATATCGCCGGTATTCCGCTTGCGATCGGTGCCTTTGTCGCCGGCCTCTTCTGCGCGCTGCTCACGGGTTTCATCAAGGAAAACAGCCGCATTAAGGAAGACACGGTGCTCGGCATTGTCTTTTCCGGCATGTTCGGCCTCGGCCTCGTGCTCTATGTCAAGGTCCAGAGCTCCGTGCACCTCGACCACATCCTCTTCGGCGACATGCTGGGCCTGCTGACCTCCGACCTCATAGAAACCGGCCTGATCGCCCTCTTCGCCACCGCATTCCTCGTCGTCTTGCGCAAGGATCTGCTGGCGCATGCCTTCGACCCGCAACATACCCAGGCGATCGGTCTTTCCGTGCGCCTGCTTCATTACGGCCAGCTTGCGGTGCTATCACTGGTCGTCGTCGGCGCCTTGAAGGCTGTCGGCATCATCCTCTCGGTCGCCATGCTCGTTGCCCCCGGCGCCATCGCCTTTCTGATCACAAAACGCTACGCCATGATGCTTGTCACCGCCGTGACTGTCGCAGTCGTCTCGTCACTCACAGGCATCTATCTCAGCTTCTTCATCGACAGCGCGCCCGCCCCGACAATCGTCCTGATCATGAGCGGCATCTTCATCCTCGCCTTCTTCCGCACGCTCTGGCAGGCCCGCAGCGTCAACCGGATCGCCGCAGCAGAAGACATCTGATCGTCTCCCACTTGGCATGGATCAAGTCGGTAGCGACGATCCCGGGCTAGGCTCCTCCTATCAACACGAGGATGAATTCCCATGGCGATGCTGAAACTGCTGAACAAGCCCACGCGACACCTGTTCTTCACCGGCAAAGGCGGTGTCGGCAAGACCTCGCTCAGCTGCGCGACGGCCATAGCGCTTGCGGATCAGGGACTGAAGATCCTGCTCGTCAGCACCGATCCCGCCTCCAATCTCGACGAAATGCTCGGCGTGTCTCTGGGCAGCGATCCGGCGCCGGTCCCCGGTGTCCCCGGCCTGTTTGCGATGAACATCGATCCCGAGAGCGCCGCCGAGGATTATCGCCGGCGCGTGCTTGGCCAGATGGGACCTGAAACCACGGACAAGGATCGCGCCACCGTGCGCGAACAGCTCTCCGGCGCCTGCACCACCGAGATCGCCGCCTTCGACGAGTTCGTGGGCCTGCTCGCCGATGACAACCCGCGTTTCGACCACATCATCTTCGACACCGCGCCGACCGGCCATACTCTCCGGCTCCTCAGCCTGCCCAAGGCCTGGACCGGCTTTCTGGAGGCGAACGAACGCGGCGCCTCCTGCCTTGGCCCTCATTCCGGGCTAAAGATGCAGGAAGACCGTTTCCGCATAGCGCTCGAATGCCTAGGCGATCCCGCCCGCACCACCATCGTGCTCGTGACGCGAGCCGACCGTGGCGCGATCCGCGAAGCTGCAAGGACCGCGGGCGAACTCTCCGAACTCGGTCTCTCCAACCAGATGCTCGCCGTCAATGGCCGCTTCGTGCCGACGGATCCGAACGACCCTGTGGCCACGGCCTTTGCAGCCGAGCAGACGAAGGCGCTCGCCGAACTTCCGCCCGCGCTTCAATCGCTGCCTCGCGACGAAGTCGGTCTGAAACCCTTTGACATGGTGGGACTTGCCGCTCTGCGCGGACTGCTGTCCGATACGGCCCTCACGCCTCCTTCCGACACCGCAGAGGACACCTTCGAAAAGCCAGACCTCCCCCACCTCTCGAGACTGGTCGACGAAATCGCGGCAAGCGGCAAGGGCCTTGTCATGGTCATGGGCAAGGGCGGCGTCGGCAAGACGACGGTGGCGGCAGCGGCCGCGGTCGGACTTGCCGCGCGCGGCCACACGGTCCATCTGACGACCACCGACCCGGCGGCGCATCTGTCCTTTGTCGTGGGTGCCGCCGTCATGCCCGGCCTGACCGTCGATCGCATCGATCCTGAGGCGGAAACAACCCGCTACATCGGCAAGATCATGTCGACCAAAGGCCGGGATCTCGATGACGCCGGCCAGGCCCTGCTGCGCGAGGATCTCGCCTCGCCCTGCACCGAGGAAGTCGCCGTCTTCCATGCCTTCTCCCGCGTCGTCGGCGAAGCGCGGTCGAGCTTTGTCGTCATCGACACAGCCCCGACAGGCCATACGCTTCTGCTCCTCGATGCGACGGGCGCCTATCACCGTCAGATGACCCGCCATCTCGACGACACAGCGCCCGGCCGCATGGTGACCCCGCTGATGCGCCTGCAGGATCCTGCCTATACGCGCGTCCTGCTGGTCACGCTGCCCGAGACGACACCGGTCTCGGAAGCATCAGCCCTGCAGGACGACCTGCGCCGCGCCGGCATCGCGCCCTATGGCTGGGTGGTCAACAAGTCGATGGCGATCACAGGCACCCGCGATCCGCTGCTGCGCGCCCGCATCCGGGGCGAAAAGGCACAGATCGAACGGGTGAAACGCGATTGCGCAAGCCGTGTCTATGGCCTGGACTTCCGCCCAGTTGCCCCGGTGGGGCTGGAAGAACTGCGAAGGATCGCGCTCGAGGAATGATGGCGTCGGGAGGTCTTACACCCGTCCCACTTCCTCGGCCCGGCGCGCACGACGCGACACCACCCATTCCCGCCAGACGGTGAAAAGCCCGGCACCGACGACGATGACGGCGCCCACCACCGTGTTCCAGCGCAACACTTCGCCAAAGACGGTGACGGCGATCATCGCGCCCAGCACCAGCTGCCAATAGGATATCGGCTGGACGATGACCGCATCGAGGTTTTCATAGGCCTTGATCAGCGCAAGATGCCCGATGATCCCCGTGCAGCAGAGGCCGATCATCAGGCCCCATCCCACCGGCGTGAACGGCGTCCAGAAGAAAGGACCGAGCAGATTGGAGCCGATAAAGCCGACGATCGCGAGATAGAAGAAGCTGGTCGACGGCTGGTCGTCGCGGCTGACGAGACGCGTGACGATGCCGTAGACCGCGCCGAGCACCGCGCAGATCAGCGGCAGCCAGATATAAGAATTGAACCCGTCTCCATCAGGCGCAAGCATGATGACGACCCCGACGAGGCCGAAGAGGATCGCGGTCCAGCGCCGCCAGCCGACCTTTTCGCCAAGGATCGGCATGGAAAGAAGCGCGACGAAGATCGGCCCGGCTGCGAAGATCGCCTGGCTCTGCGCCAGCCCGACCTGGGTGAAGGCGACGATCGAGATCAGGATCTGTGAAAACAGGATGAGACCGCGCAGCAGTTGCAGGACAGGCCGCTGGGTATTCACCGCCGCTCGCAGCCCGCCGGACGAGCGCATGGCGAGTACCAGTGCAAAGGCGACGAAAGCCCAGTAGCGCACCATCGCCACCTGCACCGGCGAATGGGTCTCGCCGAGGTGCTTCGAAAGACCGTCCTGAATGGCGAAGACGGAAAAGGCGAGAAAGGTGAAGAGATAGCCGAGCGGCGTCGATTTCATGGGACGAAAATGCTTTGCACGAGGAGGGATCCGTGGGCGAACCAACGGCGCGGGCATGCTGATCCTACACCTTGACCACGTCTTGCCTAGTGCAGTTTTGCAAAGCTGCCATGTAACCTGACAACCTATCGCCTGATAAAGGTCGATCAGCTTGCCTCGGACCGGGCGCCGTGCTTCATAAGGCCATGGCCTTCACCCTCCGTCAGTTGCAGTATTTCGTCGCCGTTGCCGAACAGGGGTCGGTGACGCGCGCCGCCCAAAACCTGTTGATCTCCCAGTCATCCGTCACCGAGGCAATCAAGGAACTCGAGGGCGATCTCGGCGTCGAACTCTTCGAGCGCCACCCACGCGGCCTGACGATCACCTATAACGGCCACCAGTTTCTCCGCCACGCAACGAAGATTTTGGCCGATGTCTCGGACGCCCGCAACGTTTTCACCGAGACCCAGAACAGCACCGGCGGCACGCTGAACATCGGCGTGACATCCCTCGTCGCCGGCTATGTTCTCTCCGATCTGCTGGCCCGCTATCGCCGCGCTTGCCCGGGCGTCGAGGTCTCGGCCATCGAAGACAACGGCTCCTATCTCGAACACCTCTTGATCGGCGGCGAGCTGGATGTCGCCGTCATGGTGATCTCCAACCTGCGCGACCGCATGGCGCTGCAGGCCGAGATCCTGGAAACCTCGCCCTACCGCCTCTGGCTGCCCATCGGCCACCCGCTGGTTTCGGCGGATATCATCTCGGTCCAGGACATTGCCCGCGAACCGCTGATCATGTTGACGGTGGACGAAATCGAAGAGAATACCGGCAAGCTCCTATCGGCTCTCGGCGCCCGCCCGCATGTCGCCTTCCGCACCCGTTCGGTGGAGGCCGTCCGCAGCCTGGTCGCAACCGGCGCCGGCGTGGCGCTGCTGCCCGACCTCGTTTACCGCCCCTGGTCGCTGGAAGGCGACCGTATCGAAAGCCGCGACGTCTCCGGCGCGCTTCCGGTGGTGCAGGTCGGCATGGTCTGGCGCAAGGGCTCGAGCCTGCCGCAATCGGCAAGGGATTTTGTTGGGATCGCCGAGGCAAGCCGAAGTGGACGGGTAAGGTAATCACGCGCACCCATTGCCCCTCATCCCCGGCGCAACTCGTTGCGCCGGGGATGAGGGGCATTCAGCAAACACTGTCGCAGACGCCCTCCCATCGGAAAAACCGATACCGGCATTCTGACGAATGAATTTGCGAATGCGGTTAATCCGCGGCAACCTTTCACCCGGGAACAATAATGGGCACGCAAAGCGGCCCTCACAACCGGGAGACCTCGCGATGAAATCTCTTCTGAAGTCTTGTACTGTCCTCGCCTCTGTATTGAGCATGACCACCGCCGCTGTCGCCCAGGAGCCCTTGCAGGCACTCGGAGCCGGCGAAGGCGCTCTCTCCATCGTCGCCTGGGCCGGCTATATCGAGCGCGGCGAAACCGACAAGAATTTCGACTGGGTCACCGAATTCGAAAAGAAGACCGGCTGCATGGTCTCGGTGAAGACAGCCGCCACCTCGGATGAAATGGTCGCCCTGATGAACGAAGGCGGCTTCGACCTCGTCACCGCCTCGGGCGATGCGTCGCTGCGCCTCGTCGCCGGCAAGCGCGTCCAGCCGATCAACACGGCCCTCATCCCCTCTTGGAGCACCATCGACGAGCGCCTGCAGAATGCCCCCTGGCACACCAAGGACGGCGTCCATTACGGCACGCCTTACGTCTGGGGCCCGAACGTCCTGATGTACAACACCACTGCTTTCGGTGACAAAGCGCCCGACAGCTGGAGTGTGGTCTTCGAAGAGACGACGCTTGCCGACGGCAAGTCGAACAAGGGCCGCGTCCAGGCTTATGACGGACCGATCCATGTGGCTGACGCTGCCAACTACCTGATGTTCCACAAGCCGGAACTCGGCATCAAGGACCCCTACGAGCTGAACGAAGACCAGTACAAGGCAGCCCTCGACTTGCTGCGCGGCCAGCGCCAGCTCGTGAGCCGCTACTGGCATGACGCCTTCATCCAGATCGACGACTTCAAGAACGAAGGCGTGGTTGCCTCCGGCTCCTGGCCCTTCCAGGTCAACCTGCTGAAGGCCGACCAGCCGATCGCCTCGGTCTTCCCGAAGGAGGGCGTCACCGGCTGGGCCGACACGACCATGCTGCATGCCGAGAGCGAACACCCGAACTGCGCCTATATGTGGATGGAGCATTCGCTGTCGCCCAAGGTTCAGGGTGATGTTTCCGCCTGGTTCGGCACGGTTCCCTCCGTCCCCGCCGCCTGCAAGGGCAATGCGCTCCTGACCGACGAAGGCTGCAAGAACAACGGCTACGAGAACTTCGAACAGATCAAGTTCTGGAAGACCCCGGTCTCCAAGTGCGAAAGCCAGGGCGAATGCGTCCCCTACCACCGCTGGGTTTCCGACTACATCGGCGTGATCGGCGGACGTTAACATCCCACCTCCCCCTTGAGGGGGGAGGTCGCGCGGAACGCGCGGGTGGGGGTGATCTACGGTTCAACTGAACTCTGATGGTCACCCCACCCCGGACCTTCGGTCCGACCCTCCCCCTCAAGGGGAGGGTGTAGACCCCCGCTGGCCTTCTGCCGGCACCCTACTGAAATTCTGGAGCCACCATGACCGCAGCCGTCTCCTTCTCGAAGGTCTCGCGCCATTTCGGCAGCGTCAAAGCCGTCGATGCCGTCGACCTGACGGTCGAGCCAGGCGAATTCTTCGCCATGCTCGGTCCATCAGGTTCCGGCAAGACGACCTGCCTGCGCCTGATTGCCGGCTTCGAACAGCCGACTTCAGGCCATATCGAGATCTTCGGTGAAACCGCAGAAGGCGTGCCGCCCTATCGCCGCAACGTCAACACGGTGTTCCAGGACTACGCCCTCTTCCCGCACTTGAACATTCTCGACAATGTCGCCTATGGCCTGATGGTCAAAGGCGTCGGGAAAGCGGAGCGCCACCGCGAGGCCGAACAGGCGCTCGAGATGGTGAAGCTCCCCGACTACGGCGCCCGCAAGCCCGGCCAACTCTCCGGCGGCCAGCGCCAGCGCGTGGCCCTCGCCCGGGCGCTGGTCAACAAGCCCAAGGTCCTGCTGCTCGACGAGCCGCTCGGCGCACTGGATCTGAAGCTGCGCGAACAGATGCAGGAAGAGCTGAAAAGCCTGCAGCGTTCGCTCGGCATCACCTTCGTCTTCGTCACCCACGACCAGGGCGAAGCGCTCTCGATGGCCGACCGCGTCGCTGTCTTCAATGACGGCAAGATCGTTCAGGCCGGCACGCCGCACGAGATCTACAACCGCCCCCGTACCCGCTTCGTTGCCGATTTCGTCGGCTCGTCGAATGTGATTGCACCGGAAGCGATGAAGGCGCTCGGCGGCGAAGCCCGCTGGACGAGCCTGCGCCCCGAAGCCATCCGCATCGTCTCGGATGGCGGCGTAGAGGCGACCGTGCGCTCGACCAGCTTCCTCGGCGCCTCGACCAAGCTCTTCGTCGAGACCGCACTGACCGCCCTTACCGTCTCGCTACCCGCAGGTCAGACCGCTCCGCAGGCCGGCGAAAGCATCCGCATCGCCTGGTCTGCATCAGACCCACATTACATGGAGGCCGGCGCATGACGGCGATCTCCACATCTGCCATCACCCCTGGCCGTCAGGGCCTGATGGGGCGGCTCTCGGATCTGTTCTGGCGGAGGCCCAACCTGCTGCTGGTTCTGATGCTGGTGCCGCCCCTGCTCTGGCTCGGCATCATCTATGTCGGCTCCCTGGTGGCACTGCTTCTGCAGAGCTTCTTCTCGATCGACGAGTTCTCCGGCCTGATCAATTACGAATTCACGCTCGCGACCTATGGAGAACTCTTCCGACCAGCCAATTTCGACATCATCCTGCGCACGCTGCTGATGTCGGCCGCCGTCACCCTCGCCTCTGCCGTCATCGCTTTCCCGATCGCCTACTACGCCGCGCGCTATGCCCGGGGGCGCTGGAAAGCCGTCTTCTATCTCGGCATCATGCTGCCGCTCTGGTCGAGTTATCTCGTCAAGGTCTATGCCTGGAAGCTGATCCTCGCCAAGGAAGGCATCCTCACCTGGATCTTCGCCAAGCTGCATCTGACCTGGCTTCTCGAAGGCTTGCTCGCCATACCCGTCATCGGCGGCAACTCCCTGTCGATCAGCTATCTCGGCACCTTCATCGTCTTCGTCTATGTCTGGCTGCCCTTCATGATCCTGCCCACCCAGGCGGCCCTGGAACGCGTACCCGGCAACCTGATCGAAGCTTCGGGCGATCTCGGCGCGGATAGCCGCCAGACCTTTCGCCATGTGCTCTTTCCCTTGGCGCTGCCCGGCATTGTCGCCGGCTCGATCTTCACCTTTTCGCTGACCATGGGCGATTACATCATTCCACAGATCGTCGGCACCTCGCGCCTCTTCATCGGCCAGGCCGTCTATGCCCAGCAGGGCACGGCGGGCAACATTCCGCTCGCTGCCGCCTTCTCGGTCGTCCCGATCGTCATCATGGGCATCTACCTCACCATCGCCAAACGCATGGGGGCTTTCGATGCGCTCTGATCGCTCCCAGTCCGCCGGTCTGTCCTTGAAGATGGCCGCCGCTGCAGGCCTTGCCTTCCTGCATCTGCCGATCCTGCTGATCTTCGTCTATGCTTTCACCACGGAGGAAAAAAGTTTTCAGTGGCCGCCACCGGGCTTCACCACAAAATGGTTCGCCGTCGCCTGGAACCGCCCAGACATCTGGCAAGCCCTGACGCTCTCGGTGAAGGTGGCGAGCATCGCCACCGTGATTGCGCTCGTTCTCGGCACGCTCGCAGCCGCCGCCGTCGCCCGCACGAAATTCTTCGGCCGGGAAGTCATTTCGCTGCTGGTCATCCTGCCGATCGCGCTGCCCGGCATCATCACCGGCATTGCGCTGCGCTCGGCCTTTTCGCTGGCGGAGATTCCCTTCTCCTTCTGGACGATCATCCTCGGCCACGCGACCTTCTGCGTCGTCGTCGTTTACAATAACGCCGTCGCCCGCTTCCGCCGCACCTCCGGCTCGCTGATCGAGGCCTCGATGGATCTCGGCGCCGATGGCTTCCAGACCTTCCGCCATGTGATCCTGCCGAACATCGCAACCGCCCTGCTGGCCGGCGGCATGCTTGCCTTCGCGCTGTCCTTCGACGAGGTCATCGTCACCACATTTACCGCCGGCCAGCAGTCGACCCTGCCGATCTGGATGCTGGAAGAACTGATCCGCCCGCGCCAACGTCCGGTCACCAATGTGGTCGCGATGATCGTCGTGATCGTCACGTTCCTGCCGATCCTGGCAGCCTACTATCTGACCCGCGACACCGACCAGATCGCCGGCAGCGGCAAATGAACCACCGGCGACGCCTCTTCTTCAAGGGCAATGCCGAAAATGAAGTCTGATAAAAGGGAGAACGACATGGACACCCAGATGCTGATCGGCGCCAAGTTCGAAGCCGGCACGGAAACGGACGAGAAGATCCTGAACCCCAAGACAGGGGACGTGATTGTCGATCTCCCCGAGGCTTCCCTCGCCCAGGTCGATGAAGCCGTGGATGCAGCAGAAGGCGCCTTCGTCTCTTGGTCGCAGACCACGCCCGGCCAGCGCGCCGGCTACCTGCTCGCCATTGCCGATGCGATCGAAAAGGACGCAGCCGCTTTTGCAGCGCTCGAAAGTCTCAACTGCGGCAAGCCGATCAACGCCGTGCTCAATGATGAAATCCCAGCGATCGTCGATTGCTACCGCTTCTTCGCCGGTGCGATCCGCACGCTGCAGGCACCGGTCTCCGGCGAATACCTGCCGGGCTTCACCTCGATGATCCGCCGTGATGCCGTCGGCGTCATCGGCTCGATCGCGCCCTGGAACTATCCGCTGATGATGATGGCCTGGAAGCTCGCACCGGCCCTTGCCGGGGGCAACACAATCGTCTTCAAACCCTCCGAGCAGACGCCGCTGACGGCGCTGAAACTCGCCAAGGTCATGGCCGACATCCTGCCGGAAGGCGTGGTCAATGTCGTGCTCGGCCGTGGTGAAAGCGTCGGCAATGCGCTGATCAACAACCCGAAAATCCAGATGCTGTCGATCACCGGCGATATCGCGACGGGCAAGAAGGTGATGACCGCCGCTGCCAAGACCGTAAAGCGCACGCATCTCGAACTCGGCGGCAAGGCCCCGGTCATCATTCATGACGACGCCGATATCGACGCCGCCGTCGCTGCCATCCGCACCTTCGGCTATTACAATGCCGGCCAGGACTGCACCGCGGCCTGCCGCATCTATGCGGCCGACAAGATCTACGACCGCTTCGTCGCCGATCTCGCGTCAGCCGTCTCGACGATCAAGTTCAACCAGGCCGACGATTCGGAAAACGAGATCGGCCCGCTGATCTCGAAGCGCCAGCGCGACCGCGTCGAAAGCTTCGTCACCCGGGCCGCCGAACACAAGCACATGGAAGTCGTCACCGGCGGCAAGCTCGGCTCGGACGAGGGCTTCTTCTACACCCCGACCGTCATTGCCGGCGCGACGCAAGACGACGAGATCGTCCGCCGCGAAGTCTTCGGGCCCGTGGTCTCCGTCACCCGCTTCACGGAAGCGGAACAGGCAGTCGCCTGGGCGAACGACAGCGACTACGGCCTCGCCTCCTCCGTCTGGACCAAGGACATCTCCCGCGCCATGCAGACCGCCGCCAAGCTGCGCTACGGCTGCACCTGGATCAACACCCACTTCATGCTCTGCAATGAAATGCCCCATGGCGGCATGAAGCAGTCGGGCTATGGCAAGGACATGTCGATGTATGCGCTGGAGGACTACACGACCGTCCGCCATGTGATGATCGCGCATTGAGCTGAGGGCTCTCGCAAGGAGAATGCCAGGCGGGCCGCGGGCCTCGCCTGGCAAATACCTGACCGCCTGTTTACCCTGACAGACCAAACCGGTGGCAGCCCGGCGCTCTCCTTCGTATCATGGAGCGGAATCAGGAGAGCCACATGCGCCGCCATCGGAAAGAGATCAGACACCGGAGCCGCAAGACCCTCATCGCGGTCGCGGTCCTTCTGTGTGTCGCGCCACTCTTTGCCACCCCGTCGGCTGCGCAGCAGCCCCAAGTCATTCCCGCGCCCGATCTCGGCGGCGGCGGCGGCTTGATGACAGACACCTATCTCTGGCATGTCCGCGGCCTGCCACCCGGCCAGCGCCTTCCCGTATACTCCGGCGCCGGTCCCAATTTCCGGATTATCCATGCCCTCGACGAGGGCACGCCGATCGAACGTCTTTCCTGCCGCGACAGCCGCGGCGGCTATTGGTGCCGTGTCGCCACCGTCGACCGCGTCCGCATATCCGGCTGGGTCGACGGCCGCTTCCTGCTCGAGGAACCCGGTTTCGCGCCGCCTGACGACGTGCGCAATCCCTCCTTCGAGCCTGAAATCCTCATCGATCCCTTCGCGAGACCCAGGCGGCCCTAAACGAGAAGACACGCCTCACTCGCCCCGCCCCTCGCCGGGACGGTCCCGCTCGTACCGATGCTCCACCGGAAACCCCGGCAGCCAGCGCTCCCGTCGGATTGTCCAGAGCTCGTAGCTCGGCTGGAAGAGGTTTGTGTCGTCGAAGGAGCCGATATTGAGTTCGACCTCGTCGCCGCTTCGATTGAAGACGCGCGATCCGCAGGTCGGGCAGAAGCAGCGACCGTCATACATCTGCGGCTCGCCGGTGACCTCCACTTGATTGTCCGCATAGATCGCCGCCGCATAAAAAAGCGCGCCGTGATATTTCCGGCAATCGAGGCAATGACAGATGCCGACCCGGTCGGGATCGCCTTTAGCCTCGAACCGCACCTTGCCGCAGGCGCAGCCGCCCGTCAGGATCGCCATATCCGTCCTCCCTTCAAGATTGCCACCACTCTGGCACAAACGAAAAATGGCCGCAGCTTTCGCTACGGCCATTTCCGAACTCTGGACTGCCGGATCGGTTTCCCGGGTCAGGCGGCAAGCGCCTTGGCGATCTGGCCGCGCAGCGTATCCATATCCTTGGCAAACCCGCGAATGCCTTCGGCCAACTTCTCGGTCGCCATCGCGTCCTGGTTCATCGCCCAGCGGAAGGCCTTTTCATCGAGCGAGACATGCGGCTCAGCCTTGACCGTGTCGGGCGACAGCGCCCTGGCAAGCGTGCCCTGGTCCGCATTCAGTTCGTCGAGCAGCTGCGGGCTGATGGTCAGGCGGTCGCAACCGGCCAAGGCTTCGATTTCGCCGGCATTGCGGAACGAGGCGCCCATGACGATGGTGCCGATGCCGTTTGCCTTGTAGTAATTGTAGATCGAGCGGACGGAGACGACGCCCGGATCGGTCTCGGACGTGTAGTCCTCACCGGTCGACTTCTTGTACCAGTCGAGGATACGGCCGACGAAGGGCGAAATCAGGAAGACCTTGGCTTCGGCACATGCAATCGCCTGGGCCTTGGAGAAGAGCAGCGTCAGATTGCAGTCGATGCCTTCCTTCTGCAGCACTTCGGCAGCCCGGATGCCTTCCCATGTGGAGGCGAGCTTGATCAGGATGCGATCCTTCTCGATGCCGCGCTCCTTGTAGCCAGCAATGATCTGATGCGCCTTGTCGACGGATGCCTTGGTGTCGAACGAGAGGTCTGCATCGACTTCGGTCGACACGCGGCCCGGAACGAGCTCAGCCAAGGCAGCACCGACAGAGATCGCCATGCGGTCGGCGATCGCGCCGATCACGGCATCATCCTTGCCACCCTTGGCCTTGCCCCAGGTGATGGCTTCCTGAAACGCATCCTGGAAGGCATCGGTGCCGAGCGCCTTCAAGACGATCGACGGGTTCGTGGTGCAATCGACCGGCTTCAGACGGCGGACGGCCTCGATGTCACCGGTATCGGCGACCACGGTTGTCATGGAACGAAGCTGTTCGAGTTTCGAGGTCATTGGGTCATCCTTCGGCTGCGCGAAAACGGGTGGCGGGCGGCAGGGTGAGCCGTCGCTGTTGCCGGGACTATCACCGCCAGAAGACGGCAAAGTCAAGACATATGTCCTTTGAATTTGACATAAGTACCAACCGAACGGATAGTGCGCATCGGAAGTTCCCAAAACGAGAGAAATCTTGGCCAAACTCAGACGCGAATACCACACGACCCTGTCGGATGCGAGCGGACTGCGCATCCGGGCTGCCTGGCTCTATTACAACGAGGGCCTGACGCAGAAGGACGTGGCAGATCGTCTCGGCATAAGCCGCTCGACCGTCATCCGGATGCTGGAGGAAGCCCGAAAGCGGGCGGAAGTGCAGATCTGGATCAGCGATGGCGTCGCCGATTGTGTCGACCTCGCGGTCAGGCTTGAAAAGGCCTACGGCCTCGACGAAGCCATCGTCGTGCCCTCGCCCGAGAGCAAGGACGCCGCTTCGATCGCCAAGGCCGTTGGGCTCGCGCTTGGCCAGTTCCTGACCGAGACCATCACCAATGACATGACCATCGGCGTCGGCTGGGGCCGCACCATGACCACCTCGCTTGCCGGTTTCCGCCCTCCGAACCGAGAGAATTGCAAGGTCGTCTCGCTGCTCGGCGGCATCGTTGCCGTGCGCCAGACCAACCCGATCGACTATACCTGGCGGCTGGCAAGCCAGCTCGGCGCGGAATGCTACATGTTCCTCGCCCCGCTGCTGGTCGATTCCATCGCGACCAAGCGCGCCCTGATCGAGGAATGCGGATTGAAGGCGATCTACGACCTTGCCGAAAACCTTGACCTTGCCATCGTCTCCTGCGGCGACATCGGCCCGCATTCCACTTCGCTCTCGGAAGGCTTCATCAGCCACCACACCTTGATGGAGCTGGTCGACGCAGGCTGCGTCTGCGACACCATGTTCAACTTCCTGGATACGGAGGGAAACTCCGTTGCCCACCCGATCAACGAGCGCGTGATGTCTGTCGATTTGGACACGCTGAAGAAGGCCAAGCACATCGTGTTGTCTTCAGGCGGCGCACATCGTGCGAAGGCCATCCGCGCCACGATCCGGCGGATTGGGTGCAATACGTTGATCACCGATGAGGCGGCAGCGAGGGAGTTGCTGGGGTTGGCGAGCTAGAGCTACTCTGGCCAGGCGCGGGCGCCATGCAGAACGAAGAGAACTTCGACACGATCGTCCCGCACTCGGTAGGCGACGATGTATTCAAGATCGGCCAACACCAGTTCTCGGTTGCCTTCAATCTCGCCGCAGCGTCCGAGAAAGGCATTCTGCATCAGTAGGCGCTGCGTGCGGGAGTGAGTCGAGCGCACGAGGCGGGCAGCCGCCGCGGGATTGCGCTCAAAGAGGTAATCGCCGATGGCCGCCAGTTCTCGAAGATAACGCCGCGTCCAGACGATACGTATGGCTTCACGAGGAGCCGTACCGGTTCAAGACGGCCTCGATCTCCGACTCGCTGGCAAATTCTCCACGGTCAGCCTTCCGCCAAACCTTCCGTCAAACCTGAGACGCACTGCTCCTGCCACGCAAGAGAACGCCCCTGAGAGAGCGCATCCTCGACGATCTGATCGCGGGATAGGTTGCTCCGCTCGACCAGACTGTCGATCCAGTGGCTCATGTCGTCAGGGAGTTGAACCGTGTTGCGCATGGTTCATTCTCTCACAGAAGCAACATTCAGAACAGCGCCGCGCTTCACCCCTTCCCCGCCTCCCAGCCGAGCATGGCCCGCTTGCGGGTCAGCCCCCAGTGATAACCGGTCAGGGCTCCGCTCTTGCCGAGCGCCCGGTGACACGGCACGACGAACGAGATCGGATTGCGTCCGACGGCCGCACCCACGGCGCGGCTGGCCGTCGGCTGGCCGATTTTCTGGGCGATGTCGGAATAGGTGACGGCCTTGCCGAGCGGGATCTGCAGAAGGCTTTCCCACACACGGATCTGGAAGTCGGAGCCGATCAGCACGACGCGCAAGGGTTCCTCCGCCGACCAGCGCTCGGGATGGAAGACACGGGCGGCATAAGGCGCCGTAGCCTCGATATCCTCGACATAGTGCGCATTTGGCCAGCGCTGTGCCATGTCGTCGAAACAGACGACCTCGCCGCCTTCATCAGCAAAGGCGAGCCCAGCCAGCCCGCGCTCGGTGATCATGACAAGCGCCAGTCCGAAGGGCGACGGGTGGTAGCCATAGCGGATGGTGAGACCTGCCCCACGCGCCTTCCATTCGCCAGGGCTCATGGCCTCATGCGTGACGAACAGATCATGGAGACGACCGGGGCCGGAGAGGCCGAGTTCAAGAGAGGTCTCGAGAAGCGGCAGTTCCTCGCGCCCCAGCAGCCGCTTGGCATGGTCGAGCGTCACAGCCTGCAGGAAGGCTTTGGGGCTAAGCCCCGCCCAGCGCGTAAACGTCTTCTGCAATTGTGTCGGGGACTGGCCGAGCCGCTCGGCGATGACCTCCAGCGATGGCTGGCTCTGATAGTCGAGCGTCAGCATCTCGATCACCCGCCGCACGGTCTCATAGTCAGAGCCATCAGGCGTGATGTCGGTAGAGCCGGAAAGGTCGATCTGTTGCGCAAGCGTCATGGCGAAATCCTCAATCTGAGCAGGACTTCATCACGGGCAAGCCTTGAGCGCCACCCGTTTCTTGCGCCGATGTCAGGCACTCAGATCCGCTGCTTGGCCGTCGCAAGTGCCCCAGTGAGGGCCTTGGCAAAGCTTTCGCGATCATCCGGGTTGAGGAAGGAGCCGACATCAGTACCTCGGCCCTCGCCGCTCACCACCATTGATGTGATGCCAAACTCATCATGGCGGTGCACGAAAAACCGCGCCCAGAGCGTCTTGAAGGTGTGTTCGGTCATCCGGCCCGCCGGCGTGAATTTGCGGATCGACAGGTTGGTGCGAGACACCGTCACCTCTTCACGGGCTCGGGCCGCACGGTAGTTCAGCCAGAAGGCACCATAGAGCAGCAGGAAGTCGAGCCCGAAGAACAATCCGATTGGCCATGCCCCGGTCGCCATGAAGAAGACCGCGTGGAGGAGGCACACGGTTCCGGTGACGGCGAAGAGGATGCGATACCCCTTGCGGCCAAGCGACCGGTAGGGTGTCAGTTCCGCTGCGAAAATCGGCTGATCTGCCGCCTGCTCGAGATTGCCTTCCATCACCGCGCCCGACTATAGGTTTTCCATGACTGAAGCGAAGCCGAAATCCAGCACCCAAACTTTGAAAAAGTCAAATCCTGCGACCCGTCGCAAGCCGGCGACACGCCGTCGCACAGCCTATTCGCGGGCCGAACTGGAGGAGATCTTTCGCCGCTTCTCGATCCAGAGGCCGGAGCCAAAGGGCGAGCTGGAACACGTCAACCCGTTCACGCTGGTCGTTGCCGTGGCACTGTCCGCTCAGGCGACCGACGCTGGCGTAAATAAGGCGACCCGCGCCCTCTTCAAGGTGGCCGACACGCCGGAAAAGATGCTGGCTTTGGGCGAGGAAAAGGTCCGCGAATACATTAAGACCATCGGGCTTTTCCGCAACAAGGCAAAAAACGTTATCGCGCTCTCTCAGAAGCTGGTGGACGACTTCGGAAGCGAAGTGCCACGCACACGCGAGGAACTGGTGACGCTGCCCGGGGTCGGGCGAAAGACGGCGAACGTCGTGATGTCCATGGCCTTCGGCATCCCGACCATGGCCGTCGATACGCATATTCTCAGGATCGGCAACCGCATCAAGCTCGCGCCCGGCAAGACTCCGGACGAGATCGAGGAGATCCTGATGCGGATCATCCCCGAAGAATACCTCTTCCACGCCCATCACTGGCTGATCCTGCACGGGCGCTACTGCTGTAAGGCACGGCGCCCCGAATGTGAAAAATGCGTGATCGCCGATATCTGCAAGTCGCCGGAAAAGACCTGTGACGTGCCTGCCCCGCTGGTCGAACTGCCGCCGCAGGTCTTCAACGCGGCCGAGGAGTAGCGCTCACCGAGCGAGCGCCATCCCGCGCGGCGAGCGCCTTGTGCAGATGCACCATCAGACCGGCGGCGAACAAAGGCGTGAGTAGGTTGACGATCGGCACGGCCAGGAAAAGCGCGATCACGAGGCCCGCCATGAACACCGTGCCGGAATGCCGCGAACGCAAGAGCTTCGCCTCTTCGACACTCCGGAAGCGCATGGCAGCGAACTCGAAGAATTCCCGACCGAGCAGGTAACCGTTCACCAGGAAGAAGGCGATGATGTTGATGCCCGGGATGAAGAGCAGCATCAGCGCGAAGAGATTGCCGACGATGACCACGCCGAAGAACTTGATCGAGGCGACGATCGCCTGGCCCATCGGCATCGCCGTGCCGGACGGATCGCTGGGGTAGTCGCGCTTCTCGACGACTTCTGCGACATCGTCGAGAAACAGACCGGCGATGATCGCGGTAACCGGCGATAGTAACAGCGCAAGACCAAGTGCCAGCCCGATGCTGGCCAGAATGCCGAAGATGAAGGTCAGCCAGCCCGCCCAATCCGGCAGTTCCGGGACGACGCCCTGGATGAGGGGCATGATGAAAGCGATGAAAGTCTCGCGCAGCCCGAACCAAAGGCCGATCAAAACAAGGATCGTGAGGCCGAGCGTCTTCCAGAAGACGGTGCGGGTCTCCGGGGCAAACAGATTGCGCAGCGACATCAGGGCAGCGTCGAAAATCATCGGAGACCTCCTTCATCAACAGCCGTGATGTAGGAGGCCGAAGCTGCCGCTGCAATGCGCAATCTCAGCCGAGGCGATAAAGGCCCGGCCGACGGTCGGTGAGATAGGGGTTTTGCGCCCGGGCGTCGTCATAGGCGGCGGGATCGATTTCCGCGACAAGTAGAGTTTCGCGCATGCCGGCCCGCGCCAGCTCGTCGCCATCCGGCCCGAGGATGACTGACCGACCGCCATAGGTGAGCCCATTTTCTTCTCCGCAGAGATCGGCATAGACGACGAAGACGCCATTCTCGAAGGCGCGTGTCGGCACAACCGTATCGGCCACCCGTCGGCTGATGATGCCTTCCGGCAACGCGGTCGGAACGAGGATCAATTCGGCACCGGCGAGCGCCAGCGTTCTCACATTCTCCGGGAATTCGACATCGTAGCAGATCAGCATGCCGGTCTTGATACCATTCAGATCGAAGACATGTGGCGCCTCCGAGCCTGGCACGAAAGCAGCCCGTTCGCCGTCGCCATAGAGATGGCTCTTGCGATAGAATTCCGTGCTGCCGTCAGGCCGAACGAGCACAGACGAGTTGAACACTTGGCTGCCGTCGCGCTCGGGGAAGCCTGCGCAGATCGCCAAACCGCAATCAACCGCAATTTCCGTGAGCGCCCCAACGATCGAACCGTCGCGCCCTTCCGCCAGCTCTTCGAACTGCGCACCGAGTGCATATCCACTGGTGCCGAGTTCGGGAGTGACCAGAAGCTCCGCGCCCATTTCCGCCGCCGCCATCGCAGCTTGCGCGATCTTGCCGATATTGCCCGGAACATCACCGGAAAGCGGCTGCATTTGATAGAGCGAAATCAGCATGATGCACCTGTCTGCGTCAGAGTCTGGATTGGAACGTTAGTGCTGCATGCCTAGCGGAGGCAAGCGGCAACTCCAAGGCACGCCGCGCAAGGTTGCCTTTCTTGTTTCGGACCTTATCTTTATGAGATGGAACATGTAATCGAAGCAGACTTGTCCTGATGGCTTTTGTCGTTACGGCCGCCGTAGCCTTGCTGCTGATAGAGCTATACCTCAGGCGCCGCCCCTGGGCGATCGCGCTGACCGGCGTAATCGCTGTCATCGGCACCGTGATTTGGATCTTCAGCGACGATCAGTCGCGCAGCCAGAGAAGTGCTGTGTCTGCCGTCACAGTGGATGTCGGAGCCGACGGCGAGACTTGTCTCGATCCGGCCCTGCCGCTGGCCGCAACACTCACCAATTCTTCTGGCGACATGGTCAACCGCATTGCCTTTGACCTGATCGGACAACAGGCGGAAAGAGCCGGTACCGCCTATCGCGGCACCCTCCGTCATGATCAGGTTCTGGCTCCGGGCGAAAGCATAACGCGGTGTTTCCCCCTGCTCCACCACGGCTTCGCCCACCCGCGTCCACAGATCATCGACGCGACAAAATATGAGTGGACGGCACACGTGACCCTTGTCGGCTTCGGCAACGCGCCCGCCCCGTAAGCACCCACCTCAGAGCATGGGAAAAAGGCAAGCAGGCAAAGTCTCTCACACCTGAACGAGATGCCCCTCGCTTACCTCCCGGTACTGGCGCGCCGGTGGTTGGTAACCCACGGGCCGAATGGGGCTCTTTATCTCGTCGGTCGACAGATTGCGCTTGAGCTTGCGTCGCGCCGGGTCCGGCACAGGCACCGCCGCCATCAGCTTTTTGGTATAGGGATGCTGCGGATTGTCGAAGACGGCCTGACGCGGACCGATTTCGACGATCTCGCCGAGATACATCACGGCGACCCGGTGGCTGACCCGCTCCACGACGGCCATATCATGGCTGATGAAGAGATAGGCGAGGTTGAAGCTCTGCTGCAGATCGAGCAGTAGATTGCAGACCTGCGCCTTGATCGAGACGTCAAGCGCCGAAACCGCTTCGTCCGCGACGATGATCTTCGGATCAAGCATCAGCGACCTGGCAATCGCGATGCGCTGGCGCTGACCGCCAGAGAACTCATGTGGATAACGCGGCATCATGTCGGCCGAGAGCCCCACCCGCTCCAGAAGGTCTGCGGCCTTTTCGCGTGCTTCGGCTTTCGAACCGAGCTTGTGTTCAACGAAAGGCTCCATCACCGCCTGCCCTACGCTCATGCGCGGATCGAGACTGGCGAAGGGATCCTGGAAGACCATCTGGATGCTGCGACGCATACGCCGGAGCGAAGCCTCGTCGAGGCTGCCAACATTGTAGCCGTCAACCGTGATCTGACCCGAAGTCGGCTCAACCAGCCGGGTGATCGAGCGGCCCGTTGTGGACTTGCCGCAACCCGATTCGCCGACCAGGGACAAGGTTTCGCCCGGCTTGAGGCTGAAGGAGACGTTTTCGACCGCATGAACCGCGCCGCTCTTGCGCCCGAACAGGCCCGACCGGATGTCGAAGCGGGTGGTGAGGTTTTTCACCTCCAGCAGTGGTTGGCTCGCCTTTTCCGGAACTCCGGCTTCCGCCTCCGGCACCAGCGTGGCCCCGGTCTTGATATCGATGACCGGGAAACGCATCGGCCGCTCCCGCCCGCCCATGGATCCGAGCTTAGGAACGGCGGACAGCAATGCGCGGGTATAGGGATGGTGGCCACGATTGAAGATGTCGTCCGTCGTCCCCGTTTCCACGGCCTCGCCGCGGAACATGACGATGGTCCGGTCCGACACTTCAGCCACCACTCCCATGTCATGGGTGATGAAGAGCACCGCCATGCCCTCCTCGTCCTGAAGCGTCTTGATCAGGTCGAGGATCTGACCCTGAATGGTGACATCAAGCGCGGTGGTCGGCTCGTCGGCGATCAGCAGCTTCGGCCGAGACGCAAGCGCCATGGCGATCATCACGCGCTGGCGCATGCCGCCGGAAAACTGGTGCGGATATTCATCGAAGCGGTTCTTCGCATTCGGAATACGGACGCGGTCGAGCAGCCGCAACACCTCGGTCTTCGCCTCGGAATTGGAGATGTCGCGATGGCACGTGATGGCCTCGGCGATCTGCTTGCCGATCGGAAAGATCGGGTTGAGCGAGGTCATCGGCTCCTGGAAGATCATCGAGATCTGGTTGCCGCGCACCTGGCGCATTTGCTCGGCATCGAGCGTCAGAAGCTCGCGCCCCTCCAGTTTGACGCTCCCCGCGATGCGGCTCGTCAATTCCGGCAGGAGCCGCATGATCGACAGCGAGGTCACGCTCTTGCCCGACCCCGATTCGCCGACGATCGCCACGGTCTCTCCCGAGGCGACGTCGAGATCCATGTTTCGCACCACAGACCTCCACTCGGTTCCGACCCTGAACGAGGTCGTCAGACCCCGCACCGAAAGCACCGGCGCCCTGCTTGCTTCTGTTGCCTGTTCCACTACAGCCATATCCCGTTCCCCTGTTTTTATCTGTGTCGAGATGTGGTCGTGTAATCAGGCGGCGAGTGCCGTTTCGGCAAGCGTCACCCAGTAGCTAATGCCGTAGGGAATCACCTCGTCGTTAAAGTCATAGGCCGAGTTGTGCAGGTTGGCCGTGTTGCCATTGCCGATAAAGACGAAAGAGCCGGGCCGCGCTTCGAGCATATAGGAGAAATCCTCCGCACCCATCGCCGGCGGGAAGGTATCGCTGACGGCATGATTGCCGGCCACCTTGCGCATGATATCGAGCGCGAACTCGGTCTCCGGTTCATGGTTGATGGTGACGGGATAGCCGCGGTGATAGCGCAGCGTCGCCTTGGCACCCATGGCCATGGCCACTCCGGTGGCGATTTCACCGATGCGAGCCTCGGCGATGTCGCGCATTTCCGGCATCAGCGTACGCACGGTACCGGACAAGGTGACGGCATCGGGAATGACGTTATACGCATCGCCGCCATGGATCTTGGTCACGGTGACCACCACGGAACCGAGTGGATCCGTCTCGCGGGCGGCAATCGACTGCAGCGCCACCACCACCTGTGCTGCGGCAAGCACCGGGTCGACGCTCTTGTGCGGCTGCGCGGCATGGCCGCTGCGACCTTCCACCACGATGTCAAACTGATCGGCAGCGGCCATGACCGCGCCCTTCTTGGTGGCAAATGTGCCGACCGCCATGCCAGGGTGATTGTGCATGCCATAGACCTGGCGAATGCCGAATTTCTCCATCATGCCATCGGCGACCATCTCGCGGGCACCGCCACCTCCTTCTTCGGCCGGCTGGAAGATCACGGCAATCGAACCGCGGAAATTGCGGGTCTCGGCAAGATACTTGGCCGCACCCAGCAGCATGGCCGTGTGGCCGTCATGGCCGCAGGCATGCATCTTGCCGGGCGTCTTGGAGGCCCAGGGCTTGCCGGACATTTCGTGGATCGGCAGGGCGTCCATATCGGCACGGAAGCCGACGACCGGCCCCTCGCCGCGATTGCCCTTGATGATCGCGACCACGCCGGTGCGACCGATCCCCGTTTCGATGACGTCGCAGCCGAATTCCTTGAGCTTCTCCGCCACGAAGGCAGCTGTGCCATGCACGTCGAACAGGAGTTCCGGATTCTGGTGCAGATGGCGGCGCCACTCAGCGACTTCTGGCTGGAGTTCGCTGGCGCGGTTGAGCACTGGCATGAAGTAACCTCTTTTTGTCGTTGTTCCCCGCAGGATTTCGCGCATACTGTGCCGCGATGCGTAGCTTTGGCAAGCCGCAAAATTCCGTCTTGCATGGAAAATAGGCTTGTGATTACATGGCCTAAATTTTAGCCAACCCGACAGAAACCAGGCTGTCCGGGAACGCATTTCGCGACTCTGCTGAGCGCTAAAAATTGAAAAACTTTCCTGCAATACCAAGAAGATAGGTGGTTGACATTTAACGAATGGGCTGGCCACATCGCTGGCCGGCAGATCGGTCTTCCATCATGCCTGCAAACAAAAATAATGGGGAATGAGCACATGAACACTCGCAAATTGATGCTGGCGGCGTCGGCTGCCGCTTTCGCGCTGACGGCAGCGCCGGCAATGGCCGAACGCGGCACGGACGGCGACCTGAAGATCATCTTCTGGCAGGCCGTTTCGACGATGAACCCGTATCTGTCGGGGGGCACCAAGGAAGTTTACGCCGCCTCGATGGTCATCGAGCCGCTCGCCCGCTACGACGAGACCGGCGCACTGGTGCCGATGCTCGCCACCGAAATTCCGACCGTCGAAAATGGCGGCGTGGCCGAAGACCTCAAGAGCATCACCTGGAAGCTGAAGCCCGATCTGAAATGGTCTGACGGCTCGGCCGTTACGGCCGAAGACGCAATCTTCACCTGGAAATATTGCACGGCGCCGGACGGCGGCTGCGCCCAGGGCGCCTATTTCGAAGGCGTGACCAATGTGGAAGCCGTTGATGCCTCCACCATCAAGGTCTCCTTCTCCGAAGCCAAGCCCTATCCTTACAGCGCCTTTGTCGGCGCCCAGTCGCCGATCATCCAGGCGGCCCAGTTCAAGGATTGCCTCGGCGCCAAGGCACCGGAATGCACCTCGGCCAACTTCGGCCCAATCGGCACCGGCCCCTTCGTCGTCAAGGAGTTCAAGCCGAACGACGTCGTGACCTTCGAAGCCAACAGCAATTACCGCGATGCCGCCAAGCCTGCATTCGCCTCGGTCACCCTGAAGGGTGGCGGTGACGCAGCATCCGCAGCGCGCTCGGTTCTCGAGACCGGCGAATTCGACTACGCCTGGAACATGCAGGTCGAGCCCGAGATCCTCGAGCAGATGATGGCCGCCGGCAAGGGCAAGATCGAAGTCGCCTTCGGCACGCAAGTCGAACGTATCGACATCAATCCTTACGGCGTCGATCCCTCGCTCGGCGACAAGCGCTCGACCAAGGAGGCTGGACCGCATCCGGCCCTGTCAGACCCGGCCGTTCGCCGCGCGCTCTCGATCGCCATCGACCGCGAGATCATCGATGAGGCTGGCTACGGCCCGAACGGTCAGCCGACCTGCAACATCCTGCCCGCTCCGGACATTTATGTCTCGACCGCCGTCGACTGGTGCCTGACGCAGGACATCGAGGGCGCCAACAAGCTGCTCGAAGATGCCGGCTGGAAGATGGGCTCGGATGGCATCCGCGAGAAGGACGGCGTCAAGCTCTCCTTCCTCTACCAGACCTCGACCAACTCCGTCCGCCAGGGCACCCAGGCGCTGGTCAAGGACATGTGGAGCCAGATCGGCGTGTCCGTCGAACTGCGCAACATCTCGGCTTCCGTCTTCTTCGGCGGTGACCCGGCCTCTCCGGACACCTTCCAGAAGTTCATGGCCGACATCCAGATGTACACCAACAACTTCGACGGCACCGACCCCGAGAAGTACATGGCCGGCTGGATGTGCGACAAGATCCCGAGCCCGGCCACCGGCTGGCAGGGTGAAAACATCGTCCGCTACTGCAACCCGGAATATGATGCGCTCGTGAAGGAGCTCGGCCAGACCGGCGAGCTTGAAAAGCGTGCCGAGATTGCCAAGAAGCTGAACGACATGCTCTCCAACGATGTCGCCCAGATCCCGCTGATCCACCGCGGTCAGCCCTCGGCTGTCAACAACACGCTTCTCGGCGTGAAGATGAACGCCTGGGATTCGGAACTCTGGAACGTCGCCGACTGGTCGCGCGCGAAGTAATGCCATAGGTGACGGGTCTGCCCTGTCGGCAGGCCCGTCACCCGCATTGTTGCCGACAGTCTGGAGACCAGCCGATGTTCACCTTCACCGTGCGGCGACTGCTGTTTGCAGTCCCGACGCTACTGGCCATCAGTTTCATAATTTTTGCCCTGCTCGACCTCGCACCGAGCGACCCGTTGGGCGACCTGCCGCTGACCATTCCGCCCGAAGTGCGCGAGCAGATCCGGCTGGCCATGGGCCTCGATCAGCCCTTCATCATTCGCTATTTCAAATGGCTGCAGCAGTTCTTCATCAATGAACCGCTGAACATCTTCGAACAGATCACCGGCATCACCGTCGGCTCCGGCGAGCGCATGCGCGTGCTTTCCTGGGCGACTCGCAGCCCCGTGGTCGACCTGATCGTCCAGCGTCTGCCACAGACACTCTGGGTCGTCGGTCTCTCCTACCTCTTCGGCGTTTTGATCGCGATCCCGATCGGCGTCATCTCCGCCTATCGCCAGTATTCCTGGTTCGACCAGATCGGCACCTTCGTCTCGATGGTCGGCTACTCCGTGCCGACCTTCTTCACCGGCGTCCTGCTGATCGTCGTCTTCTCCTCCTGGCTGCAGTGGTTCCCGTCGATCTACGACACCACACTGGTGGTCAACAGCTGGGACAGCTTCGTGCTCCAGGTGAAGCAGATGTTCTTGCCTGTCCTGGTGTTGACCCTTTTCAACGTCTCCCAGATCAGCCGCTTCGTGCGCGCCTCCATGCTCGACAACCTGAACATGGATTATGTCCGCACGGCGCGTGCCAAAGGCGTCAAGGAAAAGATCGTGCTGCTCGTGCATGTCCTGCGCAACAGCCTGATCCCGGTCGTGACTGTGATCGCGCTCGGCGTCCCCACGATCTTCTCCGGGGCCATCATCACCGAGCAGGTCTTCCGCGTGAATGGTCTGGGGCAGTTGCTGATCACCGCGATCCAGGGCGCCGATATCCCGCTCGTGCAGACCCTGACCTTCATCTTCGCGATCCTGATCGTGCTCTTCAACCTGATTGCCGACGTTCTCTACGGCATACTCGATCCGAGGATCCGCTATGAGTGATGCCGCAATCGCAACAACCGGTGCACCGGCTCCACAGACAAGACCTCAGAGCGGCAGCTTCTGGCCCATGCTCTGGCGACAGTTCCGAGCTCACAAGGGCGGCGTTGCCGGCCTGATCGTCTTCGTCTTCATCGTCGCCGCCGTCTTCATCGGCCCCTACATCCACACGATCGATCCGGCGAAACTCGACATCCGTGCCAAGAACCAGGGGCCATCCTGGGAGCATCCCTTCGGCACAGACAACCTTGGCCGCGACATGCTGGCCCAGGTTCTCGCCGGTGGCCAGATCTCGCTTGCCGTCGGCATGGCGGCCATGCTGCTGGCCCTGGTCGTCGGCACCCTGGTCGGCGTGCTCTCGGGCTACTCCCGCAAGCTCGACGGCCCGCTGATGCGTCTGACCGACCTCTTCCTGGCGCTGCCGCTCCTGCCGCTGCTGCTGGTGATCATCATGCTGTTCCGCGACACGTTGCGCACCGCCTTCGGCCCGGAAACCGGCATTTTCATCCTGATCGTCTTCGTCATCGGCATCACCAGCTGGATGCACACGGCCCGCATCGTGCGAGGCGACGTGCTGGCAATCAAAAGCCAGGAATTCATCCTGGCGGCGAAATCGAGCGGCATGCGCGAACACCGCATCATCATCAAGCACATCCTGCCCAATGTGATGTCCTCGATCATGGTCTCGGCGACGCTCGGCATCGCCACCGCCATCATCACTGAATCCGCGCTCTCATTCCTGGGGCTCGGCTTCCCGCCGGACTTTCCCACCTGGGGCCGGCTACTGTTCGACGGCGCCAACTTCCTGCAGATCAACCCGTCCCGCGTCTTGTGGCCGGGCCTTGCGATCTCGCTGACGGTGCTGAGCGTCAACTACATCGGCGACGCAATCCGCGATGCGCTCGATCCGAAGGCGCTGAAGCATTGAGGGCATGAGCGGGCGCGTCAGCGCCCGCTTGGCCGCCCCAATATCCAGCGCGCCGCGAACCAGCTGGCACAGGCCCAGACCGTTCCCGCCGCCCAGCCACCGAGCACGTCAGTCGGGTAATGCACCCCGAGATAGATGCGGCTGAGGCCGATGATCAGGGTCAGGAAAACCGCGACGGCCGGGAAGAAATAGCGCAGCGACGGCTGCTCCTCGAGCCGGGACAGCATGGCGCCGAGTGTCAGGTACGTGATCGCCGACAGCATGGCGTGGCCGCTCGGAAAGCTCATGTCCGACACCTCGACCAGATGCTGCACGACTTCAGGCCTCGGCCGGGCGATCCCAAGCTTCATCGCGCTGCTCAAGGCCCAGCCGCCGAGGATCGAAACGGTGACGAAGGCAGCGGTGCGAAATTTTCGACGCAGAGCCAGATAGGTGACGACCAGGGTCACGAGCAGAGTCAGCACGGTCACGCCGCCAAGCGCCGTGATGTCGACCATCACCTTGGTGAGCCAGGCGGGACCGACCGGCATGCCGACGTCGGAGGTATCGCGCAGCATGAGCAGCACGCTCTCGTCGAAGGCACGCGTCTCGCCTTCCAGCACTTCCCCCGTCAGTTCGAACAGCAGATAGGCAAAAAGCGCCGCCACCAACGCGGTCAGCCAGACGCGGGCTTCGGCGACCGAGACGATGCGGGTGAGATGGCGCTTGAGCTGCTGCATGGGCAAGATCCTGATCGTTGGTGTTGAGGCTACATCGCGTTGCAAGGCGCGTGCGTCAACCGGGACGCGGGAAGCAAATGTGGGCGGGTCGCGGTTGTTCCATACTTCCCTTTCCGGACAGCGGCGGTTCGCTCGCGACGAGGGCCCGGAGTTTTGCCCCTCACCCTACCCTCTCCCCGCAGTCGGGAGAGGGAGGCACGCGCGGTGCACGTTTCGGCCTTCTCCCCGCGCTTGCGGGGAGAAGGTGCCGCCCTTCGACAGGTTCAGGAGGCGGATGAGAGGCCATAGCGCACGGCACAGGCTTTGAGCCGATCAGCTTACTCACCCAAACCGCCTTGATCTTGTCGCCCACCCCCGCCACTCTCCGCCCACACATCCGGAGACATCCCCATGCCCCAAGGCCCGCTCAACCTCCTGACCGACATCGACGGCCTGACCGTCGGCCATGCGACAGACTTTGCCCTCGGCTCCGGCGTCACCGTGATTGTCTTCGACGAACCGGCGACCGCATCCGGCACCGTGCTCGGCGGCGCGCCCGGTGGACGCGACGTGACGCTGCTCGATCCCTCGATGACGGTGCAACAGGTCGATGCCTTCGTGCTCTCAGGCGGCTCGGCCTTCGGGCTGGATGCGGCAGGCGGCGTGCAGTCGGGCCTGCGCGCTGCGGGCCGCGGCTTTGCCGTTGGCTCCGTGCGGGTGCCAATCGTGCCGCAGGCGATCCTGATGGACCTGCTCAATGGCGGCAACAAGAACTGGGGCCTGCATGCGCCCTATCGCGATCTCGGCTATCAGGCCTTTAAGAGCGCGGCGAAAGGCGCCTTCCCGCTCGGCACTGTTGGCGCAGGAACGGGCGCGACGACCGCCAATTTCAAAGGCGGCCTCGGCTCGGCCAGCGCCATTTCGTCCTCGGGACACACAATCGGAGCGCTGGTGGCCGTCAATGCCATGGGTTCAGTCACGGTTGGCGATGGTCCGCATTTCTGGGCTGCCCCTTTCGAGGAGGGGGAAGAATTCGGCGGCCTCGGCCAGCCCGCTCATGTGACCGTCGAAGATCGGGCCTTGCGCATCAAGGGGCTGCGACTGACGGCAACCACGATCGGCGCCGTCGTGACCGATTGCGCTGTCTCAAAGCCAGAACTTCATCGCCTCTCGCTCTCGGCCCATGACGGCCTCGCCCGCGCCGTCCTCCCGGCGCATCTGCCGCTGGACGGAGACACGATGTTTTCGGCCTCGACGGGCAAGCGCCAGAGCAATGGCGCGGCGGACTTGATGGAACTCTGCCATCTCGCAACGCTGGTGACCGCTCGGGCGATTGCGCGCGGGGTGTATGAGGCGGTGGCCCTGCCTTACGCGGATGCGTTACCGGCCTGGCGGGACAGGTGGGGGTGACCTCTTCTCCTCCTTGGTGGGGGAGAAAGCGATTTCGATGAATTAGGCGAGCGCAAGCCGCCTAAACATCAGAAATCGCAAGTGAGGGGGTCCGTTCGTCGTGCTACCATCACCGATCCCCTCACCGGGAAAATCTGAAGTTTAGGCGGCTTGCGCTCGCCTAAGCCTTCGATTTTCCATCCTCTCCCACAAGGGGAGAGGTGTCGCCCCACCCACATTGCGCCCTTGACCCAAGTCAAGGACAGGCCTTCCCTAGCCCTAGAGATTGCCCGCCAAGGGTGGTCATGCTGGTAAAGCAGGCCTGCCGTAGGATGGACGGATCGGGGGAGGACGGTTCGAGAATGGAAGACGAAAGCGACATGGAAAGACCAATCCTCACCAACCGCACCTTCGACGAGCTGAAACTCGGCGATGCGGCAAGCCTGACACGGATCATCGGCCCCGATGACATCGAACTCTTTGCAGCCCTCTCCGGCGATAGAAATCCAGTGCCGCTTGGCCAGTCGCTGATCCCGGCCGGCATGATCTCCGCCGTGTTGGACACGCGCCTACCCGGCCCCGGCACCGTCTATCTCGGTCAGGATCTGGAATTCTGGAAGGAAATCGCGACAGGGGATCGGATCACCGCAACCGTCACCCTGATGAAGAAGGAAAGCGACGGCCGGACACTCATCTTCGACACCCGTTGCGTCAACCAGAATGGCGAGCCGGTACTTGCCGGCAAGGCCCGCGTGCGGGCGCCGATTGAACGCATCAGCTGGTCGGAGAACCTGCCGCCGGACGTTTCGCTGCAGCGCCACGACCGCTTCGATGCCATTGTCGCCGAGGCCCGCGGCCTGCCGATGGTGAAGACGGCGCTGGTCCACCCCTGCTCGCCGGAAGCGATCGAGGCAGCGGTCGAGATCCGCGACGAGGGCTTGCTGGAGCCGATCTTGATTGGCCCGGAGGCAAAGATCCGCGCGGCCGCCGAAAAGGCCGGCATCTCGATCGACGGGCTGGAAATGCTCAACACCGAACACAGCCATGCGGCGGCAGCCCTCGCGGTCGAACTCGCCGTCGCCGGCAAGGTCGGCTCGGTGATGAAGGGCAGCCTGCATTCAGACGAATTGCTTGGCGCGGTCGTCGGCAGCGGCTCGGGGCTCAAGACCGAGCGCCGCGTCAGCCATGTCTATGTCATGGATGTGCCCGCCTATTCCAAGCTGCTGATCGTCACGGACGCGGCGATCAACATAGCGCCGACGCTCGAGCACAAGCGCGACATCTGCCAGAACGCCGTGGATCTCATGCATATGCTGGGCGTGGCCGAGCCCAAGGTCGCGGTGCTCGCCGCCGTCGAGACGGTCAATGACAAGATGCCGGCAACGCTTGAAGCGGCAGCCCTCACCGTCATGGC